>JAOPXL010000197.1 GCA_025965175.1 Aeromicrobium sp.
CGGCGATCTTGGCGATCGGGAAGCCCGTCGCCTTCGAGGCCAGTGCCGAGGAGCGGGAGACCCGCGGGTTCATCTCGATGACGACGATGCGGCCGTCCTCGGGGTTGACCGCGAACTGGATGTTGCAGCCGCCGGTGTCGACGCCGACCTCGCGGATGATGCCGATCGAGATGTCGCGGAGGCGCTGGTACTCGACGTCGGTCAGGGTCATCGCCGGGGCGACCGTGATCGAGTCGCCGGTGTGGACGCCCATGGGGTCGAAGTTCTCGATCGAGCAGACGATCACGACGTTGTCGGCCGTGTCGCGCATGACCTCGAGCTCGTACTCCTTCCAGCCGAGGATCGACTCCTCGAGGAGCACCTCGGTCGTGGGGCTCAGCGCGAGCCCGGAGCCGGCGATCCGGTGGAGGTCGGCCTCGTCGTACGCCAGGCCGCTGCCGGACCCGCCCATCGTGAACGACGGGCGTACGACGACGGGATAGCCGCCGAGGCCCTCCACGCCGTCGAGGCAGTCCTGCATCGAGTGGCAGATGATCGAGTTGGCCGACTCCGCGCCCCATTCGGGGGGAAGCGTCGCGACGACCTGCTTGAAGGTCTCGCGGTTCTCCCCCTTCTCGATCGCCTCGATCGAGGCGCCGATGAGCTCGACGTTGTACTTCTCCAGGACGCCGGCCTCGTGCATCTGGATCGCGGCGTTGAGCGCGGTCTGCCCGCCGAGGGTCGCGAGCAGCGCGTCGGGGCGCTCCTGCGCGATGACCTTCTCGACGTACTCGGGTGTGATCGGCTCGATGTAGGTCGCGTCGGCGAACTCCGGGTCGGTCATGATCGTCGCCGGGTTGGAGTTGATCAGGATGACCCGGATGCCCTCTTCCTGCAGGACTCGGCAGGCCTGGGTGCCGGAGTAGTCGAACTCGCAGGCCTGACCGATGACGATCGGGCCGGAACCGATGACCAGGACGCTCTTGATATCAGTGCGCTTCGGCATCAGACACCCGCCTTCGCACTCAGAAGATCAACAAATCGGTCGAAGAGATAGGCCGCATCGTGCGGGCCGGCCGCTGCCTCGGGGTGGTACTGGACGCTGAAGGCGGCCTGGTCGAGCAGGGCGAGCCCCTCGACGACGTCGTCGTTGAGGCACACGTGCGTGACCCGGCCGGGTCCGAACGGTGTCTCGAACGTGCCCTCGGTGGGCGCGTCGACCGCGAAGCCGTGGTTGTGCGCCGTGATCTCGACCTTCCCGGTCGTGAGGTCCTGCACGGGCTGGTTGATGCCTCGGTGGCCGTAGACGAGCTTGTAGGTGCCCAGGTCGAGCGCCCGGCCGAAGATCTGGTTGCCGAGGCAGATGCCGAAGTAGGGCGTGCGGGCCGCGAGGACCTGCTTGAGGACCGCGACGACGTGGTCGGCGGTGGCCGGGTCACCCGGGCCGTTGGACATGAACACGCCGTCGGGCTCGAGCGCGGCGATCTCCTCGTACGTGGTCGTCGCCGGCAGGACGTGCACCTCGACGCCCCGCTCGGCCAGCCGGCGGGGGGTCATGCCCTTGATGCCCAGGTCGATCGCGGCGACGGTGAACCGCTTCTCGCCGACGGCCGGGACGACGTACGCCTCGGGGGTCGTGACATCCGCGAGGAAGCTCGCGCCCGTCATCTCCGGGGCCGCGGTGACCCGGGTCAGCAGCTCGCCGAGGTCGGTCGATGCCGAGCTGATGCCGGCCCGCATGGACCCGCGCTCGCGCAGGTGGCGGGTCAGTGCACGGGTGTCGACGCCCGAGATCCCCACGACGCCCTGTGCCGCGAGCTCCTCGTCGAGGCTGCGGCTGGAGCGCCAGCTGCTGCGCACGCGGGCGGGGTCACGCACGACGTAGCCGTCGACCCAGATGCGCCGGGACTCGAAGTCCTCGTCGTTGACGCCTGTGTTGCCGATGTGCGGGGCCGTCATGGCCACGATCTGTCCCTTGTAGGACGGGTCGGTCAGCGTCTCCTGGTAGCCGGTCATGCCGGTGGAGAACACGATCTCGCCGATCGTCTCGCCGATCGCGCCGTAGGACTCGCCGCGGAAGACCCGCCCGTCCTCGAGCACGAGGATTGCCTCGGTCGTCATGCCATCACACCTTCCACAAGGGCTCGGTCCTGGACGGTCGGTCTGCCGCGCAGGAAGGTCGCGACGACCTCTCCCGGCAGGGTCAGTCCGGCGTACGGGTTGTTGCGCGACAGCGAAGCGGTGTCGCGGGGGTCGATCGTGCGGGTCGCGGCCGGATCGATCAGCACGAGGTTGGCTGGCTCCCCCACCGCGAGCGGTCGGCCCTGGTTGGTGACCCGGCCGATCTCGGCGGGCTAGGTCGACATCTTGTCGGCGACCTGCTCCCACGTCAGGCGGCCCGTGTCGACCATGGTCTGCTGGACGACCGACAGTGCCGTCTCGAGCCCGAGCATTCCGAAGGCGGCGGCGGACCACTCGCACTCCTTGTCCTCCATGGGGTGCGGGGCGTGATCGGTCGCGACGATGTCGATCGTGCCGTCGGCCAGGCCCTCGCGGACCGCCTCGACGTCGT
>JAOPXL010000060.1 GCA_025965175.1 Aeromicrobium sp.
AGAGCGACACCTACATCGAGAAGGACTCCTCGATCAACGAGGAGGTCGAGCGGCTGCGGCACTCGGCCACGTGGTCGCTGCTGACCCGCCGCGACGTCATCGTGGTGGCGACGGTCTCGTGCATCTACGGTCTCGGCTCGGCGCAGGAATACCTCGAGCGGATGATCGGCTTCAAGGTCGGCGAGGAGCTCCCACGCGAGCAGCTCCTCCGCACCCTGGTCGAGGCCCAGTACGTCCGCAACGACGTCAGCAGCACGCGCGGCACCTTCCGGGTCAAGGGCGACACCGTCGAGATCTTCCCGGTCTACCAGGAGCACGCGGTACGGGTGGAGTTCTTCGGCGACGAGATCGAGCGGCTCATGACGCTGCACCCGTTGACCGGCGAGATCCTCAGCGACGACAAGGAGCTGTTCGTCGGCTCGGCGACCCACTACGCCGCCGGTCCGGCGACGATGCACCGCGCGATCGAGACCATCCAGGTCGAGCTCGAGGAGAGGCTCGCCGAGCTCGAGGGGGCCGGCAAGCTCCTCGAGGCGCAGCGGCTGCGGATGCGCACGACGTACGACATCGAGATGATGCAGCAGGTCGGCACCTGCGCCGGCATCGAGAACTACTCGCGCCACATGGACCAGCGGGGGCCCGGCACGCCCGGCCACTGCCTGCTCGACTACTTCCCCGAGGACTTCGTTCTCGTGGTCGACGAGTCGCACGTGACGATCCCGCAGATCGGCGCGATGTACGAGGGCGACATGTCCCGCAAGCGGTCCCTCGTCGAGCACGGGTTCCGGCTGCCGAGCGCGATGGACAACCGGCCGCTCAAGTGGCCGGAGTTCCTCGAGCGCATCGGGCAGACCGTCTACCTGTCGGCCACGCCCGGCAACTACGAGATGGAGAAGGTCAAGGATGACGTCGTCCAGCAGATCATCCGTCCGACCGGCCTGGTCGACCCCGAGGTCATCGTCAAGCCGACCAAGGGGCAGATCGACGACCTGATCACCCAGATCCGCGCCCGCACGGACAAGGAGGAGCGGGTTCTGGTCACGACCCTGACCAAGAAGATGTCCGAGGACCTGACCGACTACCTGCTCGAGGCCGGCATCCGCACCCGCTACCTCCACAGCGAGGTCGACACGCTGCGCCGTGTCGAGCTCCTGCGGGAGCTGCGGATGGGCGAGTACGACGTGCTGGTCGGCATCAACCTGCTCCGCGAGGGTCTGGACCTCCCGGAGGTCAGCCTCGTCGCGATCCTCGACGCCGACAAGGAGGGCTTCCTGCGCTCGGGCCGCTCCCTCATCCAGACCATCGGCCGTGCGGCGCGCAACGTGTCGGGCCAGGTCATCATGTACGCCGACCGGATCACCGACTCGATGGGCTGGGCGATCGACGAGACCAACCGTCGCCGGGAGATCCAGGTTGCCTACAACACCGAGCACGGGCTCGACCCGACGCCGCTGCGCAAGAAGATCGGCGACATCACCGACATGCTGGCCCGCGAGGACGCCGACACCGCGACGCTGCTCGCGGCGACGGGGGACAAGCGACGCAAGGGCGCGCCGGTTCCGCTGGGTCACACCGCGGACCTGGCCAATCTCCCGTCCGGAGAGCTGGCCGACCTGATCGAGCAGCTCAGCGAGCAGATGCGCGCCGCCGCGGCCGAGCTCCAGTTCGAGGTCGCTGCCCGCTTGCGCGACGAGATCGGCGACCTCAAGAAGGAGCTCCGCAGCATGCTGCGGGCAGGCGTCTAGTCCAGACTGTTCCCGTGACCGACGTCCTGGAGAACTCACGCGTCCGTGCTGTCGTCGACCCCGAGCGGGGCGCCCGCCTGACGAGCCTGCGGATCGACGGTCACGAGGTGCTCGCCACCGCCTCGGAACCCGGCGTGGACCCTGCCATTGCGGACGGCATCTTCGCGATGGTGCCGTGGGCCGGTCGGGTCCGGGACGGTCGGGTCGAGGCCGACGGCGTCACGCACCAGCTGCCGCAGGTCGACGGGCCCAACGCGTTGCACGGGCTGGGACACGTACGCCCGTGGGAACGCACCGGCGAGGGCACCTACGCCGTCGACCTGGGTGCGCCGTGGCCCACCAGAGGCGTCGCGACCCTGCGCTACGCCCTGCTCGACGCGGGTCTGCGGATCGAGCTGACGTGGGACGACGGGACCGACCGGCCGTGCTCGATCGGTCTGCACCCGTGGTTCCGCCGCCGGCTGGACACCGGTGCTGAGCTCGAGGCCGATCTCCGGCCCGCCACGATGGTCGAGCGCGGAGCCGACGGCCTGCCCACCGGTGAGCTCGTCGCGCCACGGCCCGGGCCGTGGGACGACTGCTTCGCCCTCGCCGCCGAGCCCGTCCTGACCTGGCCCGACGCACTGCGCCTGACGCTGCGATCGTCGGCGCGCTGGTGGGTCGTCTACGACGAGCCGGCCGACACGGTCTGCGTCGAGCCGCAGACGGCGCCCCCCGATGCCTTCGGGCACCCCGCCCTGCAGCCGGCCGACGGCTGGCCGCACACCGTGTGGCTCGAGGTCGGCGCCTAGCACCTCTCGTCGGATCCGCCGCGCGATGGCAGCAGGTGACACGGGGCCCGGCGGGTCAGGCAGATGGCGATGATGGGGGGTTCGTCCCGAAGAAGGACAACATCCGCGGTTTCGTGTTCGACGTTGCCACGGGCGCGATCGACGAGGTCTGACTGCCGCAATTGGGCGACTCCCGTCCGCGCCTGCAAGAATGGTCCGCGGAGGGGAGTATTCCTCGATCGCAGTGTCGTCATCACGGTGATTCTCAGCAGTCACCCGGTGTTGTGGGCCGCTTGTCGCGGCGGAAGAGACCTCCGGCGTGCTTGACGACCGGAGGAATTCACCGTGCATCTACCCCTTGCCGCTTCATCGGCTACCGAGAACATCGGTATGTCGGTATCCCAGACCGAGTGGATCGTGACGATCACCGTCACGATCGCCGTGCTGCTGTTCGACATCATCGTGGTCGCCCGCAAGCCGCACGAGCCGACGCTCAAGGAGTGCGCGATCTACCTCGCCGGCTACGTCGGCCTGGCGATCGCCTTCGGCATCTGGGTCATGGTCCACCACGACGTGACGCCGGGACCGGGGCAGAAGGGCGGCGACTTCGGTCTGCAGTTCTTCGCGGGCTGGCTGACCGAGTACAGCCTGTCGATCGACAACCTGTTCATCTTCATCATCATCATGGCGAGCTTCAAGGTGCCCAGGAAGCTGCAGCAGGAAGCCCTGCTGGTCGGCATCGTGATCGCCCTGGTGTTCCGCGCCATCTTCATCGCGCTGGGCGCGGTCGCGATCAACAACTTCGCCTGGATCTTCTACGTCTTCGGCGCGTTCCTGCTCTACACCGCCTGGACGCTGGCCAAGGACACCGAGCATGACGACGACGGTGAGAACGCGGTCGTACGCTTCGCCCGTCGCTTCTTCAACGTCAAGGAGGAGTGGCACGGCCTCAAGCTCTTCATCGTGGACAACAAGAAGACGTACATCACCTCGATGTTCCTCGTCATCCTGTCACTCGGCACGACCGACCTGCTCTTCGCGCTCGACTCCATCCCGGCGATCTACGGTCTGACCCAGGAGCCGTACCTGGTCTTCACGGCCAACGTGTTCGCGCTGATGGGTCTGCGCCAGCTCTACTTCCTGCTGGGTGACCTGCTCAAGAGGCTCATCTACCTGTCGCAGGGCCTGTCGGTGCTCCTCGCCTTCATCGGCGTCAAGCTCGTCCTGCACGCGTTGCACGAGAACGAGGTGCCGTTCATCAACGGCGGCGAGCACGTCAAGGTCTACGAGATCCCGACGCTGATGAGCCTCGGTGTCATCGTCGCCATCCTGTCCGTGACGGCGATCGTCAGCCTGACGGTGTCGAGCCGTCGCGAGAAGGCCGGCCTCACGGCCGAGGGCGAGCCCAAGCACTAGGTGCACTCAGGCTGGGGCCCACCCCGGCCCGACGCCCGGCGCCTTCGAGGACCGCGTCACTCGCTCAGCGAGTCGACGTCCTCGAAGGCGCTGTTGCCCTGCCCGGTGGCCTTGTTGATCGCGAAGGTCACGGCCCAGAGCACGACGCCGATCAGCATCATGACCGCGGCGATCTCGTAGACGATCGCATCACGGTCGACCCACGGACCGACCAGGAAGAGGCACAGCACGGCACCGAGGTACGGCAGCGGTCCGGGGGACGTGAAGAACGTCTTGATGTCGTCGTGACGCTTGCCGCGAAGCACGAGGCAGGCGACGTTGACGACGGCGAACACGCACAGGAGCAGCAACGACGTGACGCTCGCGAGGTTGACGACGACGTCGCTCTCGGGATCCTGCTGGACGTAGAAGATCAGGCCGAGGGCCAGGGCCGTCGTGAACGCGATGCCGGCCCACGGTGTCTTGCGGCCGGGCAGCACCGCGCCCAGCTGGCGGGGGAGCACGTCCTGCCTCGCCATGCCGTAGATCAGACGACTGGCCATCAACATGTTGATCAGGGCGGTGTTGGCGACTGCGAAGACGGCGAGGAACGGGAAGACCTTGTCGATCGGGAAGTCCGGCGCGCCGACCGACACGACGGCCAGGAGCGCCCGGCCCTCCTCCTCGTTGATCTTGGTGATCTGGTCCGAGGTGAGCACGCTGACGACCGAGATCGCGACGAGCATGTAGAGCACGACGGCAATGCCGAGGCCGGTCAGCATGACGCGCGGGAAGATCTTCCGCGGCTCCTCGACCTCCTCGACCATGTTGACGGCGTCCTCGAAGCCGACCATCGCGAAGAACGCGATCGACGTCGCGGCGGTCACCGCGAGGAACATCCCCTTGTCGTCGGCGCTGTCGAAGACCGTGATCCGGCCGAGGTCGCCGTCACCGCGGAGGACGACGTAGAAGCCGACCCCGATCACGATCGCCAGCGCCGTCACCTCGACGAGCGTCAGGACGACGTTGAACTTGACGCTCTCGCCGACGCCCCGCAGGTTGACGAGCGCCAGCAGCAGCATGAAGCCCATCGCGATGGCCGTGATGGTCCCGGACGCGACGGGTCCGTCGATCCAGCCGTTGATCGCCAGTCCGTCCGTCAGGAAGCCCGCGAGGGTCGCGGAGGCCGTCGAGGCGCTCGTGATGCCGGAGCAGACCACCGCGAA
The DNA here is from genome assembly GCA_025965175.1 of Aeromicrobium sp. Taxonomy (GTDB): domain Bacteria; phylum Actinomycetota; class Actinomycetes; order Propionibacteriales; family Nocardioidaceae; genus Aeromicrobium. Next base: position 5,137 of record JAOPXL010000060.1, read on the forward strand.
CGCCACGATGAACGTGATGAAGTGGATGCCGAACGCCTTGTGCGTGTAAAGCGCGGCACCCGCGGCCTGTGGATACTTGGTCACCAGCTCCAGGTACGACAACGCCGTGATCGTTGCGACGACGAAAGCCAGGAGGAACGGCAGCCAGACCACGCCGCCCACCTGCCCGGCCATCTGACCGGTGACGGCGTAGACGCCGGCGCCGAGGATGTCGCCGACGATGAAGAGCAGGAGGAGCTTCGGCCCCATGACCCGCTTCAGCTCGGTGGGTTCGCCCGATTGCTTGGTCTGTGTTGTCATGTGGATCCCCGTCGTGAGAGTGGCGCCGGGCGCGACGCTTTCGGACCACCCTCCACCGAGTGGTCAGATGCCGCAACCACGCGGTGTAGTTTCATCTGCGTGGTGAATGTCAAGGGCAGCGTCCGTCGATGGGTCGGTCGGATCCTGGTCAAACGCATCCAGAAGAACGGCATCGACCTCAGTGCGTTGTCGTTCATCCCCGACAGGACCAAGATTCCCCTGCAGCGCCAGGGCATGGACGCGCTGCCCGAGATCGCCGAGTGGCGCGCCACCGAGCCGATGCACAAGCTCGAGCTCCCGTTCACCTTCACGGCCTATCTCGTGACGGGTCACGACGAGACCCGCACGGTGCTGACCGACCGTGACAGCTACAGCAACGACATCAGGCACCTGTTCCACGGCGACGGTCCCGCGACCGCCGACGACATCGGTGGGCTGGGGTTCACCGACCCACCGCTGCACACCCGGTTGCGCAAGATCGTGACCCCCGAGTTCACGATGCGCCGGCTGGCCCGGCTCGAGCCCATGGTCACCGAGTTCGTCGACGCCCAGCTCGACGCGCTGGAGGCCGAGGGGCCGGGTGCCGACCTCGCCAAGCACGTCGCGTTCCCGATCCCGTTCCTGACGATCTGCGCACTGCTGGGCCTGGACTACGCCGACCGTGACGCGTTCGCCAAGCTCGGCAGCGACCGCTTCGATGCGACGAACGGTGGCGCGGCGGCGTTCGGCGCGGTGTCGGACCAGCGCCGATTCCTGTTCGAGGCGGTGGCGCGCCAGCGCAAGGAGCCGGGCCCGGGGCTGATCGGCCAGATCGTGCGCGCCGAGGGCGACACCATCAGCGACTTCGACCTCGCGGGGCTGTCCGACGGCATCTTCACGGGTGGCTACGAGACCACGGCGGGCATGATCGCGCTCGGCACGATCGTGCTGCTTCGCGATCCGGCGTACGCCGACCTGGTCCGCAATGGATCACCCGAGGACGTCGACCGGGTCGTCGAGGAGCTGCTGCGCTACCTCTCGGTCGTGCAGGTGGCCTTCCCCCGCTTCGCGAAGCAGGACATGACGCTGTTCGGCCAGGACGTCAAGGCCGGCGACGTCATCCTCGCATCGCTCAGCGGCGCCAACCGTGATCCCGCCTCGGCGGGGGAGCGCCCCGACGAGTTCGACCTGTATCGCACGCCCCCGAGCGGTCACCTGGCCTTCGGACACGGGATCCACCGCTGCATCGGCGCCGAGCTCGCCCGGATGGAGCTGAGGATCGCGCTGCCCCGACTGTTCCGCCGGTTCCCCGACCTGGCCCTCGCGAAGCCCCCGGAGGAGCTCAGCTTTCGCCAACTGTCCTTCGTGTTCGGCGTCGACGAGCTTCCAGTGACGTTCTAGGCCGTGGTGCCCTCCGCCGACACCGCGACGCAGATCGAGGCGTGGTTCGACGACCACGGTCTGCCGTACTTCACCGGCGACCACGCCGACCGGGTCGAGGGGTGGCTGTCGAGCAAGCGGATCGTCGCGGCGCTCGTCCTGATCATCGCGGTCGCGGTCGGTGCAGGGGTCCTGGTGAGCACGGTGCTGGACTACCGCGGCTCGGTTGGCACGGGGGTCGGGGCGCTGGTGTTCCTCGCCCTGCTCGGGCTCTTCGCCGGCCGCCTGCTGCGGATGGGGACGATGCTGCGCTGGGCGATCCGGCGAACGTTCGGCTCCCTCGGACTGATGTTCCCGCTGCTGACCCGCGCGCTGCCGCTGCTGCTGCTCGCCGTGACCTTCCTGTTCATCAACGCCGAGGTGTGGCAGGTCGCGGCGCTGATGTCCCGGCCCGTCCTGTGGGTGTCGGTGCTGTTCTTCGGTGTCATCGCGATGGTGTTCCTGCTCGTGCGGCTGCCCGAGGAGGTCCGCGAGGTCGAGCGCGACGTCGTCGGCGCCCGGGTCGCGGAGTGCTGTGCCGGCACGCCCGCGGAGCAGGCCGCGCACGAAGTCTCGTCCGAGCCCGCCGACCTGCCCAGGTTCGCCCGCGCCAACCTGGTCCTCGCGCTCCTGTTCAACCAGGCGATCCAGGTCCTGCTGCTGGCCCTCGGCCTGTTTGCGTTCTTCGCGGTCTTCGGCTCGCTGACGATCCCGGACAGCACCGTCCAGGCCTGGACGGGCGAGGCGGTGACCGACCTGCCGTCGCTCGGGCGGATCATCCCGTTGACCAACGAGCTGTTCCAGGTGGCGGTCTTCCTGTCGGCGTTCTCCGGGCTCTACTTCACGGTCTACGCCGTGACCGACGAGACCTACCGCAGCCAGTTCTTCGCCGGCGTCTCGCACGAGCTGGAGCGCGCCGTCGCGGTCAACGCGGTGTACGTCTCACTGCCCCGCGACCAGCCCTAGGTCGGTGTCGGGGGGGTCTCGTCAATCGGCTCACCCGTGGTGCACTGGTTGAGGGTGATCGACTTGCTGCGGGCGAAGTGCTCCGACGTCCGGGCAGCTTCCGGGTAGTCGACCGGCGCGAGGTTGGCGTAGTACTCCACCGCGTCCAGGAGGGCGTCGGCTTCTGGCTCCGGACTGACCTGGGCGTAGATCTTGGCCGGCACCTTCGCTCGTTCGAAGCTCGCCACCGTCCCGGCGTAGTCGTGCCGGTTGAACTCGTCGATGCCGGCGCGCACCTGTGCGCAGGTCTGCTGAAAGGCCTCGGCCGCGGTCGGACCTGGCGGGGCCGATGCTTCGCCGCCGCAGGCGCCGAGCACCAGCAGCAGGGTCACTCCGACGTACGTCCTCATGCCTCCACGCTAGGGGCTGGACCGAGATCCGGCCGCGCGAGAATGTTTGGCAGGGCGGGGAAACGAGCAGGCCTGGTAGAACATGTGTTCGACTGGATGTATCCTGCTCGGGTGAACCCGAACGGCACCAATCAGGGACGACCGCTGTCGACGACGGACCCGTACGCCGTGCGGACGCCCGAGAACCCGCCGGTCTATCACGTGTGGGTCAACCTCTCGAACCTCGCCAACCAGAGCACGCAGGAGTATCCGGGCCTCGTCATCGGATGGCGCCGGTCGTCGGACGGCTACGAGGCCCAGGTCGTATACATCATCCCCGGCAAGGTGCAGCGCTACAGCGACTCAGCGCTCGTCGCATGGCTCCCCGCGCACAAGCTCAAGCCCCGGGACTGAGGCGGGCCGCGGCGGTGCACGAGTCGCCCTTGCGCGCGGGACGGTGCAGGAGTCGCCCTACCTGGCGCAGGGCGGTGCAGGAGTCGCTTAACCAGTGTCGGAGGGGCGACCCGTGCACCGCCACGGGTGGTTCACCCGCCGTGCTTCCCGCGCACAACCTCAAGCCCCGGGACTGAGCCGGGTCGATCGGGGATACGGGCCGCTGAGCCCGGGGCTCCGGTGGTGCGCCCCGGATCGCAGGATCGACGCGACGGCCATCCATCCGAGCGGCACCACGACGACCCAGTGGACCGTGAGTGCGAACTCCCCGTCGTCATGTCCGCCCAGATACGTGATCGGACCACCGAGCAGGCCGGGTCGCCCCATGACTTCCAGCACCAGCAGGGTCAGCGCGATCCACCACGACAGCCGAAGGACGTCGTCTCGGGTCCGCGGAGACCTCGCCATCTCCCGAAGGTATGTCCGGCCGAACCGTCGCGGCAGGGCCGAATGGCCCTCACCAGCCGCGTTCGCGCCACTCGGCGAGATGGGGGCGCTCGGCGCCGAGCGTGGTGTCGTGGCCGTGGCCCGGGTAGACCCGCGTGTCGTCGGGATAGGCGCCGAAGATCTTGGTCTCGACCTGGTCGACCAGCGTCGCGAAGTCCTCGGGAGACCAGGTCTTGCCGACGCCGCCGGGGAAGAGGGAGTCACCGGTGAAGAGATGGACGATCCCGTCGGGGTCGTCGTACGCCAGCACGATCGAGCCGGGCGTGTGGCCCTCGACCTCGATGACCTCGAGCTCGCAGGAGCCGACCCGCACCCGGGCACCGGTCTGGACGCGGACGTCGACCGGGACGGGGAGCTCGTCGGCGTCCTTCTCGCCCGCGACGGTCTCGGCGCCGGTGCGCTCGACGACCGTGGCGAGCGCCTGCCAGTGGTCACCGTGGCGGTGGGTCGTGACGACTCGGGCGAGACCGTCGGCGCCGATGAGCTCGAGCAGGCGTTCGTACTCGGCGGCGGCGTCGACCAGGACCTGCTCGCCGGTCAGGACGCAGCGCAGCAGGTAGGCGTTGTTGTTCATCTCGCCGACCGCGATCTTGGTGATCTGCAGGTCGCCCGCGGGCTGGACATCGGCTGGACCGCCGACCTCGACTTCTCCGGTGTACGTCATGGGGCCAGCCTGCCAGACCTCCCGGGGCGGCGTGACGGCGTCCAAGCCCGGCCGCTGCGTGGGCGCCAGCGCTCCGCCACCTCGGCCGGTGTGACGGGTCTGACCCCGTTCCTCGGAAAGAAACTGTCAGTCCCCGTCGTTACGATGACGTGGGGCAAGATCCTGCCCCCGACACCACCGATTTTCTCAGGGGAGCCAGTGACCGATCGCCTCGTCATCCGCGGCGCACGAGAGCACAACCTCAAGGACGTCTCGCTCGACCTTCCGCGGGACTCCCTGATCGTCTTCACGGGTCTGTCCGGCTCCGGCAAGTCGTCGCTGGCGTTCGACACGATCTTCGCCGAGGGGCAGCGCCGCTACGTCGAGTCGCTGTCGGCCTACGCGCGTCAGTTCCTGGGGCAGATGGACAAGCCCGACGTCGACTTCATCGAGGGCCTGTCCCCGGCGGTCTCGATCGACCAGAAGTCCACGAGCCGCAACCCCCGTTCGACCGTCGGTACGATCACCGAGGTCTACGACTACCTCCGCCTGCTGTATGCCCGCGCGGGCCGCGCGCACTGCCCCGAGTGCGGGGAGCCGATCGCCCGCCAGACGCCGCAGCAGATCGTCGACCGCATCCTGGCCGGTGAGGAGGGCGCCCGGTTCCAGGTCCTCGCACCGGTCATCCGCGGTCGCAAGGGCGAGTACCTCGAGCTGTTCCGCCAGTTGCAGACGCAGGGCTTCAGCCGCACGATCGTCGACGGCGAGGTGCACATGCTGGCCGACGAGCCGCCCAAGCTCACCAAGCAGAAGAAGCACACGATCGATGTCGTGGTCGACCGCCTGCAGGTCAAGAAGACGCAGCAGCAGCGGCTCACCGAGTCGATCGAGACGGCGCTCAACCTGGCCGACGGCCTGGTCATCATCGACTACGTCGACCTCGACCCCGAGGACGAGCACCGCACCCGCCGCTTCTCCGAGAAGCTCGCGTGCCCCAACGACCACCCGCTTGCGGTCGACGAGCTCGAGCCGCGCTCGTTCTCGTTCAACGCCCCGTTCGGGGCCTGCCCCGAGTGCCACGGACTCGGCACCCGCATGGAGGTCGACCCCGAGCTCGTCGTCCCCGACGACGCGAAGTCGCTCAACGACGGCGCCGTCGTGCCATGGGCCTCGGCCCACGTGTCCGACTACTTCTCGAGGCTGATCGGCGCGCTCGCCGACGAGCTGGGCTTCAGCGCCGACACCCCGTGGGGCGACCTGTCCGACGAGGTGAAGGAGGCGATCCTGCGCGGGCACTCGACCAAGGTGCACGTCCGCTACAAGAACCGCTACGGCCGGGTCCGGTCCTACTACACCGAGTTCGAGGGCGCGATCACCTATCTCGAGCGCCGGCACGCCGAGACCGAGTCCGAGACCAGCAAGGAACGCTTCGAGGGCTTCATGCGCGAGGTGCCGTGCCGGGTCTGCAAGGGCGCGCGCCTCAAGCCGGTCATCCTCGCGGTGACGCTCAGCTCGACCGAGCACGGTCCCAAGAACATCGCCGAGGTGTGTGCCCTCTCGATCCGCGAGGCGGCCGACTACCTCAGGAGCCTGGAGATGACCGATCGCGAGAGCCAGATCGGTGAGCAGGTCCTCAAGGAGATCAACGAGCGGCTCCGCTTCCTGCTCGACGTCGGCCTGGACTACCTCGCGCTCGACCGCGCCGCCGGCACGCTGTCCGGTGGTGAGGCGCAGCGCATCCGGCTCGCGACGCAGATCGGCGCGGGCCTCGTCGGCGTCCTGTACGTCCTCGACGAGCCATCGATCGGCCTGCACCAGCGTGACAACCAGCGCCTGATCGAGACGCTCGTGCGCCTGCGGGACCTCGGCAACACCCTGATCGTCGTCGAGCACGACGAGGACACGATCCGGGCGGCCGACTGGGCCGTCGACATCGGTCCCGGCGCCGGCGAGCACGGCGGTCAGGTCATCGTGTCCGGGCCGGTCGAGGAGCTCTACGCCAGCAAGGACTCGCTGACCGGCCAGTACCTCTCGGGCCGCAAGTCGATCCCGCTGCCGGAGAAGCGCCGCAAGCCCGTCAAGGGTCGCGAGCTCCGGGTCCGCGGGGCCAAGGAGAACAACCTCCGCGACATCGACGTGTCGTTCCCCCTCGGCACGCTCGTCGCGGTGACGGGTGTCTCGGGCTCGGGCAAGTCGACCCTGGTCAACGACATCCTCTACACCCAGCTCGCACGCACGGTCTACGGTGCCCGGACGATCCCCGGTCGGCACCGGGCGATCGACGGCCTCGACCAGGTCGACAAGGTCATCCACGTCGACCAGTCGCCGATCGGCCGCACCCCGCGGTCCAATCCGGCGACCTACACCGGCGTCTTCGACCACGTGCGAAAGCTGTTCGCGCAGACGTCCGAGGCCAAGATGCGCGGCTACCTGCAGGGACGGTTCTCGTTCAACGTCAAGGGCGGCCGCTGCGAGGCGTGCTCCGGTGACGGCACGCTCAAGATCGAGATGAACTTCCTGCCGGACGTCTACGTGCCCTGCGAGGTGTGCCACGGGGCGCGCTACAACCGCGAGACGCTCGAGGTGCACTTCAAGGGCAAGACGATCGCCGATGTGCTCGACATGCCGATCGAGGAGGCCGTCGACTTCTTCGAGGCGCACAACGTGATCGCGCGGCACCTGCGCACGCTGGTCGAGGTGGGACTCGGCTACGTCCGACTGGGCCAGCCGGCCACGACGCTGTCGGGCGGCGAGTCGCAGCGGGTCAAGCTGTCGGCCGAGCTGCAGAAGCGTTCGACCGGCCGCACGGTCTACGTCCTCGACGAGCCGACGACGGGCCTGCACTTCGAGGACATCCGCAAGCTCCTGGGCGTCCTGCAGCGCATCGTCGACACCGGAAACTCGGTCATCGTCATCGAGCACAACCTCGACGTCATCAAGAGCGCCGACTGGGTCCTCGACATGGGGCCCGAGGGCGGCAGCGGCGGAGGCCTGTTGATCGCCGAGGGCACGCCGGAGGACATCGCAGCGGCGCCCGACAGCCACACGGGCCGCTACCTCAAGTCCCTGCTCACGAGCTCGTAGGCTGGGTCGGTGGCAGATCCCGCAACATACCGCCCGGCGCCGGGGGAGATCCCCACAGATCCGGGGGTCTACCGGTTCCGCGACGCCGAGAAGCGGGTCATCTACGTCGGCAAGGCCAAGTCGCTGCGCCCCCGCCTGAGCTCGTACTTCCAGGACATCAACAATCTGCACCAGCGCACGCGGCAGATGGTCATGACGGCGTGCTCGGTCGAGTGGACCGTCGTGACGACCGAGGTCGAGGCGCTGGCGTTGGAGTACTCCTGGATCAAGGAATTCGACCCGCGCTTCAACGTCAAGTACCGCGACGACAAGTCCTATCCGTGGCTCGCCGTGACGGTCGGCGAGGACTATCCTCGCGTGACGGTCATGCGGGGCGCCCAGCGCAAGGGCGTGCGCTACTTCGGACCCTACGGCCACGCGTGGGCGATCCGGGACACCGTCGACACGCTGCTGCGGGTCTTCCCGATGCGGTCGTGCTCGGCGGGCGTGTTCCGCCGGTCCAAGGCGATCGGCCGCCCGTGCCTGCTGGGTGACATCGGCAAGTGCGCCGCCCCGTGCGTCGGCCGGGTCAGCGCCGATGAGCACCGCGCGATCGTCGACGACTTCATGGCGTTCATGGGCGGGCAGACGGCCGGGTTCACCAAGCGCATCGAGGAGCGGATGCGGGCGGCCTCGGACAACGAGGAGTACGAGCTCGCGGCCAAGCTGCGTGATGACCTCGGCGCCCTGCGGCGGGTGCTGGAGAAACAGACCGTCGTCCTGGGTGACGGCACCGACGCGGACGTCCTGGGGTTCGTCGAGGACCCGCTCGAGGTCGCGGTGCAGATCTTCTCGGTGCGGGGCGGGCGAATCCGTGGCCAGCGGGGCTGGGTCGCGGAGAAGGCCGACGAGGCGGCGTTCCCCGAGCTCGTGCAGACCGCACTGATGACGCTCTACCAGGACGCGATCGCCTCGGCGATCCCACGCGACGTGCTGGTCCCCGCGATGCCGGCCGATGTCGACACCGTGACCGCGCTGCTCAGCGAGCGCCGCGAGGGACCGGTGACGATCCGGGTGCCCCAACGCGGTGACAAGCGCCGGCTCATGGAGACCGTCGAGCAGAACGCGAAGCAGTCGCTGATGCGGCACAAGATGAAGCGCACCTCCGACCTGACGGCCCGCAGCCTCGCGCTGGAGGAGATCCAGGCCGCGCTCGACCTGGCCACTGCGCCGCTGCGCATCGAGTGCTACGACATCTCCAACCTCGGCGCGACCGAGACGGTGGCATCGATGGTCGTGTTCGAGGACGGGCTGCCGCGCAAGTCCGAATACCGCCGGTTCACGATCCGCAACGAGGGCCAGAGCGACGTCGCCGCGATGCATGAGGTCATCACCCGCCGGTTCAGCCAGCTGCTCCGGGCGCGGGAGGAGAATGACGACGACGGGCCGGGCATCGACCCCGAGACGGGCAAGCCCCGGCGGTTCGCCTACACGCCGTCCCTGGTCGTCGTCGACGGCGGCCCGCCCCAGGTCCAGGCGGCGCACCAGGCGATGCAGGCGCTCGGCGTCACCGATGTCGCCCTGGTCGGGCTGGCCAAGCGGCTCGAGGAGGTGTGGCTCCCGGACGACGAGGACCCCGTGATCCTCCCGCGCACCAGCGAGGGCCTCTACCTCCTGCAACGACTGCGCGACGAGGCCCACCGATTCGCGATCACCCACCACCGCGGCCGGCGGAGCAAGTCGATGATCGAGAGCGTCCTGGACCCCGTCCCGGGCCTCGGTCCGACCCGTCGCAAGGCGCTGCTGAAGACCTTCGGCTCGGTCAAGAAGCTCCGGGCCGCATCGGCCGAGGAGATCGCCACCGTGCCCGGGATCGGCGCGGCTACGGCACAATCCATCGTGGAGGCACTCGCCGCCGGTGACGGCAGCGAGCAGGCCCCCACCATCAACACCGCGACCGGCGAGATCCTCGACCCGTGAGCGGACATCAGTGACAGGAGAAGCCGTTGACCACCCTGACCCAGCTCGTGCTCGTGACCGGCATGACCGGGGCCGGCCGAGGATCGGCGGCCAAGGTGCTGGAGAAGACCGGCTACTTCGTCATCGACAATCTGCCGCCGGACCTGTTGTCCGCCGCGGTCGAGACGGTGCAGAAGTCCGATGACATCGACCGGCTCGCGGTCGTCGTCGACGCACGGTCCCGGGAGTTCTTCGCGGGCCTCGACGAGGCCATCGAGGCCCTGCGCGACCAGGGCGTCAGCACCCGCATCCTCTATCTCGAGGCGGCCGACGAGGTGCTCGTCCGGCGCCAGGAGGCCGCCCGCCGCCCGCACCCGCTGAGCCTCGAGGGCCGGTTGATGGACGGCTTCGACCGGGAGCGGGAGCTGCTGCGACGCATCCGCGGTCGTGCCGACATCGTGGTCGACACGACCAACCTCAACGTCCACCAGCTGGGCCAGCGCGTCCACGCGGCGTTCGAGGACCCCGACTCCGGGGGCCTGCGTGCCTCCGTGATGTCGTTCGGCTTCAAGTACGGCCTGCCGATCGACGCCGACATGGTCGCCGACCTGCGGTTCCTGCCCAACCCGTTCTGGGTCGACGAGCTGCGTCCGCTCAGCGGGCTCGACGACTCGGTCAGCGACTACGTCCTGAGCCAGCCGCGGGCCGAGGAGTTCCTCGAGCAGTACGAACGCCTCGTCGCGCTCCTGACCGACGGCTACCTCCGTGAGGACAAGCACTTCCTGACGATCGCGATCGGCTGCACGGGGGGCCGGCACCGCAGCGTCGCGATGTCCGAGGCCTTCGCCGAACGGTTGCGAGCACAGGGCGTCCGCACGCTGGTCGTCCACCGCGACCTGGGGCGAGAGTGATCTCGCGTCCCGAACCGGTTGAACGCTTCGAGGGTGATCTCAAGGTCGTCTCGCTGGGTGGCGGGCACGGACTGGCGGCGAGCCTGTCCGCGCTCCGGCGCCTGACGACGGAGCTGACCGGGGTCGTGACGGTTGCTGACAACGGCGGGTCGTCGGGCCGACTACGTGCCGAGCTGGGCGGTCTCCCGCCGGGTGACCTGCGGATGGCCCTGGCTGCCCTCTGCGGGGACGACGAGTGGGGACGCACGTGGGCCGGGATCCTCCAGCACCGCTTCTCCGGCAGCGGCCCGCTCAAGGACCACGCGCTGGGCAATCTCCTGATCGCGGCGATCTGGGACCAGGTCGACGACCACGTCGCCGGGCTCGACCTCGTCGCGGAGCTCCTCGGCGCGCAGGGCCGGGTGCTGCCGATGGCGACGGTCCCGCTCGACATCGAGGCGGACGTGCACCTGCGGTCGGCGCCGGATCGACTCTCGGTCGTCCGCGGCCAGGTCGAGGTGGCCTCGGTCGACGGGCAGGTCGTCACGGTGCGGCTCGACCCGGGTGATCCGCCGGCGTGCCCCGAGGCCGTCGCGGCCGTGACCGACGCCGACTGGGTCGTCGTCGGCCCCGGGTCCTGGTTCTCCAGCGTCATGCCGACGCTGCTCGTCCCTGGCCTGCGCGACGCCCTCATCTCGACGACCGCCAAACGCGTCCTGGTCCTCAACCTGACCGAGCAGGCGGGGGAGACCGAGGGGCTGAGCCCCACCGACCACCTCGAGGTCCTCGCCGCCCACGCACCCGAGCTGGGGCTCGATGCCGTCATCGCCGACCCCAGCCTCGTTGACAGGCGTGGCACGCTGGAAGCAACCGCTCGATCGCTCGGAGCGCGCCTGTTCGTGAGCGAGGTCGCGACGACTCCGGGATCGGATCAGCACGACCCCGGACGGCTCGCAGCCGCATTCGGACACGTCATGAGGCAGGCGTAGGGTGACGGGACACTTCACAAGGCAAGGGAGATCCGCCGCATGGCGATGACGGCTCAGGTCAAGGCAGAGCTGGCCAACACCACCATCACGAAGTCGTGCTGTCGCAAGGCCGAGGTCTCGTCGATCCTGCGCTTCTCCGGCGGACTCCACATCGTCTCGGGGCGTATCGTCGTCGAGGCCGAGCTCGACACGGGCAGCGCGGCCCGCCGCCTTCGCAAGGACGTCGCCGAGATCTACGGCCACGACAGCGAGATCCTGGTGATGCAGAACGCCGGCATCCGCAAGGACACCCACTACGTCGTGCGCGTCTCCAAGGACGGCGAGGCGTTGGCGCGTCAGACCGGCCTGATCGACGGCAGTGGCCGTCCCATCCGCGGCCTGCCGCCGCAGGTCGTCTCCGGCTCGTCGTGCGACGCCGTTGCCGCCTGGCGCGGGGCCTTCCTGGCCCATGGCTCGCTGACCGAGCCCGGCCGCTCGTCGGCGCTCGAGGTCAGCTGCCCCAGCCCGGAGGCCGCCCTCGCGCTCGTCGGCGCCGCCCGTCGGGTCGGCATCAGCGCCAAGGCCCGTGAGGTTCGCGGCATCGACCGGGTCGTGATCCGCGACGGTGAGGCCATCGGCGCCCTGCTGACCCGCCTCGGCGCGCACGAATCGTTGCTGGCGTGGGAGGAGCGACGCATGCGCCGTGAGGTCCGTGCGACCGCCAACCGGCTCGCCAACTTCGACGACGCCAACCTGCGGCGCTCGGCTCGCGCGGCGGTCGCCGCCGGCGCCCGGGCCCAGCGTGCGCTGGAGATTCTCGGCGACGAGGTCCCCGACCACCTCAAGCTCGCGGGCACGCTCCGCGTCGAGCACCGTCAGGCGAGCCTGGAGGAGCTCGGCCAGCTGCACGAGCCGGCGCTCACCAAGGACGCCATCGCTGGCCGCATCCGTCGCCTGCTGGCCATGGCGGACAAGCGCGCCGAGGAGCTCGGCGTGCCCGACACCGAGTCCAGCCTGGGTGAGGACAGTCTCGCCGACGGGTGACTCGCCGATAGCCGACGTCACTCGGTAGGGTGGATGCGTTACCCACCCGATCCCGCAGGAGAGCTGTTCCCCGTGACCGTACGCGTAGGCATCAATGGATTTGGCCGCATCGGCCGCAACTTCTTCCGTGCGGCTCGTGCCGCCGGGGCCGACATCGAGATCGTCGCCGTCAACGACCTGACCGATAACAAGACGCTCGCCCACCTGCTCAAGTACGACTCGATCCTCGGTCGCCTCGACGCCGACGTCACGTACGACGAGACGTCCATCTACGTCGGCGAGCAGAAGATCGTCGCCTTCGAGGAGCGCGACCCGGCCAAGCTCGACTGGGCCGGCGTCGGCGTGGACATCGTCATCGAGTCCACCGGCTTCTTCACCGACGCGACGAAGGCCAAGGCCCACATCGACGGTGGCGCCAAGAAGGTCATCATCTCCGCGCCCGCCAAGAACGAGGACGTCACGATCGTCATGGGCGTCAACCACGAGCTCTACGACCCGGCTGCGCACACCGTGATCTCCAACGCGTCGTGCACGACCAACTGCCTCGCTCCGATGGCCAAGGCGCTCAACGACGCGCTCGGCATCGAGAAGGGCCTGATGACGACGATCCACGCGTACACGCAGGACCAGAACCTGCAGGACGCCCCGCACTCGGACCTGCGTCGCGCCCGCGCCGCCAACCTGAGCATCATCCCGACGTCGACCGGCGCCGCCAAGGCCGTCAGCCTGGTGCTCCCCGAGCTCAAGGGCAAGCTCGACGGCTACGCGCTGCGCGTCCCCGTGCCCACCGGATCGGCGACCGACCTGACGTTCACCGCCTCGCGTGAGACCACGGTCGAGGAGGTCAACCAGATCGTCAAGGCGGCCTCGGAGGGTGCCATGAAGGGTTTCCTGGTCTACACCGAGGACCCGATCGTGTCGGCCGACATCGTGACGGACCCCGCGTCGTGCATCTTCGACTCGGGCTTGACCAAGGTCATCGGCGACCAGGTCTAGGTCGTCGGCTGGTACGACAACGAGTGGGGCTACTCCAACCGCCTCGCCGATCTCGTCGTGCACGTCGGCGCCACTCTCTGACGTGAAGACGGTCTCGAACCTCGGCGACCTGCGCGGCAAGCGCGTCCTCGTCCGCAGTGATCTCAACGTGCCGCTCGACGGTGCGACGATCACCGACGACGGCCGCGTGCGCGCGAGTGTCCCGACGATCAAGCTGCTGGCCGACTCCGGTGCGCGCGTCCTCGTGACCGCGCACCTGGGTCGCCCGGACGGCGCGCCCGACGCGAAGTACTCCTTGGCCCCGGTCGCGGAGCGCCTCGGCGAGCTGCTCGGCGCGCCCGTCCAGTTCGCGTCCGACACCGTGGGGCCCGAGGCCCAGCGTGTCGCCGCGAACCTCGGTGACGGTGAGGTCGCGGTGCTGGAGAACGTCCGCTTCAACGCGGGGGAGACCAGCAAGGACGAGGCCGAGCGCGGCGCGTTCGCCGACAAGCTTGCGGCCCTCGCCGACGTGTTCGTCTCCGACGGTTTCGGTGTCGTGCACCGCAAGCAGGCCAGCGTCTATGACATCGCGACCCGGCTGCCCGCCGCGGTCGGCGGTCTGGTCGAGGCCGAGGTCACGGTGCTCAAGCGCCTGACCGAGGACCCCGAGCGGCCCTACACCGTCGTGCTGGGTGGCTCGAAGGTGTCGGACAAGCTGGGCGTCATCGACAACCTGCTCGCGAAGGCCGACAACCTCCTGATCGGTGGCGGCATGGTCTTCACCTTCCTCAAGGCCCAGGGCCACGAGGTCGGCACGTCGCTGCTCGAGGAGGACCAGCTCGAGATCGCCCGCGGCTACATCCAGCAGGCCGCCGACCAGGGCGTACGCCTCGTGCTGCCGACGGACATCGTCGTCGCGCCGGAGTTCAAGGACGCGGACGCCTCGACGGTGGCCGCCGACGCGATCCCGGCCGACCAGCTGGGCCTCGACATCGGCCCGGACAGCGCCGCGGCGTTCGCCGACATCATCCGCGGCTCGCGGACGGTGTTCTGGAACGGCCCGATGGGCGTGTTCGAGATGGCGTCGTTCGCGGCCGGCACGAAGGCCGTCGCGCAGGCGCTCACCGAGGTCGACGGCCTGTCGGTCGTCGGCGGTGGCGACTCCGCCGCGGCGGTGCGCCAGCTGGGCTTCTCCGACGACCAGTTCGGGCACATCTCCACCGGTGGCGGGGCGAGCCTGGAGTACCTGGAGGGCAAGACGCTCCCGGGTCTCGCCGTCCTCGATCAACAGCAGCGTGAAGGGAACTGACATGGCCTCCGCACGCAAGCCACTCATGGCCGGCAACTGGAAGTCCAACCTCAACCACCAGGAGGCAGTCGTCCTGGTGCAGAAGCTCGCCTGGACGCTGCAGGACAAGAAGCACGACTTCGACAAGGCCGAGGTCGTCGTGCTCCCGCCGTTCACCGACCTGCGCAGCGTCCAGACGCTCGTCGACGGCGACCACCTGGCGATCGGCTACGGCGCGCAGGACGTGTCCGAGCACGATGGGGGCGCCTACACCGGTGAGATCTCCGCCGCGATGCTGGCCAAGCTCGGCTGCTCCTACGTCGTGGTCGGCCACTCGGAGCGTCGGGAGCACCATGCGGAGTCCGACGCCGTCGTCAACGTCAAGGCGATCAAGGCGCTGGCCGCCGGGATGAGCCCGATCGTGTGCGTCGGCGAGGGCCTCGAGGTGCGCCAGGCCGGCGACCACGTCGCCCACACGCTGGCGCAGGTCGACGGCTCGCTCGCGGGCCTGACCGTCGAGCAGCTCGCCGACGTCGTCATCGCCTACGAGCCCGTCTGGGCGATCGGCACCGGCGAGGTCGCGACCCCCGAGGACGCCCAGGAGGTGTGTGCCGCGATTCGTGCGCGTGTCGAGGAGACCTGGTCGGCGGATGCCGCGGCGGCATTGCGTATCCTTTATGGCGGATCGGTGAAAGCGGCGAACATCGCCGCCATCATGGCGAAGTCGGACGTCGACGGCGCCCTGGTGGGCGGTGCGAGCCTCCAGGCGGAGGAGTTCGCCGGGATCGCCCGGTTCTATGCCATGCCGGACCTGTCCGGTTCCTGACAACGAAGGTCCACCGTGATTCTGACGTTTTCCGTAATCCTCGCGATCAGCAGCCTGC
>JAOPXL010000217.1 GCA_025965175.1 Aeromicrobium sp.
AGGACGAGGGCCACAAGATCTCGAAGCTCGACGGCAGCCGGGTCGAGCACATGACCGAGGAGAACTACTTCTTCCGCCTCGGCGACTACCAGCAGAAGCTGCTCGACTTCTACGAGGCCAACCCGACGTTCATCCAGCCCGAGTCGGCGCGCAACGAGGTCATCTCGTTCGTCTCGCGCGGGCTGCGCGACCTGTCGATCTCGCGGTCGACGTTCGACTGGGGCATCGGTGTCCCGTGGGACGACAAGCACGTCATGTACGTCTGGGTCGAGGCGCTGCTCAACTACGTCACCGCGATCGGTTACGGCGACGACCAGGAGCGGTTCGAGAAGATCTGGCCCGCGTCGGTCCACATCGTCGGCAAGGACATCGCCCGCTTCCACGCCGTCATCTGGCCCGCGATGCTGATGGCCGCGGGGCAGAAGGTCCCGCACCAGGTCTTCGCGCACGGCTGGCTGCTCGTCGGCGGGCAGAAGATGAGCAAGTCCAAGGCCAACGGCATCCGCCCCGACGAGATCGTCGACACCTTCGGCTCCGACGCCTACCGCTACTACTTCGCGCGGGCCCTGACGTTCGGCAGCGACGGCTCGATCTCGTGGGAGGACATCAGCGCCCGCTACCACGCCGAGCTCGCCAACGGCTTCGGCAACCTGGCGTCCCGCGTCGCGGCGATGATCGGCAAGTACTTCGACGGCGTGCTCCCGGCCGCCGGCGAGCAGACCGACGCCGAGCTCACGATCGTCGACGTCGTCGCCGAGGCGGTCCGCGACGCCGATGCCGCGATCGAGGCCGTCGCCCCGCAGGACGCGCTGGCCGCGATCTGGCGCATCGTCGACGGGCTCAACGGCTACATCACCGAGCAGGCGCCGTGGAAGGTCGCCAAGGAAGACCCGGACAGCGACCGGCTCGCGACGATCCTGGCCACGAGCGCCGAGGGCCTGCGGGTCCTCGCGGTGCTCCTCAACCCCGTCATGCCGAAGTCGTCCGCCGTGCTGTGGGACTCCCTCGGTGCCCAGGCCTCGCTCGGAGCTCTCGCGGACCAGCGGATCGACGCAGTCGCGGCGTGGGGCCAGCTGCCGGCAGGGACGACGATCACCAAGCCCGCCTCGCTGTTCCCCCGCATCGAGACCGCGGCGGAGTGAGCGCCACCCCGAGCCCCGAGACGCCGGGCTGGCCCGCGGCGCCGGAGGCACTTCCGTCCCCGGTCGTCGACAACCACTGCCACCTCGACCACCGGGCGTACGCCAAAGGGGTTGAGGGTGGGCTGCTGATCCCCGTCGACGAGGCGCTCGAGCGTGCCGCGGCGGTCAACATCACCCGCGTCGTCCAGGTCGGCTGCGACCTCGAGGGCTCGCGCTGGGCGGTCGAGACCGCCGCGGCGTACGACGCGGTCGTCGCGGCCGTCGCGCTGCACCCCAACGAGGCGCCGCGGCTCGCCGAGCTGGGTGAGCTCGAGTCAGCGCTGGCCGAGATCGACCGGCTGGCCGGAAGCGGCGACCACGTCCGCGCGGTCGGGGAGACCGGGCTGGACTACTTCCGGACCGGTGAGGACGGTCGCGACGCCCAGCACGCGTCGTTCCGCGAGCACATCGCCATCGCGAAGCGGCACGACAAGACCCTGGTGATCCACGACCGCGACGCGCACGCCGACGTGCTGGCCGTCCTGGACGACGAGGGTGTCCCCGAGCGGACCGTCATGCACTGCTTCTCCGGCGACGCCGAGTTCGCCCGCGAGTGCCTGGATCGCGGGGCCTACCTGTCGTTCGCGGGCACTGTGACGTTCAAGAATGCGGATAACCTTCGCGAAGCGCTCCGCGTCACCCCGCGGGACCGTATCCTTGTCGAGACCGATGCGCCTTTCCTCACACCGGCGCCGCACCGTGGGCAACCGAACGCCTCGTTCCTGATCCCGTTGACGGTACGGTTCATGGCTGGGCTTGCAGGGATTTCGGTCGATGACATGTGTCGGGACATCGACGCGAACACGGACCGGGCCTTCGGCGGAGGCTGGGCACGCTCAACTTGACGACGGGGGATCGCTGGCTATGGTGGAAAGTCGGCCCAGTCATCGACGCCCGAGGAATGCAGTGCCCCACACCAAGACCAGCAACATGACAGCCCGTCACGGAAAACGCCGCAGCCGCAAGACGTTTCCGCTCATAGCCCTCAACCTCGCGATCCTTCTCGTGGTCGCCGGAGGGAC
Organism: Aeromicrobium sp.; assembly: GCA_025965175.1. Lineage (GTDB taxonomy): Bacteria > Actinomycetota > Actinomycetes > Propionibacteriales > Nocardioidaceae > Aeromicrobium. The sequence goes on from JAOPXL010000217.1 coordinate 2,204, forward strand.
CGTCGCCTACGGCGCGATGAGTCACACCGTGACCCTGACGGTCGACGGCAAGAGCTCCAAGGTTCGGACGTTCGGCGACAGCGTCGGCGACGTCCTCGCAGCGAAGGACGTCACGGTCCACACGATCGACCGGGTCAGCAAGTCCCCGTCGTCGTCGATCGGCGACGGTGACAAGATCACGGTCTCGTACGCCAAGCCCGTCACGCTCAGCGTCGACGGCAAGGTCACCGAGCGGACGGTCTACGACCGCACCGTCGCCCAGGCGATGGACAGCCTCGACGTCGAGGCGCCCACCGACGCGTACGTCTCGAAGAAGCGCTCCGCCGTCGTCCCGCGTGAGGGCATGAAGCTCGTCATCAGCACGTCGAAGGCCCTGACCGTCGTGGCCGACGGCAAGAAGTCGCGTCTGACCACGACGGCCCCAACGGTGGACGACGTCCTCGACGAGGCCGGCGTGAAGCTGGACTCCGACGACGAGGTCAGGCCGGGCGTGACCTCGTTCGTCAAGGCCGACCAGCAGCTCCGCGTCGTCCGGATCAAGAAGGTCCAGAAGACCGAGACGATCCCGGTCAGCTACACCGTCAAGGTCCAGTCAGACCCCGAGGCCGCGCAGGGTGAGAAGACCGTCGTGCAGGAGGGTAAGCCCGGCAGCAAGCAGGAGAAGGTGACCCTCGTGTACGCCGACGGCAAGCTGCGCGAGCGCAAGGTCATCGTGTCGCGCTCGCTGACGGAGCCGCGGCCGCAGATCGTCAAGAAGGGCACCAGCACGACGCCGTCCGACAGTGTGTGGGACAAGATCGCGAAGTGCGAGTCCGGCGGCAACTGGTCGATCAACACCGGCAACGGCTACTACGGCGGGCTGCAGTTCAGCGCCGCGACGTGGAAGAGCCTCGGTGCCCCGGGGCTGCCGCACCAGAACAGCCGTGAGGTCCAGATCAAGTACGCCAAGATTCTCCAGGCCCGCTCGGGCTGGGGCCAGTGGGGTTGCGCCGGGGCGCGGTTCAACTGACGCCACCGACCCTTCCGGCCGAGGCTCTGCCTCCGGCACAGCCTCGGCTGCTCGGAGCCGCGGACGTCCGACGCCTCGCGGAGTCCTGCGGGATCCGTCCCACCAAGCAACGCGGCCAGAACTTCGTGCACGACGCCAACACCGTGCGCCGGATCGTGAAGTCCTCCCGCATCACGAGCGACGACGTCGTGGTCGAGATCGGCCCGGGCCTGGGGTCGTTGACCCTCGGTCTGCTCGAGGTCGCGTCGCACGTCACGGCGGTCGAGATCGACGAGGTGCTCGCCGGTCAGCTGCCGCAGACCATCGCGGATCACGCCCCCGGTCAGGCCGCGCACTTCGACCTCGTGGTGGCCGACGCCATGAAGGTCACGGAGCTGCCCGGCCCCGAGCCGACCGCGCTCGTGGCCAATCTGCCCTACAACGTCTCGGTGCCGGTGCTCCTGACGTTCTTCGAGCGGTTCCCGTCGATCCGGACCGGGCTCGTCATGGTCCAGTCCGAGGTCGCGCACCGGCTCGCCGCCGGCCCGGGATCCAAGACCTACGGCATCCCGAGCGTCAAGGCGGCCTGGTACGCCGAGATGCGGCTGGCCGGCTCGGTCGGTCGCAACGTCTTCTGGCCGATGCCCAACGTCGAGTCGTCCCTCGTCGCGTGGACCCGCCGGGAGGCGCCCGGCGACGAGGACCTGCGACTGCGTACGTTCGCGGTCGCGGACGCCGCGTTCGCGCAGCGCCGCAAGACCATGCGGGCGGCGCTGTCCGTGCTGGCCGGCTCGGGCCCTGCCGCCGAGGAGGCCCTCGTCGCCGCGGGGATCTCCCCGCAGGCCCGGGGCGAGCAGCTCACGGTCGAGGACTTCGCCCACCTCGCGGCACACCTGACCCCGGTCTGAGCGTCAGGGGTGGTGGTCGGTCGTGAGAGCACGCCACTAGGTTGATCGGGTGACTCCCGCCAACGTCCGTGTCCCCGCGAAGATCAATCTGTGCCTCGGTGTCGGACCGGTCCGCGACGACGGCTACCACCCGCTGGCGACGGTGTACCAGGCTGTCGACCTGCACGACGAGGTGCGCGCGACGGCCCGCGAGGACGGGCAGATCACCGTCGCGGTCCACGCCGAGCTCGACGCGCGGACCGAGGCCGCCGACGTCCCCGAGGACGACGACAACCTCGCGGTCAAGGCGGCCCGGCTGCTGCGGGACCGGACCGGTGTCGACCTCGGCGTGGACCTGGCGATCCGCAAGGTCATCCCCGTCGCCGGTGGCATGGCGGGCGGGTCAGCGGACGCCGCCGCGGCCCTGGTCGCCTGCAACGAGGCGTGGGGGACCGGCCTGTCCCGGGCGGCGCTCGAGGTGCTGGCGGCGAAGCTCGGCAGCGACGTGCCGTTCCTGCTGCACGGCGGCAACGCCATCGGCAGTGGACGTGGCGAGGCGATCAGCCCCGTGCTGGCTCGGGGTTCGTACCACTGGGTCTTCGCGATGGCCCATCAAGGACTGTCGACGGCGGCGGTCTACGCCGAGTTCGACCGGCTCAACGTCGGGTCGACGGTCGCCGATCCACAGGTGCCGGACGCGCTCCTGGCTGCGCTGCGGGCCGGTGACGCCGAGGCCTTGGGCGGCGCCCTGTCCAACGACCTGACCGAGGCCGCCCTGTCGCTGCGCCCCGAGCTGGAGGACACCCTCGAGATCGGGATCGAGGCCGGCGCGCTCGGCGCGATCCTGTCCGGATCAGGTCCCACGGCGTTGTTCCTCGCCTCCGACGAGCAGCACGGCCTCGACATCGCCTTCGCGCTCGGAAGTGCCGCGGGATGCGCCGACGTCGTCCAGTCCCGCGGCCCGGTCCCCGGAGCCCGGCTGAGCTGAGGACGTTTCCCGGGTCGACGTCGTGGACCGAGCGGGCTTGCGGCAGCGACCGCTGCGGCACACCGTCAGGTCCCGTCAGGGGGAGCTCAGGCCTCCATAAGCTCGGTCAGCTCGAGCCAGCGCTCCTCATGGGTCGCGACCTGGGCCTCGAGGTCGGCGACCTCGGCCGAGAGCCGGCTCAGGCCCTGGCCGTCGCTGGGGTCGTGCTGGGCCATCTCGACGTGCAGGGCGTCGATCCGGCCGGAGAGCTTGACCATCTTGCGGTCGATCGAGGCGATCTCCTTGCGGGTGTTGCGCTCCTCGGCGCTCGACAGCTTCGACGCCTTGGGGTGACCCGCGGTGCTGGGGTTGGACGCGGCGGGGGTGTCCTGCTCCTTGCGGAGGCGAAGGTACTGGTCGACCCCGCCCGGCAGGTGCCGCAGGTGGCCGTCGAGGATCGCGTACTGGTTGTCGGTGATCCGCTCCAGCAGGTAGCGGTCGTGCGAAACCACGAGCAGCGTCCCCGGCCACGAGTCGAGCAGGTCCTCCATCGCGGCCAGCATGTCGGTGTCGAGGTCGTTGGTCGCCACGTCGAGGACCAGGACGTTGGGCTCGTCGAGCAGGATCAGCAGCAGCTGGAGCCGCCGCTTCTGCCCGCCCGACAGGTCCCGCACGGGCGTCGACATCTGCGCGCTGGAGAAGCCGAGTCGCTCGAGCAGCTGCGACGGCGTCATCTCCTTGCCACCAGAGACGTACGCCGTGCGCTGGCGGCCGACGACGTCGCTGACCCGGTCGTTGCCGACGTCCTTGAGCTCGTCGAGCTCCTGGGTCAGGGTCACGACCTTGACGGTCTTGCCCTTCTTGACCCGGCCGGAGTCGGGCTCGACCTTGCCGGTCACGAGCCCCAGCAGGGTCGACTTGCCGGCTCCGTTGGCGCCGAGGATGCCGGTGCGCTCGCCGGGCCCGATCCGCCACTCGACGTGCTTGAGGACGGGCTTCTCGTACGACACGCTGACGTCGAGGATGTCGACGACGTCCTTGCCGAGCCGGGAGGTGGCCATCTGCTTGAGCTGGATGGGGTCGCGCGGCGGTGGCTCGTTCTCGATCAGCTCGTTGGCGGCGTCGATGCGGAACTTCGGCTTGGACGTACGCGCCGGGGCGCCGCGGCGCAGCCAGGCGAGCTCCTTGCGCATCAGGTTCTGCCGCTTGGACTCGGTCGCCGAGGCGTGCCGGTCCCGCTCGACGCGCTGCAGGATGTACGCCGCGTAGCCGCCCTCGAAGGGCTCGACGATCCCGTCGTGAACCTCCCAGGTCGCGGTGCAGACCTCGTCGAGGAACCACCGGTCGTGGGTCACGACCAGCAGCCCGCCGGCGTTGGCCGACCAGCGTGCCTTGAGGTGCCCGGCGAGCCAGGTGATGCCCTCGACGTCGAGGTGGTTGGTCGGCTCGTCGAGGAACAGGACGTCGTCGTCGCCGACGAGCAGCGCCGCCAGTGCGACCCGGCGTCGCTGACCACCGCTCAGCGTCCCGACCGTCGCGTCCCACGGGATGTCGGAGACGAGGCCCGCGATGACGTCGCGGATCTTGGCGTTGCCCGCCCACTCGTAGTCCTGCAGGTCGCCGACGATCGCGTGGCCGACCGTGCCGGCCTGGTCGAGCGTGTCGGTCTGGTCGAGCATCCCGATCGTCACGCCGCCGCGGGTCGTGACGCGGCCCGAGTCGGGCTGGAGCAGGCCGGCGAAGATGCGCAGGAGCGTCGACTTGCCGTCGCCGTTGCGCCCGACGATGCCGATCCGGTCACCCTCGTCGATGCCGATCGTCACCGACTCGAAGACGGTCTTGGTCGGGAAGTCGAGGGCGATCTGTTCCACGCCGAGAAGATGAGCCACCGCAGAAGTCTAGGTGCCGCAGCACAGGGCCCTGACCACGCGGGTGCGGTCGACGGTGGCGCGGGTCAGTGGTCGAACGGCTGCGACAGGGCGCGGAGCGAGTCGGCCAGCTCGGCGGCGTCCGCGACGGGCAGCCCGGCGAGCAGGTCCCGCTCCCGGCCGATCAGCGCGTCGAGGGCGCCATCGACCGCGACCCGGCCCTCGGGAGTCAACCGGACCTGCACCCCGCGCCGGTCCGCCGGGTCGGGCCGGCGCTCGACCAGGCCCTTGCGCACCAGCCGGTCGACCCGGTTGGTCATGGTCCCGCTCGTCACCAAGGTCTCCTGGACGAGCCGGCCGGGGGAGAGCTGATAGGGCTCGCCGGTGCGGCGCAGCGCCGACAGCACGTCGAACTCCGACGGCTCGAGGCCGTGGGCGGCGAACGCCTCCTTGCGCGCCCGATCGAGGTGGAGGGCGAGCCGGGTCACCCGGCTGAGGACGTGCATGGGGGAGACGTCCAGGTCGGGGCGCTCGCGGCGCCACGCCGCGATCAGTCGATCGACATCGTCCTCCATGCGCCGAGTCTATCAAGATTCTTGATGTCGAGATTGTTTGCGTTGTACCTTCGTCCGCATGGAACCCGTCGATGCCGTCGCCGCAAGACCCACCCGCCAAAGCGAGCAGCTCGCCGCCGGCACCGTCACCGCCCGGGAGCTGACGCTTGCGGTGCTCGCCGCGATCGAGCGCGAGAACCCCGCAATCAACGCCACCGTCGCGGTCTTCGCCGAGGAGGCGCTGGCCGCCGCCGACGATGCCGATCGTCGCCGCGCCGCGGGGGAGAGCGGTCCGCTGCTGGGGATCCCGGTCGCGGTGAAGGACGATCTGGACATCGCCGGCAAGGTCACCGGCCTGGGGAGCCGAGGTGCGACCCGGGTCGCCGACCGGGACACCGACCTCGTCGCGGCGATGCGGGCCGCGGGCATGGTCATCGTGGCCAAGGCGACGCTGCCCGAGCTGGCGATCTTCGGGTTCACCGAGTCCGATCACACCGGGGTCACCCGCAACCCCAGCGACCTGGCGCACACCCCCGGCGGCTCGTCGGGCGGCTCGGCCGCGCTGGTCGCCGCCGGGGCGGTCGGCATCGCGACGGCGTCCGACGGTGCCGGCTCGATCCGCATCCCCGCCGCGTGCTGCGGCCTGGTCGGGTTCAAGCCGACGCACGGCACGATGCCGAGCTCCGGCGGCTGGCACGGCCTCTCGACGCAGGGCGGGCTGGCGCGGCGCGTTGCCGACAGCGCACTGTTCCTCGACACCTTCGGCACGTTCCCGGCGTCGTTGGTCGAGGCGGCGGCGACCGATCCAGCCCCGCTGCGGATCGGGATCTCGTTCAGCGCCTCCGCCGCGACCAAGGCGCTGCCACTGGATCCTCGGGTCCGGGCGGCGGTCGAGGCCGCCGCCGCAGCGTTCCGGATCGCCGGTCACACCGTCACGGAGGTCGACATCCCCTACGGGATCGCCGCCAAGGCCCTGACGGTCCGCTACCTCGCCGGCATCCGGGACGACGCCGCCGGCGTCGCCGATCCGAGCCGGCTGGAGCGCCGCACCCGGGCGATCGCCCGCCTGGGCCGACCGTTCGGCCGCCGCACCGTCGCTTGGGCCCGGCGCAAGGGCCGGGAGTGGGGCGACCAGGTGCACGACTCGCTCGGCGTCGACGTTTTGCTGACCCCGGTCATGTCGGGCCCGGCGCCCGAAGTCGAGCACTGGAAGGGCAAGGGCGGGCTCGCGACGGTGCTGTCGATGAACGCGTTCTATCCCTACACCGCGCAGTGGAACCACGCCGGCGTCCCGGCCGTCTCGATGCCGGTCGGCGCGGACCGCCCGGGGCTGCCGCTGGCGGTCCAGCTCATCGCCCGCCGCGGCGATGACGCGCGGCTGATGTCCCTGGCCGGCCAGCTGGAGCGCGCGACCTCCTGATGCCGACGTGGGACCCCGCCCGCTACCTCCAGTTCGCCGACGACCGCTCGCGCCCGTTCGTCGACCTCGTGGCGCGGGTCCAGGGCGATCCCCGCACGATCGTGGACCTTGGCTGCGGCCCCGGCCACCTGACGCCGGTCCTGCGATCCCGGTGGCCTGACGCGGCGGTCCGCGGCGTCGACTCCTCGCCGGAGATGATCGAACGAGCGAGGGCTTCGTCGGGTGGCCCCGCGACGTACGAGCTCGCGGACGTGGCCACGTGGGCTCCGTCCGGGCCGGTCGACCTGCTGGTGTCCAACGCACTGCTCCAGTGGGTGCCGGACCGGCTCGCGGTCGTCGAGCGGCTGGCCACGCACGTCACGCCCGGTGGCACGTTCGCGCTGCAGGTGCCCCGCAACTACGGCTCGCCCAGCCACACCCTGCTGCGTGACATCGCCGCCGAGCCGCCGTACGCCGAGCACACCCGCGACATCGTCGCGGACCGCGGCACCGACCCGGACGCGTGGCTCGGGCTGTTCGTGGGCCTGGGCTGGGACGTCGACCTGTGGGAGACGACGTACGTCCACGTGCTGCCGGGCGAGGACCCCGTCCTCGACTGGGTGTCGGGCACTGGCGCGCGGCCCTATCTGCAGGCGCTGCCCGAGGGTCTGCGCGACCGGTTCGTCCAGACCTACCGGGGCGCGCTGCGCGAGGCGTACCCCCGCGAGCCCTGGGGCACGGTCTTCCGTTTCCTGCGTACGTTCGTCGTCGCCCGCCGCCCGCGGTGACTCCGGTACGCTCGGAGGGCTGTTCCAATCCCCGGTTGGTCTGCCGGCAGGGCCCGCCGCACTTTGAATGCGGACAAGCGACGTAGGTTCGACTCCTACCCGGGGAGCACAGCAGCTCCAGCGCTGCCCGTCGACGAAGGAGTCGTGTTGAGCGAGGAAGTGACAGCCATCGTGCTGGCCGCAGGTGCCGGCACCCGGATGAAGTCGACCCGCGCCAAGGTCCTGCACGAGATCGCCGGCCGCAGCATGCTCGAGCACGCCCTCGTCGCGGTCTCGGGCGCCGGCGTGCGCACGACGGTCGCCGTCGTGGGCCATGACCGCGAACAGGTCACCGCGGCCGTGGCGGCGTACGACCCAAGGATCGTCATCGCGGTCCAGGAGGAGCAGAACGGCACCGGCCACGCCGTGCGGGTCGCGCTCGAGTCGCTCGACGCAGCGCCCGAGGGCACCGTCATCGTGACGTACGGCGACGTGCCGCTGCTGTCGTCGCAGACGCTCTCGGAGCTCCTCGTCGACCACCGCGTCGCGGGCCGCAGCGTCACGATCCTGTCCGCCGAGGTCGACGACCCCACCGGCTACGGGCGCATCGTGCGCGACGCGGACGATGCGGTCGCCGCGATCCGCGAGCACAAGGACGCCACCGCCGAGGAGCTGACGCTGCGCGAGATCAACAGCGGCATCCTGGTCGTCGATGCGGGGTTCCTCGACCGGGCCGTCGCGAGCCTGGAGGCCAACAACGCGCAGGGCGAGCTGTATCTCACCGACATCGTGGCCAGGGCCGTCGCGGAGGGACTTCCCGTCGGCGCGCACGTGCTCGAGGACGTGTGGCAGACGGAGGGCGTCAACGACCGCGGACAGCTCGCCCGGATGGGTCGCGAGCTCAACCGGCGACTGACCGACCACTGGATGGCCGAGGGCGTCACGATCGTGGATCCCGCGACGACGTGGATCGACTCGGCCGTGGCCCTGGCCGCCGACGTCACGATCCTGCCAGGCACGCAGCTGCTCGGCGCGACGGTCGTCGGGGCGGGCGCGACGATCGGTCCGGACACCACGCTGCGCAACGTCGAGGTCGGGCGTGACGCGACCGTCGTCCGTACGCACGGCTCGGACGCCGTCGTCGGCGAGGGCGCGACGGTCGGCCCGTTCGCCTATCTGCGGCCGGGCGCCGACCTCGGCGAGGGAGGCAAGGTCGGGACGTTCGTCGAGGTCAAGAACTCGACGATCGGGGCCGGGGCCAAGGTGCCCCACCTGACGTACGTCGGTGACGCCGACATCGGTGAGGGCGCCAACATCGGGGCCGGCACGATCTTCGCGAACTACGACGGGGTCCACAAGAACCGGACGACGATCGGACGCCACGCCAAGACCAGCTCCAACAACACCTTCGTGGCGCCTGTGACGGTGGGGGACGGCGCCTTCACGGGAGCTGGAGCGACGATCCGTGACGATGTCCCTGCGGGGGCGCTGGCGGTGAGTGCCGGGTCACAGAGGAACATTGAGGGGTGGGTCGGGACCAAGCGTCCCGATACCGCCTCAGCCCATGCGGCACGCGACGCCGCAGCAGACGCCCTGGAGGCAACCGGTGAGTAGCCTGTCCAAGCGGACCCCGACACGCAACATGTTGTTGTTCTCCGGCCGGGCGCACCCCACGCTCGCCAAGGAGGTGGCCGACCTCTTGGAGATCGAGGTCGTCCCCACGACGGCGTACGACTTCGCCAACGGCGAGATCTACGTCCGTTTCGACGAGTCGGTCCGTGGTTGCGACGCGTTCGTGCTGCAGAGCCACGCGGCGCCGATCAACGAGGCGATCATGGAGCAGCTCATCATGATCGATGCCCTCAAGCGGGCCTCGGCCAAGCGCATCACCGTGATCCTCCCGTTCTACGGCTACGCCCGCCAGGACAAGAAGCACCTCGGTCGCGAGCCGATCTCGGCCCGTCTGATGGCCGACCTGTTCCTGACCGCTGGCGCCGACCGGCTCATGACGGTCGACCTGCACACCGCGCAGATTCAGGGCTTCTTCGACGGCCCGGTGGACCACCTGCTCGCGATGCCGATCCTGACGCGTCACGTCAAGAAGCGCTACGGCAAGAAGGACCTTGCGGTCGTCTCGCCAGACGCCGGCCGCATCAAGGTCGCCGAGCAGTGGGCCAACGCCCTCGGCGGAGCTCCGCTGGCGTTCATCCACAAGACCCGGGACCCCCGCAAGCCCAACGAGTCCAAGGCCAACCGCGTCGTCGGTGACGTCGCCGGCCGGGTCTGCATCCTGGTCGTCGACCTCATCGACACCGGCGGCACGATCGTCCAGGCGGCCGAGGCGCTCATGGCCGACGGGGCCGAGGACGTCGTGATCGCCGCGACGCACGCCGTCTTCTCCGGGCCGGCGGTCGACCGGCTCAAGAACTCGACGGCGTGCGAGGTCATCGTGACCAACACGCTCCCGATCGAGGACGAGAAGCGCTTCGACAAGCTCACGGTGCTCTCGATCGCCCCGTTGCTGGCCCAGGCCACCGCCGCGGTGTTCGAGGAGGGCTCGGTCACGAGCCTCTTCAAGTCCTGAGGTCCCGCGACCGCGTCAGCGCCTCCCGGCGGGTCTCACGACCCCGACGGCATCGTGCTGGCCGGCACGTCCGCTGACGGCACGTCGCTCGTCGTCACTCCCGGCACCGTCGTGGTGGGCAGGCGGGTGGCCGGTGCCGGGGTCACCGGCGCGGGTGTCGACGGCGTGCGCGCGAGCTTGATGACCTTCGCCCCGCCGGTCGTCGTGTCGCCGCTGATCGTGTTGAGGTCGAGGGTCTGGTTGTCCACGATGGACAGCCCCGAGAAGGTGCGGGCGTCGTAGAAGTACTCGCCGATCTTGTCGTAGGCGAAGATCTCGATCGTCACGCCGGTCTGCGCGCGCAGCGTCCCCCCGATCGTGAACGTGCCCGCGGCCGAGGCCGTCAGCTCCTGCTGGGTCACGCCCTTGGCGTCCTTGAGCCGGATGCTGACGTTGGGGATCGGGTTGCCGCTGGTGGCGTCCACGACCGTCCCGGTGAATGTCCCGGCCCGGGTCGAGAGGTTGACGTCGACGGGCCGGGTCTGGCCGGCCTTGACCGCCGCGAGCTGAACCGTGGTGCCGAAGTAGCCGCCGGCGCCCGGCACGGTCAGGGTGTAGCTGCCGGCGGTGAGGCCACGCAGGGACAGCGCGCCGCCCTCGATCTTCTGCACCCAGTACTCGTGGGTCCGGTTGTTGACCGCGGTCACCGTGACGGCCTTGGTCGCCAGCCGGCCACCCAGGCGCAGGAAGCCGCGATAGGCGCTGGGCCTGGTCTTGAGGTTGAACGAGGCGCCCCGGAACGAGAGGGACGTGACGGCGCGGACGAGCTTGCTCGCCCCGACGCGGCGCTTCTTGCCGTCGTAGGCGTAGACGCGATAGTTGTCGAGCGGCAGCCCGCCGAGGGCGTACTTGCCCTGGCGGTCGGTCACGACCTCGTAGATCTGCCCGGTGTCGCTGATGGCCCGGACGAGCGACGCAGGCGCCTTCTTGCCGGCCGCCTTGATCGTGCCGTACAGCGCCCCGCCGATCCTGGCGGTGACGTTCTGGACGGCTCCGTCGGCGGTGACGTCGACCGGCACGTCGGGGATGCGGGCCCAGGAGTCGACGTCGTACGAGGGACGGCTGTCGACGAGCTGCAGGTGGTAGCGGCCTGCGCCGTCGGTCGCGACGTCGTAGATGCCCGAGGACTTCACCTTGACCTCGCGGAGGTAGGTCCAGCCGGTGTCGTCGGCGTCGGACCGGAACAGCCGGACCGTCATGGTCGAGGCGGCGACCGTCGTGGCCTTGTGCTTCTTGTCCGCGCGGGTCTTGCCGGTCACGTAGCCGTAGATGTGCGGCTCGTCATCGGCGGCCTGGGCGGGGCCCGACAGCCCGACCAGCGTGGCGACGAGCAGGAAGGCGGACAGGGCGGCCGCGAGCAGGCGCTGGCGAGACAGCATGGTGATTTTCTCCCTCGGACCCCAGACAGGAATGGCCCGGGAAGCGGGCACTATTTTACCGGTATCGGCGGGTCCGTGTCCGCCGGTTCGGGCAGATCGGCTGTGGTGTGACTCAGCCGGGTTCCGGGCTGACGGATCCGCTCGTCGGTAGGATGGTCTCGTCAGGAGGAACCGCGCCGCCCGTGCGAGCGCTTCGAGGGTGGGGACGGCGTTGACGAGGGCTGCAGGAACACCATCACCCGTGCGTCGCGGGCTGCTCGTGATCGTCCCGGTCCTGATCTTCCTGGCCGTCTTCGGCGCGGCACGCCTCGCCGGGTCCGTCGACGCCGGCTCGTCGCAGGAGCGCAATCCGTTCGCCGCCCAGGGGCCGGCGACGTGGGGCCGATCAGCTGCGGCGACGGCCGCCGAGGCAGCGGCGGGACCGGACCGCGAGGTCCTCGAACGCATCGCGGGCGTGCCGACCGCGGTGTGGGTGACCCCCGAGGCCCACCCCACCGCCGAGGTCGCCGACTTCGTGATGAATGTCGTCGAGTCGGCCAGCCAGGCCGAGCGCACCCCCGTCCTCGTGGTCTACGGGATCACCGACCGCGACTGCATTGGTGGTGAGTCCAGCGGGGGCCTCCCGGCCGATGAGTACGTCGACTGGGTCGGCAGGATCGCCGACGTGGCCGGCGACCGCGCCGCGGTGGTCCTCGAGCCCGACGCCCTCGCGACGGCGGCCGACTGCGACCAGCTCGAGGAGCGCACCCGGCTGCTCGGCGATGCCGTCGACCGGCTGGTGGATGCCGGGCCGGCGGTCTACGTCGACGCCGGCCACTCGAGCTGGACCGACCCGTCCGACATGGCCGCCATGCTGAAGGCGGTCGGGGTCGAGCGCACGCGTGGCTTCTCCACCAACGTGTCGGGCTATGAGTCCGACGCCGACGAGACGACGTACGCCACCGAGGTCAGCAGGGCCCTCGGCGGAGCGCACTTCGTCATCGACACGGGACGCAACGGGGCCGGTTCCAACGGCGAGTGGTGCAACCCGGCTGATCGGGCCCTGGGCCAGGAGCCGCACGCCGGCTCGGGTGGGATCCTGGACGCCTACCTGTGGATCAAGCCGCCGGGCGAGAGCGACGGCACGTGCGGAGGCGGCCCGGGCGCGGGCGAGTTCTGGACCGAGCGGGCCCTCGAGCTCGCGGCCAACGCCGGCTGGTGAGACGCGTCTCTCGGGTGGTCTGCTTTCTTTCAGCCTCGAATGACACTGGTTCCCCGATACGATCGTGGCCATGTCCTCGGGAGAAGAGAAGCTTGCGGTCATCATCGAAGATGATGCCGACGTCCGTCATCTGCTGAAGACCGTCCTGACCCAGAGCGGCTTTCAGACCATCATGACGACCAACGGTGCCGACGGGATCGACGCCGTCCGGACCCACCGTCCGATCCTCACGACGCTCGACGTGTCGATGCCCGGCATGGACGGCTTCGCCGCGGCCAAGCGGATCCGCGAGTTCAGCAACACCTACATCGTCATGCTGACGGCGCTGGCCGACGAGATCGACGTCGTCCAGGGTCTCGACTCCGGCGCCGACGACTACCTCCTCAAGCCGTTCCGTCCCCGGGAGCTGCGGGCCCGCATCGAGACCATGCTGCGCCGTCCGCGCGAGCGCACCGGTGCCGGGGGGACCGAGGAGCGGGGCACGGGTGTCCTCCCGCAGGCGGCTCCGGCCCCCGCGGCACACGCCCCCGTCCACGAGCCGCTCCACGAGCCCGTCCACCACGTGC
>JAOPXL010000234.1 GCA_025965175.1 Aeromicrobium sp.
GCTGTCGGGCGTACTCGACCGCAAGGTCCAGGGACCGTTGCGCCGTCGCGTAGCCCTGCGTCGCGAGGCTCAGCCGCTCGTTGACGAACTGGTTGACGATCAGCCCGAAGCCGCCGTTGACCTCGCCGACGATGTTGGACGCCGGGACGCGCACGTTGTCGAACGTCAGCTCGGCGGTGTCGGAGCACTGCCAGCCCATCTTCTTGAGCGGCTTTGAGACGCTGAAGCCCGGCAGGCCCTTGTCGATGACCAGCAGGCTGATGCCGCCGAAGCCCTCGCCGCCGGTGCGCACCGCGGTCGTCACGAAGTCCGAGCGGACGCCGGAGGTGATGAACGTCTTGGCGCCGTTGACGACGTACTCGTCGCCGTCGAGCACCGCGCGGGTCGTCAGGCCGGAGACGTCGGAGCCGCCGCCGGGCTCGGTGATGCCGAGCGAGCCGATCTTCTCGCCGGCCAGGGTCGGCCGGACGTAGCGGTCGATCAGGTCCTGGTTGCCGCTGTCGATGATGTGGGGGACCGCGATGCCGTGCGTGCACAGGCTCGCGAGCAGGCCCGTCGAGCCGCCGGCGGACAGCACGGCCTCGGTCATGACGGTCGCATCGATGATGTCGCCACCGGAGCCGCCGACCTCCTCGGCGAACGCGATGCCGAGCATCCCGACCGAGGCGGCCTTCTGGTGCAGCTCGCGCGGCAGCAGTCCGGCGTCCTCCCAGGCCTGGAGGTGGGGTGCGATCTCCTTCTCGGTGAAGGACGTGACCATCTCGCGCAGCGCGAGTCGTTCGGGGGTGCTCCAGACGTTCACAGGGATGCCTCGGCTATCGGGGTGGGGAGGAGGGTGGTCGGGATGGCGCAGTCGCGGGCGCGGAGCCACTCGCCCACACCCTTGGCCTGCGGGTCGAAACGGGTCGACGAGGCGACTCCCTCTCCCAGCAGGCCGTGGATCACGATGTTGACCGCCGCCAGGTTGGGCATCGGGTGGATCTCGACGTCGAGCGTCGCGGCCTCGGTGAGCAGCTCACGGACGGTCGCCGCGTCGAGGAACTCGACGAGCCAGGCGTACGCGTCGTCGCGCGCCGGGTGATCGGCCGGGACCCAGACGCCGACGTTGGCGTCGCCGCCTTTGTCACCGGAGCGCGCGTGGACGAGCCGGCCCAGCGGGGCGCGGACCGTGTCGGCGGCCCAGTCACCGAGGGGCTCGCTCGTGGTCTCGTGCGTCGCGGCCTCGGGCCACTCGGGCCCGACCTCGGGACTCGCGACGACAGTTGGCGGGGCGACATCCTCACGACGGCCGTCGGCGTGCACGACGACGTGGGGGACCTCGGACTGCGGGACGTACGCCGCGCGGTAGATCCCGTACGGGGTGCCGGCCGCCGGCGGGCGGGAGACGCTGAAGCCCGGGTACGACGCCAGGGCCAGCTGGACCACGGCGTCGCTGAACACCCGGCCGACCAGGTCCGGGTCGGCGCTCTTGACGTGGCAGCGCAGCAGGGCCGTGCCCTGGGCCTCGGTCGCCGGATCGGCGGTGTCGGTGCGGTCCAGGTGCCACTCGACGCTGTCGGGGCGGGCGCCAACGGCGAACGCGGCCTCCAGCTGCTGCTGGACCAGGGCCGCCTTCTGGGGGATGTCCAGACCCGTGAGGAGGAGCTCGACGCTGTTGCGGTGGCCGCCGATCTCGTTGAGGCAGACCTTGGTCGTCGCGGGCGGAGGGTCACCGACGGCACCGGTGATCGCGACCCGGTCGGGGCCGAGCTGGCTCAGTGCCACGGAGTCGAGGCGGGTCGAGACGTCGGGGCCGAGGTAGAGGGGGGAGCCGATCTCGTAGACCAGCTGCGCCGTCACGGTGTCGACCGTGACGGTTCCCCCGGTGCCCTCGTGCTTGGTGATGACAACCGATCCGTCGGCGTCGATCTCGGCGATCGGGAAGCCCAGCGGGATCGACATGTCGACATCGGTGAACCCGGAGAAGTTGCCGCCCGTCGCCTGAGTCCCGCACTCGATGACGTGGCCCGCGACGACCGCGCCGGCGAGCCGGTCGAGGTCGTCACGCCCCCAACCGAAGTGGGCGATCGCGGGCCCGACGACGACCGAGGCATCCGTGACCCGGCCGGTCACCACGACGTCGGCGCCCGATTGCAGCGCGGCGGCGATGCCGAACGCGCCGAGGTACGCGTTGGCGGTCAGCACCGGGCCGAGCTCCAGCTCGCCGGCCCGCTCACGGAGGTCATCACCCTCGACGTGGGCGATCGTGAGCTCGAGGCCCTGCCCGGCCGCGATCCCCCGAAGTTTCGCCGCGAGGGCCGAGGGGTTGAGCCCGCCGGCGTTGGCCACGATCTTGACGCCGAGCTCCTTGGCCAGGGCCATCGAATCGGTCATCTGCCGTACGAACGTCCTGGCGTAGCCCAGCGAATCGTCCCTGATCCGGTCGCGGCCGAGGATCAGCATCGTCAGCTCGGCGAGGTAGTCGCCCGTCAGGTAGTCGAGGTCACCGCCCTCGAGCATCTCGCGCATCGCGCCCAGCCGGTCACCGTAGTAGCCCGAGCAGTTGCCGATCCGGATGGCGGTCACCGCTCCCCCAGACGTACGGGATCGGCGCCGGGCATCCCGGCGAAGGCCTGGACGATCGTCAGCCAGTGGGCCGCGTGCTCGCCCTCGGCGCGGATGTCGGTGTCGTCGAGGTGCCGTCGGCGGGTCGCCAGCAGCGCGAAGTCCCAGCCCGAGCCGGTGACCCGCTCCGTGGCGTCCTCGGGTCCCCAGGTCCACGTGTCACCGTCGGGGCCGGTGAGCTCGACCCGGATGTCGACGCCGGGGTCCTGCTCGCCCCGCACGAGGTAGGCGTAGCCGCGGGCCCGCACACCGATGTGGCAGACGTGCTTGGCGCGGGCCGTCGGCCGGACGACCAGGTCGAGCGACTCCGCGACGTCGTGCCCGTGCGCCCAGGTCTCCATGATCCGCGCGGTCGCCATCGACGCGGGGCTCATGGGCGGTCCGAACCACGGGATCCGCTCGCCGTCCGGCACCGAGCGGAGCGCCGCGTCGAGGTCGACCCGACCCTCGCGCCAGGCCGCGAGCAGCTCCTCGGGCGGAAGCATGGCCACCTCGTCCGTCGCGGCGTCGATGAACCCGAACGGGTCCTCGGTGGCCGACCTCATGAGCCGGCCGAACGCGTCGGGGTCCGTGACGGCGGCCAGCGAGGCGGTGTCGGTCCAGTGCAGGTGGGCGACCTGGTGCGCGACGGTCCAGCCCTCGGGGGTCGTGACGGTTGCCCAGCCGTCAGCGGGCAGCCCGGCCACCCACTGGTCGACCTGCAGGCTCTCACCGGCGAGGTCCGCCAGGACGGTGTCGAGGGTGCTGGGGGTTCGGTCGGTCATGGCGTCTCCAGCTCATGGTCGAGGACGACGGCCCAGGAGTCGAGGACGCTGGCCCGCCGCCTGGTGTCGTCGGTGATGGATGCCGCGAGGCCGAGGCCGCGCAGCAGGTCGAGCGTCGCCTGCACCAGCTGGCGGTTGTCGCCGCTCGCCTCGTCGATGCCGAGCAGCTCGACCGCGTAAGAATGTGTCTCCCGGCCGATCCGCCGCTCGAGCGGTCCGACCGCCTCACGCAGCTCGGCGTCGGTGCGTGCCGCGACCCACAGCTCGAGCGCCGCGAAGAAGACCGGCGACACGAACTGGTCGGCCAGCACCTCCAGCACCGCGCGGGTGCGTCGGGGTCCGCCCGCATCGTCCAGCCGGCGCCGCATGTCCTCGCGTCGCAGATCCGTCAGGTGCTCGACCGCCGCCACGACGAGTGCCTGCTTGCTGGGGAAGTGATGCAGCTGGGCGCCGCGGCTGACCCCGGCCCGCCGGCTCACGTCGGTCGTCGTGGTGCCGGACCAGCCCAGCTCGACGAGGCATTCGACCGTCGCCTCCATGAGGCGCTGCCGCATGGCGCGCGTGCGCTCACCCTGCGACGTACGCGGCTGGGTCGGCTCAGTGGTCACTCGTCCAGCGTGCCCCCTCCGGAACAAACAGTCAAGCCTGATTGTTATTTTCATGACTGCGCGGCCGGGTCGCCCGCGGGTACGGGACCGGCCCGCATGACGACGTCCTCATCACTCACGGATCTCGATCCCGTCCTCGCCGCGCCGAAGCGCCTGGCCATCGCGCGAGCTGCTCGGCTGACGACAGCCTCGGTCGAGCCCGACAGGGCGCACCTCCGCTAGTCTCATCGCACTCCCGACCCGCGATCCCAGAGGCGCCCCGTCATGACCGAGCACATCCCACCACCCCCGTCGCCCGAGGCGCCGACGGCCGAGCAGCCCCCGGCCGGACGCAATGTCAAGGGCGCCGTCGTCGGCGGCGTGGCCGTGGCCGCAGTCCTGGCCGGGGGCCTCGGCGCCTTCGCGGCCTACCAGAAGCTCGACGGCGGCGGCCCCCAGCCGCACGACGTCATGCCGGCCTCCACGCAGGCGTACGCCCGGATCGACCTCGACCCATCCGCGAGCCAGAAGATCGAGCTGTTCAAGCTCATCCGCCGGTTCCCGGACGTCGCCGACGACATCGGCATCCAGAGCGCCGACCAGGACGTCCGCGAACTGATCTTCGACGAGGTCCTGTCGCCGGACTGCCCCGACATCGACTACGCGGACGACGTCGAGCCGTGGCTGGGGTCGCGCATCGGGATCGGCGGCAATATCGAGGACGAGACGTTCCAGATCGCGCTGCAGACGACCGACGAGAAGGCGTCGCGAGCCGGCATCAAGAAGCTGTTCGCGTGCTCCGACGAGGAGTACGGCATCGCGTACCTCGACGGGTACGCGATCCTGTCCGACAGCCAGCAGGCCGTCGACGCCGCGATCACCGCGACGAAGAAGGGGACCTTGGCGGACAAGAAGGAGTTCGTCGACGACTTCGACGCCCTCGGCGACCAGGGGATCGCCTCGGCCTGGGTCGACATCAAGGCCCTCGCGAAGGTCCCCGAGCTCGCTGACACGCTCGGCGAGCAGGCCGACACGTTCGCGAAGGCGGGCTCCGGCGCGACGACGCTGCGGGTCGACGGCAACGCCCTGGAGCTCGTCGCGCTGAGCGGCCGGACCTCGGACGAGAAGCCCAGCCGGACGGGCCTGGGCACGCTCCCGAGGGACACCATCGCGGCGCTGTCGGTCTCCGGTGCGGGCGACCAGGTCGGGGAGTCGTTCAACTCGTTCGTCCAGGAGCTCGACGGCGGCCTCGGCTCGCTGGTCCCGGGCGTCGACGACCTCACCGGCGCGGGGATCGATCCCTACGACGACTCGTCCGGCGACGGCGCACAGGACTTCATCGACGAGATCGAGCGGGACACCGGGCTCCGGCTCCCTGAGGACCTCGAGACGCTGTTCGGCGACAACCTGACCCTGGCGGTCGGCTCACGGAACGTCGAGCAGCTGCCGACATTCGGGGGACCCGACGACCTGTCGACGCTCGACGTCGCCCTGTCACTGACCTCCGACCCGACCAAGGCCCTCGACCTCGTCCAGCGCCTGGCGGACCTTGCGGCCGACGTCGGCACCCCGCTCGTCGCCGCGCCGACGGACCGCGGCGCCGTGCTCGCGACGAACCAGGACGCCGCCGACGCCGTGTCCGATCCCGACGGCACGCTGGGCGACCGGGACACGTTCTCCGAGGTCGTCCCGGACGCCGAGGACAGCAGCGGCGGCCTGTTCGTCGACATCGGGGCGATCATCGACGCGCTGCAGAAGGCCGATCCGCCCGAGGACGTCGCGAAGGGCCTCGAGGAGGCCAGCGAGCTGTCGGCGTTCGGGCTCTCGGTCGCCAACGACGACGACCACTCGATCGTCCGACTGCGCCTGGCGCTGACCGAGAAGGACTAGGCGGCGGAGCCCGGCACCATCTCGCCGGCGATCGTCTCCTCGTGCGCCTCGGGGTCGACCGTCGGCTCGGGGACGAGCTCGCCGACGGCGCGACGGGCGAACTCAGCGGCGAGGTCGAGGGCCATCTCGCTCTCCGGCAGGGCGTCGGCGAGCACGGGGAAGGCGTGCACCTGCTTGCGCCACAGGTGCGTCTCGACCTCGACACCCCGCTCGGCCAGCAGCAGGGCCATCGCCTCGACCTCGGGTCGGAGCATCTCGTCCTCGACCGCGACGAAGAACGTCGGTGAGGTGATGTAGGCCCAAGCGTGCAGCGGCGAGGCGTAGCCCTCGATCGGCGTGCCGTCCTCGGGCAGCCAGCGCTCCCGGATCTGCGCGATCCGACTGACCGGCAGATAGGCGTCCCGGTCACGGATGACCCGGACGACGGCCTTGTCCTGACGCTCGGGATCGACGCTGAGCAACGGCGAGAAGCCCAGCAGCGCCGCCGGGGCGGGCAGACCGCGCCGGCTGGCGAGCTCGGCGACCTTCATCGTGAGGTAGCCCCCCGCGGAGTCTCCTGCGACGACGATCTTGTCGGGATGCTCGCTGACCTCGACGAGGGCGGCGTATGCCCTGATGGCGTCCTGGACCGACTCGGCGACGCCGCCCTCGGGCAGCTGGACGTAGTCGACCGAGATGACGGTCGCGCCGGTCTTGAGCGCGAGCCGCTCGCAGATGCGCCGGTGCGTCTCGATGCTGCCGGAGAAGAAGCCGCCGCCGTGGAGGTAGAGCAGCGTCATCTGGGTCGCCGGGCCGTACTGGTGGGTCATCGACTCGACCGGGACACCGCCGAGCTCGTGGCGGACCGGCTCGACGTACCGCGACCGCTTGCGGCGGGCGGAGAGCTTGTCGATCCGACGGATCGTCGCGAGCGAGCGATCGCTGAGCGGGGTGTGGAGCAGGATCGGCTTGAACACGATCCGCGCCATGCGCTGCAGGATCCGGGACTTGAGGCTGAAGGTCTCGTGCACGATCGCTCGGTCGAACACGACCCGCATGGGTCCGCGGCCCGGGAGAGCCAGCCGGACCCGGTCCGCCGACCGCTTCCGGGGCCTCGGCATCGACGTCAGATGGGCGAGTGCGGGCAACCGAGGCATGTCTCGAGCGTACCGCCGGTATGCCGTCGGCTCAACCGCTTCGACGGCGTTTGCGCAGGTCAGCCCCCATCTGGGGAGCGCTCAGACAGCGGTGAAGCGCGCATCGACCTCGATCCGGATCACGATCTCCTCGGGCGTCAGGTCGAGCTCGGGCCCCTCGCCGGCGAGGTCGAACACGGCCTTGTGGAGCACCCCCGGGCCCTGCGCACCGTCAGCTGGGGACGCCAGCATGCCCGGGTCGGCGAGCTGGACCGCCGTAACCTTGCCGCGGCGGACCGCGTTGGCGTACGACTGCGCCTTCGCGACGGCGTCGTCGACGGCGGCCTTGCGCACCTCGGCCTCGTAGCTGCGCCGGTTCTTGCTCGTGACGTCCCAGCTGATGCCGCCGATCTCGACGCCCTCGATGCCCGACCAGTAGTCGAGGAAGCCGCTGAGCCGTTCGAAGTCAATGAACTCGGCGCGGATCTGCACCCGGGCAACGTGGACCATGTCACCTCGCTCGCCGTCCCCGATCCACGGGCGGTGGCTGAAGACGCGCACCTGGTCGCTCGACCAGGTCTGCACGGCCTGGAGCCCCACGAGATCCTTGAGCTGGCCGGACAACGGCTCCTGGATCGCGACCGCGTCGTTGAAGACCTGGTGCTTGTCCGAGCCCTCGATCGCGGCAGCCAGTGTCACGGTCGCGCGCTCCGCGGGATGGTGCTGCTCGGCCGTGCCGCGAACCGTGATCTCGAGCGTCATGCCGACATCCTGCCCGAAACTCGGCTACTGTTCAGATAGTCCGATTATCTGAACCGGGAGCCGCTATGTCCCAGAAGGTCCACGACGCCGTGATCGTCGGCGCAGGCTTCGGCGGCATCGGCGCCGCGATCCAGCTGCGCCGGCTCGGCCGGCACGACCTCGTGATCCTCGAGCGCGAGTCGGACCTCGGTGGCACGTGGCACGTCAACCGCTATCCCGGACTGACGGTCGACATCCCGTCGTCGACCTACTCCTACTCCTTCGAGCCCAATCCGTACTGGTCCCGTCTCTACGCGCCGGGCCCCGAGCTCAAGCAGTACGCGACCCACGTCGCCGCGAAGTACGACGTCCGCCGCCACATGCGCTTCGACACCCTCGTCGAGGGCGCGGTGTGGGACGAGGAGCAGCACCACTGGACCGTCAGCATCGCCGGTGGCGAGCGGCTCCACGCCCGGCTGCTGCTGACCGCGACGGGCTTCCTGTCCCAGCCGCGACTGCCAGACATCGAGGGGATCGAGTCGTTCGCCGGCGAGGTCGTCCACACGACGCAGTGGGACGACGACCTCGACCTCGACGGGCGCCGCGCGGCCGTCATCGGCACGGGCGCGACCGCGGTGCAGCTGATCCCCGAGATCGCGCCGCGCCTGGCCGAGCTCACGGTCTTCCAGCGGACCGCGATCTGGGTCACGCCCAAGCAGGACGGCGCGGTCCCGCGGTGGCTGCAGCGGATGTACGCCCGCGTGCCGCTGACGCAGCGGCTCGTCCGGACCGTGGGGTCGGGCATCCTCGAGGCGATCATGGTCAGCGGCGTGCTGCGCTACCGCCAGGCCAAGCTGCTCAACCGCGGCGTCGAGAAGATCGCACTGCGCCACCTGCGTCGCCAGGTCGACGATCCGGTGACCCGGGCGCAACTGACGCCGGACTACTCGTTCGGCTGCAAGCGGCCGACGTTCTCCAACACGTACTTCCCGACCTTCAACCGGCCCCACGTGCGACTCGAGACGACCCCGATCGCCCGGATCGAGCCCGACGCGATCGTCACGACCGACGGCGGACGGACCGAGATCGACACCCTGGTGCTGGCGACCGGGTTCAACCTTTGGGACACCAACTTCCCCGCCTTCGAGATCATCGGCCGCGGCGGGGTGGACCTCGGCAAGTTCTGGCGCGCGGGTCGCTTCCAGGCGTACGAGGGGGTCGCGGTGCCGGGGTTCCCCAACTTCATCTCGCTCAACAGCCCGTACTCGTACTCCGGCCTGTCCTACTTCACGACGATCGAGTCCCAGATGCTCCACATGGACCGGCTGCTGTCGGAGGTCGCGCGGCGGCGCGTGACGACGTTCGAGGTCACGGAGCGGGCCAACGCCGCATTCCTGGACCGGATGATCGCCAACCTGGGCGACTCGGTGTTCGTGCAGGGCAACTGCGCGACGTCCCGGAGCTACTACTTCAACCAGCACGGAGAGGCGACGCTGCTGCGCCCGACCTCGACGCTCAACGCGTTCGGCGAGGCGCGGTCGTTCCCGCTCGAGGACTACGCGTACGCCTGACGCAGCGAAGGGCGCCTAGGCGCTCCGCAGCCGGGCGCCCGGCAGCGGAGCGAGCTCGGTGCGGGTCGTCGGCTCGATCTCGTGCCCCTCGTCGCAGACCAGGTGCGCGTGGATCGGCGCCCCGCAGTCACGGTGACTGATCCGCATCGGGGGCCCGTCCTGGCCCGCGCGATGGTGGTCGCCCCAGTCCATCAGGGCGACCATGACGACCCGGAGGTCGCGGCCGGCCGGCGTCAGGACGTACTCGTGCCGCGTGCGCTCGCCCGGCACCGCCACGGGCTGCCGCTCGGCCAGGCCCTCGCCGACCAGCAGCGCGAGCCGCTTGGTCAGCACGTCCCGGGCGATGCCGAGGTGGTCGTGCAGCGCGTCGAACCGGCGCACCCCGTTGAACAGGTCGCGGACCACGAGGACGGCCCAGCGGTCACCCAGGACCTGCGCCGTACGGGCGATCGAGCAGCTCGTCGAGTCGTAGTCGGACCATGTCACGGGCGTCACCTCTGAGTTTGGATTGCAGACCCAGATGTTACGCTGCACGGCACCGGATGAGAAGAGGCACCATGACCGAGCTGACACAGCAGTCCAGGACCATCACGTGGGTCGACCCCCGGCCGCAGGCGTTGCAGGCGCTGACGATGAGCGGGCTGGACTACCTCCAGGCCATGATCGACGGCACGATCCCGCCGCCGCCCATTGCGAGCCACATCAACCTCGAGATCGCCGAGGTCAGCACGGGTGTCGCAGTCATGGCCGCGACACCGGACGAGTCGCACTACAACCCCATCGGCTCGGTCCACGGCGGCTTCTTCGCGACGCTGCTCGACTCGGTGTGCGGCTGCGCGGTGCAGACGACGCTGCCGGCCGGCACGACGTACACCTCGCTCGACCTGAGCGTCAGCTTCCTGCGCGGCATCTCCAGCGACACGGGCCGCGTCGTCGCGACCGGCCGGGTCACCAAGCCGGGGTCGCGCGCGGCGTTCGTCGAGGCCGACATCAAGGACGCGCAGGGCCGTCTGCTCGCCACCGCGACGTCGACGTGCCTGGTCTTCACGCCCTGACATCTCGGTCCCAGACCGAAAAACCTGAGGATTCCCTCGGATAGCATGGAGCCCGTGGTCACCCTCGACGATCTCCAGGTCCGCTCCCTCGGCGCGAGCATGTTCGACAGCCCCCTCGCCCTGTACGTCGACGGTCGCGAGACCAACGAGTACTACGTGGGCGAGACCGACCGGATCCTGTACGACGACACGCTCGAGCTGATCGCGGCCCGCGGCGTCCCGCTGGCTGAGCTGCCGACCTTCGAGGCCGGCGGCCCGCGGCGCCGGATCTTCTTCGACCCCGCCACGACCCGGGTCGGCGTCGTGACGTGCGGCGGGCTCTGCCCGGGCCTCAACGACGTGATTCGGGCGATCGTGCTGGAGCTGCACACGCACTACGGCGTTCGCGACGTCGTCGGCTTCCAGCACGGCTACGCCGGTCTGATCGAGGCCAACGGCCACGACGTCGTGACGCTGACCCCGGAGTACGTCTCGCGGATCAACGAGCGCGGCGGCACGATCCTCGGCTCCTCACGCGGAGCGCAGGACCCCGTCGCGATCGTCGACCGGCTCGTCGATCTCGGCATCGACATCCTCATGGTCATCGGTGGCGACGGCTCGATGCGCGGCGCCCACAACATCGGCACCGAGATCGAGCGGCGCGGGCTGTCGATCGGGATCGTCGGCGTCCCCAAGACGATCGACAACGACATCCCGCACATCGGCCAGAGCTTCGGCTTCTCGACGGCGTTCGCCAAGGCCGCCGAGTCGATCAAGGCCGCCCGCGTCGAGGTCGAGGCGGCCGTGGGCGGCGTCGGGATCGTCAAGGTCATGGGCCGGCACGCCGGTTTCATCGCCTGCTACGCCGCACTGGCCAACCACGACGCCGACTTCGTCCTGATCCCGGAGGTCGGCTTCTCCCTCGACGGCGACAACGGTCTGCTGGCACTGCTGGCCGCGACGGTCGCGGAGAAGGGCAACGCCGTCATCGTCCTGGCGGAGGGCGCCGGCCAGGACCTGCTCCCGGCGAGCGATCGTACGGACGCCAGCGGCAACGCAGTCCTCGGCGACATCGCGGGCTTCCTGCGCGAGCAGATCGGCAAGGACTTCGCCAACCGCGCCCAGCCGCTCACGATGCGCTACTTCAACCCCGGCTACGCCATCCGGTCGGTCCCGGCCGATGCGTCCGACTCGGTCTACTGCGCCCGCCTGGCGCAGACCGCGGTCCACGCCGCGATGGCCGGACGCACGGACATGGTCGTCGGGCGCCGGCGACACCGCTTCGTCAACGTGCCGATCCCGATCGTCACGGCCGGGTCGCACAGCGTGTCCCCCGACGGCGACCTGTGGCTGTCGGTGCTCGAGAGCACGGCCCAACCGTTCTTCATGGGCTGAAGGTCCTCAGTCCTCAATATGGTCACATGGTGAGACCCGGTGCCCGCTCCGTGGGATACTGGCAGTCTCGGGATCACAGACCTTCGTACCCCTCAGGAGACACCATGAGCGACAACTGGTCATTCGAGACCAAGCAGATCCACGCCGGTCAGGTGCCCGACCCGACGACCGGGGCTCGCGCACTGCCGATCTACCAGACCACGTCGTACCAGTTCCGCGACACGCAGCACGCCGCCGACCTGTTCAGCCTGGCCGAGCCGGGCAACATCTACACCCGCATCATGAACCCGACGCAGGACACCGTCGAGCAGCGCCTCGCCGCGCTCGAGGGTGGCATCGGGGCGCTGCTGTTCGCCTCCGGCCAGGCCGCGACGACCGGCGCGCTCACGAACGTCGCCGAGGCCGGCGACCACATCGTCGCCTCCGCGAGCCTCTACGGCGGCACCGACAGCCTTCTGCGTCACACGTTCCCGAAGCTCGGCATCACGGTGTCATTCGTCGAGGACGCCAACAACCCCGACGCGTGGCGCGCAGCCGCGCAGGACAACACCAAGGCGTTCTTCGGCGAGACGATCGGCAACCCCAAGGGCGACATCCTCGACATCGAGGCCATCGCCACGGTCGCCAAGGAGGTCGGCGTCCCGCTCATCGTCGACAACACTGTCGCAACCCCGTTCCTGCTCAACCCGCTCGCGCACGGCGCCAACACCGTCGTCCACTCCGCGACGAAGTACATCGGCGGTCACGGCACCGCCGTCGCCGGCGTCGTGATCGACGGTGGCACGTTCGACTACGCCGCCCACGGCGACAAGTTCCCGGGCTTCACGACGGCCGACCCGAGCTATCACGGTCTCGTCTTCGCCGACGCCCTCGGACCCGCGGCGTTCATCGCCAAGCTGCGCGTCCAGTACCTACGCAACATCGGTGCGGCCATCGCGCCGTTCAACGCGTTCCTCCTGGCCCAGGGCCTCGAGACGCTGAGCCTACGCATCGAGCGCCACATCGAGAACACCCGCAAGGTGGCCGAGTGGCTCGAGGCGCGTGAGGACGTCGCGACTGTGACGTGGGCGTCGCTGGACAGCAGCCCCTACAAGGCGCTCGCCGACAAGTACGTCCCCAAGGGCGCGGGAGCCGTGCTGACGTTCGAGCTGCCCGGCGGGATCGATGCCGGCAAGGCGTTCATCGACTCGCTGGAACTGTTCAGCCACGTCGCCAACATCGGTGACGTCCGCAGCCTCGCGATCCACCCGGCCAGCACGACGCACTCGCAGGGCACGCCCGAAGAGCACGCCGCGACCGGCGTGACCCCAGGACTCGTGCGCCTCGCGGTGGGCCTGGAGCACATCGACGACATCCTCGCCGACCTCGACGCCGGACTCCGCGCGGCCAAGTGACGATCAGCGCCGCGATCGATCCCTCTCTCGTCACGGGTGCGTGGCGGGAGGGGGATCCTGTCGGTTCACGGGCGTTCGAGGACCTGGGCGACCTGGTCCTCGAGTCCGGAGTGACGCTGCCGGACGTCCGGCTGGCGTACGAGACCTGGGGGACGTACGACGGCTCCAACGCGGTGCTCGTCCTCCACGCCCTGACGGGGGACAGCCACGTGCACGGGCCGGCCGGACCGGGTCATCCGACGCCCGGCTGGTGGGACACCGTCATCGGGCCGGGGCAGGCGATCGACACCGACCGGTTCTTCGTCGTCGCCGCCAACATCCTCGGCGGGTGCCAGGGCTCGACCGGTCCCGCCACGCGGGACCCCGACGGCTTCCAGTGGGGCGGGTCTTTCCCGGCGCTGACGGTGCGCGACCAGGTGCGCGCCGAGGTCGCCCTGGCCGACCGGCTCGGCATCCCCCGCTGGCGAGGCGTCATCGGCGGGTCGGCCGGGGGGATGCGCGCCCTGGAATGGGCGATCGAGCACCCCGACCGGGTCGAGCGGCTGTTCCTGCTGGCGACGTGCGCCGCGGCGTCCGCCGACCAGATCGCGCTGACCGCGACCCAGATCGACGCGATCCGTGCTGATGCGTCGTACCTCGACGGCGACTACTACGACGGACCGCAGGGACCGCTGGCCGGGCTCGACCTGGCCCGTCGCATCGCGCACATCAGCTATCGCAGCGAGGCCGAGCTGGCCGAGCGCTTCGGCCGGGAGGTTCAGCCCGACGGTCGGTATGCCGTCGAGTCCTACCTGCAGCACCACGGTGCCAAGCTCGTCGGCCGCTTCGACGCCAACTCGTACGTCGTGCTCAGCGCGGCGATGAACAGCCACGACGTGGGCCGGGGCCGCGGCGGCATCGCGGCGGCACTCGCGCGGATCACGGCCCGTACGGTCGTGGCGGGCATCGACTCGGACCGGCTCTACCCCCTGCACCAGCAGCAGGAGCTCGCGGACGGGATCGCCGGTTCGGGGCCGCTCGCGGTCGTCGCGTCGCCGCACGGCCACGACGGCTTCCTCGTCGAGTCCGACCAGGTCGGCACCCTCGCCCGTACCCTCCTGGCCTGACCTGGCCTGACCCCGCCTCCCGGTGACGCGTCGGTTGCGAACGGTGAGGAGCGAGGGCGTCGCGCACGTACCGGGCGCAACGCACTCCTCACGGTGCGGAACCCACGCGTCACCGTGCGGAACCCACGCGTCACCGCGCGCGACCGTGCCATGGTTCTTGTGGGGTCCACCGCACCGGTCGTCAGCCGGTGGCGGTCGACTCCCTCCGCAGCTCCCGACGAGCGACGACGTTCGTCATGATCGAGATGGCCGACCATGCGGCCAGCACGAGCACGGGACGGAGCACCTGCTCGCCGTTGAAGTACGCCACGTTCGTCCCGGCGATCAACGCGGCACCGTGCGGCAGCCACGACGTGACCGTGACCCACGGCTGGGGAAGGAGAAGTGGATGCACCAGGGTCACCAGCGGCGCCGCCGCCAGGACCAGCACGGTCGTCGCCACCCCGATGCCGTAGACGCCGAACAGGCTCTCGAGCGCCAGCGTCGTCGTCGCGCCGGCCAGCACCGTCAGCGCGGTGACCAGCCACCAGAGCGCGAAGGGGGCGTCGTAGTAGCCCGCGGCGAACGTCGCCATCACCCCGCCGGCCACCACGGCGACGGCCGTGTTGACGACGAGCCGCCGGATCCCGCGGACCAGCGTCGGTGCCCGTGGACCCTCGTGCCACGTGATGACTACCGCCGACAGCAGACCGACCAGCATGCCGATCCCGGTGAGCACGTAGACGTACCGGTGCCCGCCGTCACCGCTGCGCGCCGGCACCAGGTCCCAGACCCGCACGGTCCGCCCGTACGACGCCTCGACCGCGGCGACCTGGCGCGCGAGGACGCCGTTGAGTCGCGAGCCGTTGGCCCCCGCGACGTACACCGCGTCGGTCTCGCGGCGCAGGTCGACGACGATCGCCGCGACGCTGCGTCCCCCGCGGACGCTCTCGAGCGCGACGGACCGCGACGAGAGCGCGACCGCGTCGACGGGCCGCCCGGGCAGGGCATTGACCCGGTCGACGACCGTCGAGCTGACGACGGGTGGCGCGACGACCGTGACCGGTGCGGCATGGGTGTCGTCGTCGGGTCCGGCCAACGCGAGCGTCGCGACGACGATCAGCTGCAGCAGGCCCAGCAGCGAGGCTGCGGTCAGCTGACGTCCCCTCATGGGCACCGAACCTACGCGGGTGTGGAAGCGTGGTCCGCATGAGCATCCATCGTGTGCCGTGGAGGTGGCGCGTCGCCCTGGTGACGCTGCCCGCGGCGGCCGTGATGTTCACCGCGATCACGCTCGCGTCGTCGCCCCCGGACACCTCGGTCGCCGACGTCCCGCGCGCCTCCGAGACCCAGTGCCTGCCAATCACCCCGCTGGACTCGGTGGGCGATCTCAACTCCCTGACCTCCAAGCTGCGCGGCGAGGCCGGCTTCCAGGGGGCGGACGTCGGTGCCGATGTCACGCTGCAGGACGGCCGGCGCCTGTGGGTCTTCGGCGACACCCTTCGGTCGCCGTCCTTCGCGGGGCAGCGATTCGTCCGCAACTCGATGCTGGTCTTCACCGACCGCTGCGCCGACATCGTGCTGCCGGCCGACCACGGCGCCCTGATCCCCGATCGCGACGACGGCGTCGGCTACTGGCCCATGTCGATCGCGAAGGTCGCGAAGAGTGGCTACGACCTCGTCGGGGTCGCGACGCAACGGGTCCGCGGCGCCGCGCAGCCCGACGGTGCCGCCGCGTTCGAGAACCTCGGCCCGGCCATCGCCCTGTTCATCGTCCGTCGCGGCGAGACGCCCCAGCTGCTGCAGGTCAAGGACATCGGCCCGGACTCGAGCGACCCCGGACGTACGACGTGGGGCGCGGCCACCGCGGTCGAGGACGGCTGGGTGTACGTCTACGGCACCGCGAACCCCGGGAAGAACCTCGTCTTCGGCTTCTCCCTGGAGGTCGCCCGGGTCCGGCCGGACGACATCCTCAACCCGAGGCGATGGCGTTTCTGGGACGGGGACTCGTGGCAGTCCCAGGCGTCCCGGGCCACGACGCTGGTCCCCGCCCAGGGCGGTGTCTCCCAGACGTTGAGCGTCTTCGAGCAGGACGGGCGGTGGTACGCCGTCAGCAAGCGCGACGAGTTCCTCGGCTCCGACCTCGTGGTGTGGTCGTCACCGGGTCCGACCGGGCCGTTCGTCCCCGGCCCCGTGGTCGCCGAGATCCCGTCGGACGAGAGGACCGGGACACTGCGCTACATGCCGCTGGCGCACCCCGATTTGTTGCCGCGGAAGGGGTCCGTGGTCGTGTCGTTCAGCCAGAACAACACCGACGTCGGCAAGGTCGACGACGACCCGTTCCTCTACCGGCCACGCTTCCTGCGGATCGACCTCCCCCGCTGACGCGTGGGTTGTGCACCCCGAGGAGTGGGGTGCGCAGGTAGGCAACCCACGCGTCACCGCGCGCAACCCACGCCTCACCGCACGCAACCCACGCGTCACGGTTTTGGGGGGTCAGATCATGCGGCGGACGACTCCGAGGGGGGCGTGCTTCATGACCTGGCCCAGCGGGGCCCACGGCCACGACGGCACCGCGGCGTCGACGACCTCGGCCTCGATCTTCTTGACCAGCGCCCGGCAACCCGTCTCGGTGTCCACCATCATCCGGGTCTCCTGTTGGACTCCCTCGTTCATCTCCGAGGCGATGTAGCCGGGGTAGAGCGTCGTGACCTTGATGTCCAGGCCCTTGCGCCCGATCAGGTCCGAGCGGATGCCCTCGGCGACCATCGCGATGCCGGCCTTCGTCGCGGCGTACGTCGTCATGGACGACGGCATGCCCCGCATCGCCGACATCGACGAGATCACGACGAGGTGGCCCGCCTTGCGCTCGTAGAAGTGCTCCATCGCAGCCTCGCACTGGGCCAGCGCGGCGATGAAGTTGGTCTCGGCGGTCTCCTTGTTGGCCTGGAACTTGCCGGTGCCGATCCGGCCACCCTTGCCCAGGCCCGCGTTGACGATGACCCGGTCGAGCCCGCCGAGGTCGGCGATCGCCTGCTTGAAGACCCGGAACACCTCGTCGTGGTCGTTGACGTCCAGCGCGTGGACGACCACCTCGATGTCGGGGTGAGCCTCGAGCAGCTCGTCCCGGAGCGCCTCGAGCCGGTCGACCCGGCGGGCGGTCAGCGCGAGGTGGTGGCCCTTCGCGGCGAGGATGCGGGCCATGCCGGCGCCGAGCCCCGAGCTGGCTCCGGTGATGAGGACGTTCTTGCGCATGTCAGTCTCCCTGAGACATCTTGGTCGAGGCCTGGGCCATCATCCGGTAGTAGAGCGGTCGGGCGAATCGCTTGGCCGCGTACGCCACCTTCCCGCGTCGGTCGGTCAGGATCAGGTGTCGCCCCTTCTCGACGCCCGCCAGCACGACCGCCGCGATGTCGTCGGCCGAGACCGTCGAGCGGTCGATGAGCTTGGCCGCCATCCGCTGCGAGGCCTCGTCCTTGCCGCGCAGCGAGTCGGTGAGGTTGGTCCGGAAGAACGTGGGGCACACGACCGACACGTCGACACCGAACGGCTTGAGCTCGTGGAACAGCGTCTCGCTGAGCGCCACGACCCCGGCCTTGACGGCGTTGTACTCGCTCATCCGGGCCGGGTGGATCAGTCCGGCGGCGGACGCGGTGTTGACGATGTGGCCGCTGCCCTGCGCCTTCAGCATGGGGGTGAACGTCCGACAGCCGCGGACCACACCCAGCAGGTTGATGTCGACGATCCACTGCCATTGATCGAGCTCGGACAGCTCGATGCGGCCGCCCGCGGCGACGCCGGCGTTGTTGAACAGGTGGTCGAGCCCGTCCCACTCCTCGACGACCCAGTCGTGGGCGCTGGCCCAGTCGACGTCCTGCGTGACGTCGAGCGTCCGGTAGGTGACGTCGAGCGCGGCGAGCGCGGGCGGGAGGTCGGCGTGCACGTCGGTCGCGAGCACCCGGCACCCACGCTCGACCAGCCGGTGGACGAGGGCGAGCCCGAGACCGGAGGCTGCACCGGTGACCAGGACGCGGGACTGCGGGGCGATCTTCACCGTTCAGATACTAGCGGTATCCGGATCACGCGTCCCGTCCACCTAGCGGAACGTCACCATGTCCCGCGGCAGGTGGACGTGCTCGTTGAAGGCCAGCAGGCGAGGGCCGGACCGTCCGACGATGACGGTCGTGACGCCGGCGTTGACCACGACGTCGTTGAGCCGTTGGAACAACGAGTCGTCCCCGGCCAGCAGGTGTGACACGACCTGGGCGATGGGCCCGCCGGAGGTGAAGACCGCGACGGTACGCCCCGAGGTCGCCCGCTTGGCCGCCGCGTCGAACGCCGCGCGGACCCGGTCCCGGAAGTCGATGTACGTCTCACCATCGGCGTGGTCGCCGGACATCCAGCCGTCGATCGCGCCGTTCAGCATCGCCTGGAACGCCTTGGGGTCGGCGTGCAGCGAGTCGGGGTCGTACGCCCGGGCGAGCGCGACGTGGTCGAACTCGTCCCACCCGGCGTCGACGTCGTAGCCGTCACCCTGCCCGCACGCGTCGATCGTGGCGATCGCGGTCTGGGCGTGGCGCTTCATCCCCCCGGCGACGACCTCGGTCGGGACCCAGCCGGACGCCTCCCACGACGTGCCGAGCGAGGCGGACTGGCGGACGCCGAGCTCGGAGAGCTGGTCGTAGTCCGCCGCTCCCCACGAGGCCTGGCCGTGCCGGATGAGGTGAATGGATCCCATCCCCGGAGCCTAGCCGGGGCTTGACCGCACGAAGCGGGCCGACCGTCGCAGAGATGGTCGGCCCGCTTCGCCAAGAGGACTACTTGGCCGGGGGCATGAGGACCGAGTCGATCAGGTAGACCGTGGCGTTGGCGGTCTTGACGCCACCGCAGATGACCTTGGCCTGGCCGCCACCGACGTTGATCGAGTCGCCGGAGCCGGAGACCTTGAGATCAGCGCCGTTGACGGTCTTGAACGTGCCGTCGATGTCCGCCGGAGCGATCTGGCCGGGGATGACGTGGTAGGTCAGGATGCTGGACAGCGTGGCGCCGCCCTTCTCCGTCGAGACGGCCTTGACGGTCTCCGCGGGCAGCTTGCCGAACGCATCGTCGACCGGCGCGAAGACCGTGAACTCGTCACCGTTGAGCGTGTCGACCAGGTCGACGTCGGGGTTGAGCTTGCCGCTGACGGCAGCCGTCAGCGTCTTGAGCAGGGGGTTGTTGCTGGCCGCGGTCGCGACGGGGTCCTTGGACATGCCGCTGACCGAGCCCTTGCCGTCCGGGACGGCCTTGGCGTAGTCGGCGCAGCCGGGACCGACGAGGTCGGCGGCCGGGTCGTTCATGGGTGCGGCGGACGCGGTCTCCTTGGCCGGGGCGGATGCGCCCTCGCTGTCGCTCGAGCCGCACGCAGCCGTGAACAGGGACAGCGACGCAACTGCCGCGAGGGTGAAGCTCTTGGTGGACGTACGCATGGGGATCTCCTTGTTGAGTGGGTTGTCGTGCTACTCGACGCGGAACTGGACGCTGTGCCAGCCGGTCGTCCCGTTCGGACGGATGCGTGCCCGATCGGAAGTCTGTGTCGTGCCGTCCTTGTCGGTGGCGCGGATCGTGAGCTGGTGGTTGCCGGGGGTGGCGTCCTGCCAGTCGTAGCTCCACTGCCGCCAGGTCTCGACGTTGTCCTCGGGGGCGAGGGTCGCCTCGCGCCAGTCACCCTTGTCGAGGCTGACCTCGACCTTCGCGATGCCGACGGTCTGCGCCCACGCGACCCCGCCGAAGCGGACCCGGTCCTGCGGGAACGCCTGGAACGAGGACGGCACGTCGATCCGCGACGAGAACTTGATCGGCGCGAGGGCCGTGTAGTCCCGGGTGGTCCAGTAGCCCTTGAAGTCCGCGAACCGCGTGACCTCGATGTCCGTCAGCCACTTGGTGGCGGACACGAAGCCGTACAGGCCGGGGATCACGAGCCGCGCCGGGAAGCCATGGGCCAGCGGGAGCGGCTCGCCGTTCATGCCGATCGCGACCATGGCGTTGCGGTCGTCGGTCACGGTCTCCAGCGGGCTGCCGGCGGTCCAGCGGTCCGCGCTGGTGGACTTGATCGCGTCGGCGCCGGACTGGACGCCGGCCATCTCGAGCAGCGTCGCGGTGCGGACGCCGAGCCACAAAGCATTGCCGACGTACGGTCCGCCGACCTCGTTGGAGACGCAGGTCAAGGTGACGCGGTGCTCCTCCAGCGACATGCCCATGAGATCGCGGTAGGACAGGTTGAGCTCGCGGTCGACCATGCCGTGGATCCGCAGGTTCCAGCCCTCGGCGGGCACGTCGGGGATCCGGAGCGCGGTGTCGACCCGGTAGAAGTCGCGGTTCGGCGTCACGAAGTCGCTGACACCCAAGACGTCGACCTGCGCGCCGGGGGGGACCGCGGGGGCCGGCGTCGTGGCGCCCGGGAGGCGGATGCCGGCGCGCGAGGCGGCGGCCGCGGCCGAGCCGAATGCCTTGCCCACGACCCCGCCGACCACGACGAGCGCCGAGACGCCGACCGCGGCCTTGAGGAAGCCGCGACGGCCGAGCCCGAGCGGGTGCGCTGCGGCGGCGGCCTCACGACCCCGGAGGTTGGCGAGCAGGATCAGCAGCGCACCCAGGCTGACGACGACCGTGAGGATCGACGGGACGAGGGTCAGCGCGCGGCTCGCGGTCGTGGTGCGGTCGATCGCTGCACACAGCACCGCGATGGCGCCGATGAGCGCGACGAGGCCGATCGCGAGCCGCGGGCGACGACGGCCGAGGACACCGGCGAGGATCGCCAGCATCGCGAGGGCCGCGACGACACTGCCGATGAGGATCGGCTTGTCGGCAGTCCCGAACTGCTTGACCGCGAACTCCTTGAGGAACGGTGGCGCGTAGTCGATCGCCCGGTTGCCGACCGACTCGATCGGCGACGGCACACCCTGGAGGAGGGCCGCGACGCCCGTGCCCACGGCGACACCCGCCGCGGCGGCGAGGAAGCCGGCGATGGCGCCGGTCCACCAAGGCGCCTCGGTGCGGGGTGCTTCGTTCGTGGTCACACTCCTGCTTCGACACCCTGCCCCTGCTGGATGGGTCCGACGTCGAAAAAGAATTTGACGGCCCGGCGCCGGAGCCGGCTCGCCACGGGCACTGCGGCCACTGCGGGCCCTGCGGGAACCCGTAGGCCAGCGGTGCAGGTGACCACATGGTTGACGCAATCGACCACGGACCGGGCTGCAAGTTCGAATGCTGTCCCATACGGTCCGCCGTGGGCGTGGATCGGCCAAGGAGTGAACGTGATCACGTCAACCTTCAGCCGACGCGGGAGCAGGGCCCGCACCGCGTGGTGGGCCGCCATCGTCCTCGCCCTCGCCCCCCTGGTCACGATCTCTCCTGCCGGCGCGGCGACGGACGAACCGCGGACCGTCGTGAGCCTCACCTTCGATGACGGCAACGCGGACCAGATGTCGCCCGCCGCCATCCTGGAGGCGCACGGCATGGCCGGAACCTTCTACATCAACTCCGGGAAGGTGGGCCTGGCCGGCTACATGACCAGGGCGAACATCGCCACGCTCGCACTCGCCGGCCACGAGATCGGGGGCCACACGCTCAACCACCCGAGCCTGCCCTCCTTGCCTGCCGACGAGGCCAAGCGACAGATCTGTCTCGACCGCGACAACCTCATGGAATGGGGCTACGCCGTGCGCAGCTTCGCCTACCCCTTCGCCGAGACCACGACCGCGATCAACCAACTCGTCGCGGACTGCGGCTACAACAGCGGGCGCAACGTCGGTGGCCTCAGGTCCCGCATGGATTGCGCCGGCTGCTCGTACACCGAGTCGTTCACCCCCGCCGCGCCGTACTCGACCAAGGCCCTCGACATCGACAATGCGTGGACCCTCCAGGACCTCAAGGACGCCGTCACCAACGCCGAGACCACCGGCGGCGGCTGGGTGCCGATGACCTTCCACCACGTGTGCAGCACCCCCTGCGGCGAGCTCGCCATCGACGAGCAGATCTTCACCGAGTTCCTCGACTGGCTGCAGCTCCGCGACACCTCCAACAACACGACGGTGATGACCCTCGGCGACGTGATCGGCGGCGACGTCAAGCCCGTCGTCGCGGTCTCGGACCCGGTCCCGACCCAGGACGGCAGCGGTCTGTCCAACCCCGGCATGGAGACGCTCCGCCCGACCGGACTGCCGTCGTGCTGGCAGTCCGATCGCTCCGGCGTCAACACCGCAGTGTTCGACACCGTGACGCCGGGACGCACCGGCCAGCGCGCCGGCCGCGTCACCGTCAGTGGCTACACGAGCGGGGACGCCAAGCTGCTGACCTCGCTGGACCTCGGCACGTGCGCTCCGCCCGCGACGCCGGGCAAGTCGTACGTCCTGCGGAGCTGGTACACCTCGACCGCCCGGACGCAGTACGACGTCTACCTCCGCACGAGCTCAGGGGGCTGGCGGTACTGGACCTCGAGCCCCTTCTTCGCCGCTGCGTCGAGCTGGACCCGGGCGACGTGGAGGACGCCGGAGGTCCCGGCCGGGCACGACGGCATCAGCTTCGGGCTCAACCTGGTCTCCACCGGCACACTCGTGGTGGACGACTTCTCGCTCTCGACGGCCGACGCGACCCCGAAGACGTCCGTCACGATCCTGCCGGAGGTCGCCGACGGCGCCGACGGGTGGTTCACGACGCGCCCGACCGTGGCGCTCTCGGTCGACGCAGGCAGTGAGGCGTCCCAGCCTGAGTACTCCTTCGACAGCACGACCTGGACGCCGTACACGGCACCCATCGACATCCCGGACCAGGCCCAGCCGCTGCGCTACCGCTCCAGGAACGGCGGCATGGTCGAGGAGACCCGCACGCTCGACGTCAAGGTCGACACCGTCAGGCCGGTCGTCGCTGCGACGTTCGATGCGGCCACACGCACGATCACCGCGTCCGCGACCGACACCCAGGGGTCCGGCGTCGCCTCGGTCGAGAAGCGTGTCGTCGGTGCCGCGTTCTGGGAGCCCGTGACGGCACCCGTGGCGGCGAGCAGCGAAGCCACCGAGCTCGAGTTCCGGGCAATCGACCGGGCCGGCAACGTCTCGACCACCCAAGCGCTGTCGGTCCCGGCAGCGCAGGTCGCGACCGCGTCGATCGTCCCGGGAACGCCTGACGGCGCGGCGGGCTGGTACGTCACCCGCCCGAAGGTCGCGTTGGCGAAGACCGGCAACGCCGCGTCGGCGACCGTGGAGTACTCGTTCAACGGCACGACCTGGAAGGCCTACAGCGCCCCGGTCGCCATCCCGGACGGCGCACAGACACTGCGTTACCGGACCGTCATCGGTCGCGAGAAGGGGGCGACCGAGACCTTCGCGGTGAAGGTCGACACGGTCAAGCCCGTCATCTCGACGGCGACGTTCAACAAGACGACCCGCACCGTCACCGTCAAGGCGACCGACGCGACGTCCACGGTCGACCGGGTCGAGCGACGGATCTCCGGCGGCGAGTGGCAGACCCTGACCGGGACGCTCGCCCTGGGTGACGATGCCGCGCAGGTCGAGATCAGGGCGTTCGACAGGGCCGGCAACGAGTCCGCCCCCCGGTCCGTGACGGTCGCCGCACGGACCGCCGTCACGGTCGGGGTGTCGCTCAGCACCGCGAGCACGACGTACGGCAAGACGGTCAAGGCGACCGTCACCGTGCCGAACCCCTCCACCAAGGCGTCCACCCCGACCGGGACCGTCACGGTCTCGGTCGACGGCACGGCACTGGCCCCGGCCAAGCTCTCCAAGGGCAAGGCCATCGTGACGCTGCCCAGCACGTTGTCGGTGGCGAGCCACACGGTCACCGCGACGTACTCGGGCGACACCGGGTATCGGCCGGGTGCCGCCACGGCCGTCGAGGTCACGATCACGAAGGCCACTCCCACGGTGTCGTTCAGTCGGAGCACGACCAAGCCCAAGGTCAACAAGACCGTGGTCACGCTCACCACCAAGGTCAGCGTCTCCGGCACCAAGGTCGTGCCCGTCGGGCAGCTCCAGGTCTACGCAGCCGGCAACGTCATCGCGACCGTCCCCCTCATGCCCGCCAACAAGGGCACGATCAAGATCGCGCTGCCGGTGTTCACCACGACGGGGACCGTCCCGCTCGAGGTGCAGTTCCTCAGCACCGCGGAGCTCGACCAGGCGACCAGCAAGACGTCCTCGGTCACGGTCGTCCCCTGACCGCCAGCTCGGGACGTCGTCACGCCGGTGCGTGATCGAACTCGTGAGTAACCGTCGGACGCTCCTAAGGTGGGGCCATGAGCACGCTTGAGGGAGTGTCGTTCCCATCGGAGAGCACGTCGTCCGCCGCCCGCACCGTCGTCTCCGCCGCTCTGCGGAAGGCCGATCCGGTCGGTGCCCGAGCGGTCGAGAACGAGACCAACTGGCGGCGCAACTACCTGACGCACTTCCGGCGCACAGTCGAGGCCGGTATCGGTGAGGCGCCGGCCGCCCGCGCGATCGCGGCCGATGGGCTGCGCAGCGCCCATGACCTGATGCGGTTCAACGACGTGGCGCTTGACGACGCGATCGGCCGCACGGCCTTGACACAGGCGTTCCACACCCGGACGGTGCAGGGCAGCGCGCCGGTCGAGACCGAGCTGTCGGTGCCCTATCGGGGCGAGCGGTTGAGCGGCAAGGCCCTGCTGGACCAGCTCGACGCCTGGGTCACCCAGGGTGTCGTCACCCGGTCGTTCTCCGAGGCGATCCAGACGGTGCAGGACAACCCGGACTGGCTGCGGCTCGACGGCGACACCGTCGTGGTGCTGGGCGCCGGCGCGGAGATGGGCCCCTATCGCGCCCTCCTGCGCTGGGGGGCCGAGGTCGTGGCGCTCGACCTGCCCCGCACCGATGTCCAGGGCCGCATCCGGACGCTGGCCGAGGAGTCGGCCGGGCGCGCCCACCTGCCCGCGCGAATCGTGACCAACGGCGACGACGACTCGGGCGCCGACCTGCTGACCGAGCTGCCGGCGGTCGCCCACTGGCTCGACGGCTTCGACGGCCGCCTCGTGCTGGGCAACTACTGCTACGCCGACGGTGCCACGCACGTCCGGGTGTCGATGGCGGCCGACGCGCTCGCCGAGCACCTCACCCGCCACCGACCCGACACGGCGCTGGCCTTCCTCGCGACCCCGACCGACACGTTCGCGGTGCCGGTCGAGGAGGTCGCCCGGGCCAACGAGGCGTACGCGCGACGCAGCGCGTCCAAGGTCCTGCGGACGCCGCTGCGGGTTATCAGCCGGGGGCGGCTGCTGCAGCGCAACTATCCCCCCCACGCCGACCCGGGCCTCTGCGACGCTCTGGTGCCCCAGCAGGGACCCAACTACGCGCTCGCGAAGCGGCTCCAGCGCTGGCGCGCGACGACGGCCCGACACGACGGCTCGACGGTCTCGCTCAACGTCGCACCGGCGACGCGCACGCGCTCGGTCGTCAAGAACAAGGCGCTCGCCGCGGCGTACGCCGGCGCGCACCGGTTCGGCGTCGAGATCTTCGACCCGGCCACCAGCAACACGCTGATGGCCGCGCTGCTGGCGTACGACCTGCGTGCCGGGACCGCTCCGCAGGCCGAGCCGTGGCAGGACGAGGCCGTCAACGCCGCCCACGGTGGGTTGTGGACCGCGGCGTACGAGCCTCGCAGCGCGCTGGGCCTCGCCGCCGTCCTGGGCATCGGCGCCCTGCGGGGGTAGCCGCACCCGTCGAACCCTGCGGCGAGGACGTTGTGCCCTGTCGCTCGCCCGGCCGCCGCGGGACGCTGGCGACGATCAGGGTCTCTGGAGGAGGGTCACATGGCTGGGTTCGTGCAGATCATTGAGTTCACCACGACGCGCATCGACGAGGTGAAAGCGCTCGGGGACGAGTGGCGGGAGAAGGCCGACGGCGGCCTGGCACTGCGTGGGACGATCACGGCCGACCGGGACCGCCCCAACACCTACCTCAACGTCGTCGAGTTCGATTCGTACGAGGCGGCGATGGAGAACTCCAACCGCCCCGAGACCTCGGACTTCGCCGCCCGTATGACCGAGCTGTGCGACGGGCCGGCTGTCTTCCGCAATCTCGACGTGCTGGATACCTGGACCAACTGACTACGCCCGTGACGGGTGCGCCAGGCGCGCAAAGCCCTCAGGCACCGCGGTGGGCGGTGCGTGGGTCGCCCTTCCCGGCGGTATGGGGCGACTGTCGCACCGCCCCACGGGGGAAGGGCGACCCATGGATGCCACTCAGTCGACGAACGTCACCGCGTCGCTGATCGGTGCGCGTGTCGACGTGAACTGCGCGGCGGGGTGCTCCGGGTCGGGGAAGCCCAGCGCGATGCCGCACACGACCCTGCGGTCGTCGGGCAGCGCCAGGAATTCGCGGATCGCGGGTGCGACCTGCGCCAACGCCGCCTGCGCGCACGTCCCCAGGCCCAGCGACTCGGCCGCGAGCATGAACGAGTTGACGTACAGCCCGCAGTCGATCGCGCCGTAGACGCCGAGGTCGGCGTCGCTCGTGATGATCGCGACGTGCGGGGCGCCGAAGAACTCGAAGTTGCGCAGCATCTGCATCGCCGAGGCGTCGCGGTCGCCGCGCTGGACGCCGACGGCCTCGTACAGCTGCCAGCCGACCTCTTTGCGCCGCACGTCGTAGACCCCGGTGTAGGCGGCCGGGAACGGGAAGTCCGACGGGGCGGGCTGGCCGAAGGTCGAGATGACGTGCTCCACCGCGGCCTTCGACAGGGCGTCCCGCGCCTCGCCCGAGACGAGGTGGACCTGCCATGGCTGCGTGTTGCACCAGGAGGCCGAGTGCTGGGCGGCGGACAGGACCTGCTCGATCGTCTCCCGCGGCACCTCGTCCTCGAGATAGCCCCGGCAGCTGCGGCGGTTGGTCAGGACCTGGTTGACGATGTCGTAGTCGGTGCTCATCAGGCCCCCACGAACTTCGGTGCGCGCTTGTGCATGAACGCCGTCGCCCCCTCGGCGAAGTCGGTCGTGCCGAACAGCTCGACCTGCAGGTCACGCTCGCGGTCGAGCACCTCGTCGAGGTGACCGAGGGTCGCGGCGGTGATGGCCTCCTTGGTCGCGCGGTACGACTTTGCGGCGCCGGCCGCCAGCCGGGACACGATGTCCTCGACCGTGGCGTCGAACTCCTCGTCCGGGACGGCCGTGTGGATCAGTCCGGTGCGGGCTGCCTCGTCGGCCGGCAGCCGCTCGCCCAGCAGCGCCATCGCCGAGGCGCGGGCCCGCCCGATCGACGCCGCGACGACCGCGGTGGAGCCGCCGTCGGGCATCAGGCCGATATTGGTGAACGGGAGGAGGAAGTAGGCCGACTGCTTCGCGATCGTGATGTCGGCGGCCAGCGCGACCGAGCAGCCGAAGCCGGCGGCTGGACCGTTGACGGCCGCGACGACCGGGACGGGGCTCGAGGTCACGGCGCGGATCAGCCTGTTGGCGACGTCCATCGGCTCGGTGCCCTTGAGCTCGCCGCCGAGGCGGGCCCCGGTCGAGAAGGCCCGGCCGGCTCCGGTGAAGACGATCACGCGCGTGCCGGCCGGAGCACACTCGACGGCGTCCGAGGCGGCGTCGAGCATGTCTCCGCTCATGCCGTTGAGTCGTTCCGGGTCGTTCCAGGTGATCGTGAGGACGCCGCCGGCGTCCTCGATCAGCACGGATTCAGACATGTGTTCCTCCTAGGTGACCTCAGGCTAGAGGACCTCTGGCC
>JAOPXL010000241.1 GCA_025965175.1 Aeromicrobium sp.
GGGATCATGGCCTGGCGCAGGCGCAACCGGGCTGCCGCGCGGCTCACCGCGGCCAGCATCGTCGTCATCACGCTGACCTCGCTGCCGGCGTTCTTCGTCGACGTGCCGGCCGCGATCAAGGCGCTGACCGCGCTTGCGGTCGTCTACACCATCTCGACCGTCGTGCTGATGTTCTCGACGTCTCATCGTCCCGTCGCGTCACGGGAGATGTCGTCATGATCGCCGCTGTCACGCTCCTGCTCGCGTTCCCGTGCGGATACTTCTTCCGCTCCCACCTCGCGGCCAACACCGCCTACGCCATCGCCTACCTCTGGGCGTTCGTCTTCCAAGGGCTGTATCTGACCCGCAGCTGGGTGGGCGGTGACGACTCGGCCTTCCCGAAGGACCCGGACACCCTGCCGGTGTCCTACGGCATCGTGTCGCTGGTGATCTTCGGGGTTGGCTTCGGGCTCGTTGCCCTCGGTCGGCGTGTTGGTGCCG
The DNA here is from genome assembly GCA_025965175.1 of Aeromicrobium sp. Taxonomy (GTDB): domain Bacteria; phylum Actinomycetota; class Actinomycetes; order Propionibacteriales; family Nocardioidaceae; genus Aeromicrobium. The sequence continues at coordinate 481 of JAOPXL010000241.1, forward strand.
GCCGTCGCAACCGGCAGCTCGTTGACGCTTGAGGAGCTCGGCTCTGTCGCACGATGGACGCCGTCAGCATTGCGATCAGCACTCGCTCGAGACCGATGCTCGACGCGTTCATCGTGGGCCGTTAGCCCGCTGCGACGCTCGCGGAGCCGCGACGTGAAGCTCAACTAGAGACCCGCATCGGTTCCGAGTTGGAGGAGAAGCTCCTGAAGCGGGTCCGCGCCTTCGCACACGTCGACGACCGCGAGCGCGCGGACGCGTATCGCCGGATTCTGGCCGACAGTGGGCCCCGCTACGACGACCTGTCCGGAACGGAACAACGCTTAGCGCGCATGCTCTTCTCCTCCCCCCTGTGGCGCGGCGCCGGTGGCCACAACTCATACGGCGAAGGTTTCGCCGCACTTCGCGCCGAGCAAGCAGTCCGCGATGAGCTCAGCACCGTCGTTGATCTGTCGTTCGATGCCGCGCGGCACCAAACCTTCGAGCTCGGTGGCACGCTCGCTCAACTGCCGCTCAAAATCCACGCTCGCTATCAACTCGAGGAAGTTCTCGCCGGAATCGACTACGTATCGTTCGACCTGCCGAGTCCATGAATGAGTCCCGCGGCGGAGGAAGTCGGAGAGTTCTAGGCCGGATTCCTCAAGGAAGCTCGGTAGGTCTTGATCGACCCGCAACGAGCAGAAATTTTCGATACGCAACTAGTTCCTTGGAGCTATTTCTCGACAACTTGTCTCGAGAACGAGGGACCTATGAAAGAGTGCCCCGGGAACCAAGCCACATACAGGGGAGCATGAGGAACATCATGAACATTCCGACCAAGCAGGGCCCGTGGGGCCTGTGGTGGCTCTGCGGCATCACATTCGGCATCTACTACTGCGTTTGGTATGCACGCGTCAACAGTGAGCTGTGCCGGGTTCTGGGTCAGCCTGTGCCGGCCAACGGTCGTTGGTGGTCACAGATCATCCCGTTCTACGGGCTCGTCGGTCTAGGAGCGACAGCAAAGCGGGTCAATGCTGCCCACGCATCCGTGGGCTCTCCCACACGAGTTGGTGTTTTCACTTCGTGGTTTTGGGCCGTCATTTGGTTTGCTAGCCAAACCCGGTACCTACAGCGGCGAATCAACGTCCTTCACGACGTGATGGCAGCGAAGTCCGTCACTGTTTGATCGAAGACGGGTCGGGGCGTGGTCGCCTTAGGTGATGGGCAGCGAGGGAATCTTCGTCGATGCAGCCGAGCGGATTCGCGACCTTTCGTTGGGCCGAATTGATACCGCCCTCAATCCCGAGTGTGCTCTTGGTCCCGCGTCGATGTCGTGAGAATCCCGGGGCACACAACTCAACCCCACCGCGCCGATCGCATCGGGCGCCGTTGCCTTGGCATCGACGTCTCACCCGCTCCGCGGGAATGACTGGAGAAACACCATGAAGAGAATTGTGATTGCAAACAGGCCTTCTTGCGCTGGCAACGCTTGGCGCTTGCGCGAGCGAAGCCGTCACAGGCTCCTGTGCATGGACGGCGCAGCGATTGCTGCCTATTCCCGCTGCTGCACGACCAACTCGACCTGGCGCAGATTGACACCCATGGATTGTTTTCCACTGGGTCGGCGCGAGCAGCGATAAGCCGGTCGTCCTCATGGCGCACCTCGATGTCGCGCCGGTCGAGGGGGAGTGGCAGCACTCCGCGTTCGGCGGGGACATCGTGGACGGCAACATCTGGGGCCGCGGGACGCTTGACGACAAGGGCAGCCTGGTGGGAATCTGTGCCGCGGTCGAGCGGCTCACTGGCGACCGCTTCACTCCTGCGCAGGACATCTGGCTCTCGTTCGACTGCAACGAGGAGGCGTCAGGCACGGCCGCCCTTGCGGGCGAGGAGCTCAAGAAGCAGGGCGTGAAACCGTGGTTCGTCATCGACGAGGGAGGCGTGATCGCGAGCGAAGCGTTTCCGGGCGGGGCCGCACCGATCGGCGTGATCGGGGTGACCGAGAAGGGCGTGACGTCGGTCGAGCTGGGGGTCGAGGGGCGCGGCGGGCACGCGTCGACGCCGGCGAGGATGGGACCACGGCCCCGGACCGCCCGGGCGATCACCTGCCTCGACCGCTCCCCGACAGTGTTGTCAGACCCTGTCCCTAGACTGGAGGAAAGACAGCAACGGCAGGGGTTTATGGTGTTGGACGACCGGCAGATGATCGATCAGATCGTGATGCGTCGTCAGGTCCTGGCCTCGTTGGAGGCCGGCGAGGCCGCCGAGCTGCTGGACTACGTGGACCGGGCCCGAGCCGCCGGGGAACGGGCCGGTGGCCAGGCGCGGGGACGCCGGCGGGTTGAGGCCGCGGTCCACGAGCTGTCGTTGGCGATGACGCTGCCCGTCCCGACGATCGAGCGCCGGGTCGTCCGGGCCCGCCGGTTGCGGTCGACGATGCCGCAGGTGTGGCAGGCCTGGCACGACGGGCGCATCAGCACCGCCCACGTGATCGGCATCGACCGCGCCGCGACCCGGCTGCTCCACCCCGCCTCGGTCGCCACGTTGGACGACCTGGCCGTGGACCGTCTGGCCGCGCTGACGCCGGGTCAGGCGACCCGCTGGCTTGACCGGTGGGTCGAGCGCACCGAGAGCGCCGAGTCCGCCCGCCGGCACCAGGTCGCGTATCGCGACCGTAAGGTCGCCCTGCGCCCGCTGGGGGACGGGATGACCCGGATGACCGCCGACATCACCGCCGGTGACGCCGCGGCGATCATGCAAAAGCTCACCGGCACCGCGCACCAGCTGCCCGCCGATGATGACCGCACCATCGACCAGGCCCGCGCCGACCTGCTGGTCGACACCCTGCTGGACCGCCGCGCCGGCGGGCTGGGCTACCGGGCCGTCATCGGCATCACGGTGCCGCTGTCGTCACTGATGGGGTTCAGCGACGCCCCCGGGGAGCTGACCGACCGGTCGGCCACGATCCCGGCCCACATCGTGCGGGCCGCGATGGCCGACCAGACCAGCCTGTTGTACCGGCTGGTCACCGACGACATCGGCAACCTGATGAC
>JAOPXL010000051.1 GCA_025965175.1 Aeromicrobium sp.
GGTCCGCCGGCGACGTAGATGACCTGGCCGCTCACGAAGCCCGCACCCTCGCTGACGAGGAACGATGCCGTGTGAGCGATGTCCTCGGGCTGACCGACGCGCGCGACCGGGATCTGGTCGGCGCTGAACTTGATGAAGTCGTCGAAGGGGACCTTCATCCGCTCGGCGGTCGCAGCGGTCATGTCGGTCTGGATGAATCCCGGCGCGATCGCGTTGGCCGTCACGCCGAACTTGCCGAGCTCGATCGCGAGGGTCTTGGTGAAGCCCTGCAGTCCGGCCTTGGCCGCCGAGTAGTTGGCCTGGCCACGGTTGCCCAGTGCCGAGGTGCTCGACAGGTTGACGATGCGGCCGTACTTCGCCTCGGTCATGTACTTCTGGGCGTACTTGGCCATGAGGAACGCACCACGCAGATGCACGCCCATGACCAGGTCCCAGTCCTCGGTCGACATCTTGAACAGCAGGTTGTCGCGCAGGATGCCGGCGTTGTTGATCAGGACGGTCGGCGCGCCGAGCTCGGCCACGATCGTCTCGAACGCCGCGGCGACCTTGGCCTCGTCGCTGACGTCGGCACCGACGGCGAGCGCCTGGCCACCCGCCCCGGTGATGGCTTCGACGGTGCCGGCGCACGCGGCGGCGTCGAGGTCGACGACGGCCACCTTGAAACCGTCGGCGGCCAGTCGCTTGGCCACGGCCGCGCCGATGCCTCGGGCTGCTCCGGTCACGATTGCTGTGCGGGTCTCGGTCACGTCTACTCCTCGGGGGGTGCGGCTAAGCGCTTGCTTAGTGAAGTCCCCAGCACGGTAGCGCACCCGGCAAGGCGTGCGCGAGATCACCTCCGAAATTATCGCTCGCAAAAGATGAAGGATTCCTCATGTTTGTGTATAGTTGAGGAAAACCTCATGTTTAGGGAGTGCGACGTGCCGAAGACCGACCACCACGAAGTCGTCGAAGCGTCCGCGCCGGCCGATCAGCGAGCGGTGCTCACGCAGCGCCGCACGAACCGGTTCGCACGGGTTGAGCCCAAGGGCAAGAGGGTCTACACCGCCCGGGAACGTGCCGAGATGCTGGTCGATGACGGCAGCTTCGTCGAGATGGCTCCGATGCGCTCGGCGGGAGCTGGGGCGGGCAGCGGTGTCGTGGCGGGCTGGGGCACGACCGACGGACACTCGGTCGTCGTCGTCTCCCACGACGCCGCTGTCGCCTCCGGCGCGATCGGCGCCGTCATGGCCGAGGCGATCCAGAAGGCACAGCGCTTCGCGATCGACAAGGGCTACCCGATCGTCTACATCAACGACTCGGGCGGAGCGCGCATCCACGACGGGATCTTCGCGCTGCACGGCTGCGGCGGCATCTTCGCGCTCAACATCGAGGCGCAGAGCCGCATCCCACAGATCTCGCTGATCCTCGGCCCCTGCGCGGGCGCCGCGGCGTACTCCCCGGCCCTCACGGACTGGACCATCATGGTCAAGGAGCAGGGCCAGATGTTCCTCACCGGCCCCGACATCGTCAAGGCCGCGACCGGCGAGGACGCCTCGGCCGAGGACATCGGCGGCTCGGCGCTGCACACCCAGGTCTCCGGGGTCGCGCACCTCGAGGTCGTCAGCGAGGAGGAGGCGTTCGACGCGACCCGCCTCCTGCTGTCGTTCCTGCCGACGCACAAGGGTGGGCGGCAGAAGCGCCACGACCCCGTGCCCGCCAACCCGCGTGCCGCGGCCGCGCTGCCGACGCTGGTGCCGGAGAAGTCGAGCATCGTGTTCGACATGGACAAGCTGCTCGACGGCGTGCTCGACAACGGCGCCCGGCTCGAGCTCATGCCGACCCACGCGCCGAGCATCCTGACGCTGTTCGCCCGCCTCGACGGCCACGCGGTCGGCATCCTGGCCAACCAACCCAACGCCCGCGGCGGCATCCTCGACTCCAAGGCGTCGGTCAAGGCCGCCCGGTTCGTGGAGTTCTGCGGCCGCTTCGACCTCCCGGTCCTCACCTTCGTCGACGTGCCCGGCTTCCTGCCAGGCACCGTCGAGGAGGGGCGAGGCGTGATCACGCATGGCGCCAAGCTCCTCAAGGCGTACGTCGACACCAAGAGCCCCAAGCTCACGGTCGTCGTGCGCAAATCGTACGGCGGCGCGTACATCGCGATGGGTTCGGCCTCCCTCGGCGCCCACGCCAACTGGGCCTGGTCGGGCTCGGAGATCGCGGTCATGGGGCCCGGTGGCGCCGTCGCCCTGCTACACCGGCGGGCGCTCAAGGCGGCCGAGGAGCCGACGGTCCTGCGCGACGAGCTCGCGGCGGTCTACCGCGAGGAGGTCGCCCGGCCCTACCTGGCGGCCGAGGCCGGCATCGTCGACGACGTGATCCACCCCGAGGAGACCCGCGACCGCATGGTCGCCGCGCTCCGCATGCTGACCCACGGATCGGGTCAGTGATGATCCTCGCCCGCGCCGAGATCGTCTCGAACGTCTGGAAGATCGTCGCCCGCGAGGGTGACCAGGTCGGCGCCGGGGACGTCCTTGCGGTGCTCGAGTCCATGAAGATGGAAATACCGTTGTACGCCCGGGCACCCGGCCACGTCAGCAAGATCCTCGTCGAGGTGGGTCAGATCGTCCAGGAGGGCGACGCCATCATGGAGATCGACGAGACCGCGGGCGCCTGACCCCGACGGGGCATCTGCCATCATCGGCGGGTGCCCGCCGACATCCTCCACGAGCTGCCCATGCGCTGGGCCGACCTCGACTCGCTCAACCACGTCAACAACGTCGTCCACGTCGACTACGCCGCCGAGAGCCGGGCGATGCTGGTCGAGGACGGACGGGTCGGTCCGGACTCGGCGATCGCCCACATCGCGGTGAGGTTCCTCCGCCCGCTCCTGCTGGGTCGACGACCCGTCGAGGTCACGTCCTCGATCGGAGATGGGGAGCTGACGCAGGAGATCGGAGTCCAGGGCGACGAGGGCCGGACGGTCTTCGCGAGGGTCGTCACGACGTACGGCCCCCGGGTCGATGCCGTGCTGAGCGCGTCCCCCGGGGGACCGTGGCCGGCACGTGTGCGGCGCAGCGACCTGGATGCGACCGGCGCGGTCAGCACGACGAAGCTCTTCGAGCTCTTCCAGGAGGGTCGCATCCTCCACATCTCCTCGCACCTGCGGTCGATGACACCGGGCCGGTTCGTCGTGGGTTCGACGGACGTCGACCTCGTCCGCCCTGTCCGGTGGCGCGCGGAGGCGTACGACATGCGGGTCCGGGTCGGCCGCGTCGGCGGCTCGTCCTTCACGATCGCGGCCGAGCTGGCGGACGGCGACCAGGTGCTCGCGCGGTCGACCACGGTCCTCGTGGGGTTCGATCTCGCCACCCAGCGGTCACGCCGGCTCGACGACCAGGAGCGCTACGAGCTCGAGGCCTTGCTCAATCCGCCTGATTGACCATGCTGCGCTGTGGGTTCATGGCCCAACACCGCTTCGCTTCGCTCAGGACGCGGAGTTGACCATGCTGCGCTGTGGGTTCATGGCCCAACACCGCTTCGCTTCGCTCAGGACGCGGAGTTGACCATGAACTGCGCCGCGTGCTGGACGTACGCCCAGAACTGCGCGTCGAGCTCGGGGGAGAGAGCCGCCTTGTCGAGGCCGTCGCGGAAGTGCAGGAGCCACCGGTCCCGGGCCAGGGGCGTTACCGCGAACGGGGCGTGGCGCATGCGCAGGCGGGGGTGTCCGCGCTGCTGTGAGTATGTCGTGGGGCCGCCCCAGTACTGCACGAGGAACGCCGTGAAGCGGTCGGCGGCCGGCCCGAGGTCCTCCTCGGGATAGAGCGGTCGCAGGACCTCGTCGGTCGCGACGCCGTCGTAGAACGTGTCCACGATGAGCCTGATCGTGTCGTGCCCGCCGATGGCGTCGTAGAAGCTCTGCTCCGTGGTCGTCATGACCTGTCCTCCATGTGGACCGTCGGGAACGTCGTGGGGATCTGGATGCCGGCCCGGTCGAACTCGGCCTTGATGCGCTGGCGCATCGCGCGGGCGACGAGCCACTGTTGCGCCGGCGCCGTCTTGAGCACGACCCGGACGACGACACCGTCCTTGTCGAAGCGCTCGACACCCCAGACCTCGGGCGCCTCGATGATGACGTCGTGGAACCGTTTGTCCTCGTAGGTCGAGGTCGCGACGTCCTGCAGGATCGTCTGCACCCGCTCGAGGTCCGTGTCGTAGGCGACGGTGACATCCAGAACCGTGCGGGCCCAGTTCTGGCTCTGGTTGCCGACCCGCAGGATCTCGCCGTTGCGGACGTACCAGACCGTGCCGTTGACGTCGCGGAGCCGGGTGACGCGCAGGCCCACGGACTCGACGGTCCCCGTGGCCTCGCCGAGGTCGACGGAGTCACCCACGCCGTACTGGTCCTCCAGGATCATGAAGATGCCCGAGAGGAAGTCCCGCACAAGGTTCTGCGCGCCGAAGCCGAAGGCCAGGCCCAGGATCCCGGCGCTCGCGATGATCGGGGCGACCTGGACGCCCAGCTTCGCCAGCACGGTGACGGTGACGACGGACAGGATCAGCCCGGTCGCGACGCTCTTGAGCAGCGAACCCATCGTCTCGGCGCGCTGCTGGCGACGCTGGTGGCCGGCGGGTCGCCGGTCGGCGAGGAACTCCCCGGCCCTGGAGTTGGCGAGGACGCCGGGGACGGCGCCCTTCGCGGCGCGTCCCACCACGCGATCGATGGCGCGGCAGACGAACCACCGGAAAGCCAGTCCGAGCACGATCGTCAGGATGATCGAGGCGGGGGCGGCGACGAACCAGTCGTACGCCTTGCCGGCCGGGATGTCCCACGTGACGTCGAAGGGGAGAACGTCGGCCACGGCCTGTCTCAGCGAGGTCTGTTCGAGGTGAGGCATTACTCCAGCCTACGGGTGGATACCATGGGCCCCATGAGGACTCCTGCACGCGTGCTCACGCTCGCGCTCTCGTTCGTGGTCATGTTCGTCGCCGGCTCGGCGGCTGCGCTCGCCGACGCCCCCGCGGGCAGCACCGAGTGGCCCAACAACGACAGCAAGAGCCACCTCGACCTGCTGATCCTGTTCGGCGGTGGCACCGTCGGCCTGTTCGTGATCATCGCGCTGTTCGGGCTGCTCACGGCACGCAACAACTACGTCCCGCCGCCGCCGTCGACCGAGCTCGCGACGACGGGCGACGCCTCGCCCGCGCACCACTGATCCGGTGAGCGGCCAGGACCTGGACCTCGGTCTGCTGGTCCTGCGCCTCGCCCTGGGACCGATGCTGGTCCTGCACGGGTGGAACAAGGTCTTCGGCGCGGGCGGACTGGCCGGCACCGAGGGCTGGTTCGCGAGCCTGGGCCTGCGCCCGGCCTGGCTCCACGCCCGCATCGCACCGGTCAACGAGATCGGTGCCGGCGTCCTGATGACGGTGGGCCTGCTCAACGGCCTCGCCGCGATGGCGTACGTCGGGCTGATGCTCGTTGCGACGTTCACGGACCACCGGGGCAAGGGCTACTTCGTGTTCAAGGGCGGCTGGGAGTACACCGTCCTGGTGGCGATGGTCGCCGTCGCGCTCGCTGCGACGGGACCGGGCGAGTGGTCGCTGGACCACGCGCTCGACCTGGACCTGGCCGGCACCGGCTGGGCCGTGACCGCCGCCGTCGGCGGGGCCCTCGCCGCGGCCGGCCTGATGGCTGCGTCCTACCGCCCCGAGAAGCCCGCCGACGCCTCGTGAAGATCTAGCGCGGGGCCATCCGCAGCGCGCCGTCCATGCGAATCGTCTCGCCGTTGAGGTAGTCGTGGTCGACGATCATCGTGACGAGCTTGGCGTACTCCGACGGCTCGCACAGGCGCTGCGGGAAGGGGACGCCGGCGGCGAGCCCGGCGCGGAACTCCTCGCTGACGGTCGCGAGCATCGGGGTGTTGACGATGCCGGGCGCGATCGTGCAGACCCGGATGCCGTACTGCGCGAGGTCGCGCGCCGCGGGGAGGGTCATCCCGACGATGCCGCCCTTGGACGAGGCGTAGGCGACCTGGCCGATCTGTCCGTCGTACGCCGCGATCGAGGCGGTGTTGACGATGACACCGCGCTGGCCGTTCTCGTCGGGCTCGGTCTGCGCGATCGCCTCGGAGGCGAGGGCCAGGACCGTGAAGCTGCCGACCAGGTTGATCTGCACGATCTTGGCGTACAGGCCCAGGTCATGGACGCCCTTGCGACCCAGGATGCGGGCCGACGGGCCGATGCCGGCGCAGTTGACCACGGTGCGCAGCGGGGCCGCCTCGGCGGCGAGGGTCACGGCCGCGCGGACCTGCTCCTCGTCGGTGACGTCCGCGGCGACGTAGGTGACGCCGTCGACGGCGGGGGCCTGGTCGATCGAGGGCCGCAGGTCGATCGCGAAGACCTGGGCGCCCTGCTCGGCGAGGGCGAGGGCCGTCGCGGCGCCGAGGCCGGAGGCCCCGCCCGTGACGATCGCGGCGGTGTCGTTGAGCTGCATGCTTCTCCTCGGAAGGTGGGGTGGGGGTGGGTCAGCGCGCCAGGTTGCGACTGATGACGAGTCGTTGGATCTGGTTGGTGCCCTCGAAGATCTGCATGACCTTCGCCTCGCGCATGAAGCGTTCGGCCGGGAAGTCCTTGGTGTAGCCGGCCCCGCCCAGCACCTGCACGGCGTCGGTCGTGACCTTCATGGCGTTGTCGGTGCACA
>JAOPXL010000079.1 GCA_025965175.1 Aeromicrobium sp.
GGAGGCGCTGAGCTCGAACGGCTCGACGTCGATGGGCTCCGTCTGCGCGTCCACGCTGTCGCTGCTGAACGCCGGTGTGCCCCTGAAGGCACCCGTCGCCGGCATCGCGATGGGCCTCATCTCGGATTCCGTCGAGGGCGGGGCGGAGGGCGAAGTCCAGTATGTCGCGCTCACCGACATCCTCGGTGCCGAGGACGCCTACGGTGACATGGACTTCAAGGTGGCGGGCACCAAGGAGTTCGTCACCGCCCTGCAGCTCGACACCAAGCTCGACGGCATCCCGTCGGATGTGCTGAGTGCCGCCCTCGCGCAGGCCAAGGATGCTCGGCTGGCGATCCTCGAGGTGATGGGCGAGGCGATCGACGGGCCCGACGAGATGAGCCCGTACGCGCCGCGCGTCACCACGATCAAGATCCCGGTCGACAAGATCGGCGAGGTCATCGGCCCCAAGGGCAAGATCATCAACCAGATCCAGGACGACACGGGCGCCAACATCTCGCTCGAGGACGACGGCACGGTCTACGTCGGAGCGGAGAACGGCGAAGCTGCCGAGGCCGCGCGTGACGCGATCAACGCGATCGCCAACCCGACGATGCCCGAGGTCGGCGAGCGCTACCTCGGCACCGTCGTCAAGGTCGTCGACTTCGGCGCGTTCGTGTCGCTGTCCCCGGGCCGTGACGGGCTGCTGCACATCAGCAAGCTCCGTGAGCTCAACGGTGGACAGCGGGTCAACAACGTCGAGGACGTCGTCTCCGTCGGCCAGAAGATCCAGGTCGAGATCGCCGAGCTGGGTGACCGCGGCAAGCTGTCGCTGGTCCCGGTCCTCGAGGACAAGGGCGACGCTGCCCCCGCCGAGGAGCCGGCTTCGGCCGACGCCTGATCCTCAGCGATCGAGAAGGGCCCCGTTGCTCCGGCGGCGGGGCCCTTCCGCATCCCCTCGATTCGCTGACGAGTCACGGAGGTCCGGTCAGGAGTCACGGAGGTCCGGTGAGGAGTCATTACGTTCGGAGGTCCTCGCGCCGACCTCGGCCGTCGGCTCCGGCAGGCCACTCGCCGGTGAACGTACGTGACTCGTCAGGTGACCTGCGTGACTCGTCAGCTGACCTGCGTGACTCGTCAGGTGACCTGCGTGACTCGTCAGCGGATTCGGGGTGGCACCTCGGCGTGAGACGATCGGGGACTCATGACGCAGACCTACGACGACGCCGCCGGGCTTGATGCCGCCGACCCGCTGCGGGACTTCCGCGCCCGGTTCCTGCTCGACGCGGACCTGGTGGCCTACCTCGACGGCAACTCGCTAGGCCGCCTCCCGATCGCGACGGCGGACCGGGTCGACGCCTTCTTCCGCCAGGAGTGGGGCGGCCGCCTGATCCGTGGCTGGGAGGAGGCCTGGGTCGACCTGCCGGTGGGCGTGGGGGACGAGCTCGGCGCGACCCTGCTGGGCGCGGCCGCGGGCCAGACCGTCATCGCCGACTCGACCTCGGTGAACCTCTACAAGCTGCTGCACACGGCCACCGGTGTCCGCCCGGACCGCGACGAGATCGTCATTGACGCGACCAACTTCCCGACCGACCGCTACCTCGTCGAGAGCGTCGCGGCGGTCAAGGGCCTGACCGTCGTCTGGCTTGAGCCCGACGTCGTCGACAACGTCACGCGCGACGTCCTGGCAGCGGCACTGGGGGAGCGGACCGCGGTCGTGGTCCTCAGCCACGTGGACTACCGCTCCGGCACGCTGCTCGACCTCCCGGCGCTGACGGCTTGCGTCCACGCGGCCGGCGCCGTCGTGATCTGGGACCTGTGCCACTCGGCCGGGGTCGTGCCGATCTCGCTGGACGCCCACCAGGTCGACTTCGCGGTGGGCTGCACCTACAAGTACGTCAACGCGGGTCCCGGTGCTCCTGCTTTCCTGTACGTCGCGGAGCGCCACCTCGCCACCGCGACGCAGCCCATCGCCGGCTGGTGGAGCGCCGCCGACCTGTTCGCGATGGCGGACACGTACGAACCGTCACCCACGATCCGCCGGATGCTCAGTGGTACGCCGTCGGTGCCCGGCGTCGTCGCGGTGCAGGAGGGCGTCCGTCTGATCGCCGAGGCGGGGGTCGAGGCGATCCGCACGAAGTCCGAGGCGCTCACGTCGTACGCCCTCGCGCTCCTCGACGCGGCCGGCCTCGAGGTCGTCACGCCCCGGGACGCCGTACGCCGCGGCAGCCACGTCACAGTCCGCCACCCGGACGCGCGGCAGGTCACCACCCGGCTCGTCGAGCACGGGGTCGTGCCGGACTTCCGGGAGCCCGACCTGATCCGGCTGGGCCTGTCCCCGCTCACGACGTCGTACACCGAGGTCGCCGCCGGCATCGCGGTGCTCGCGGCGTGCGCCGGGTCCTGACGATCAGACCGGGGCGCGCAGGGAGCGGATCTCCTTCTCGTACTTGCGACGTCCGACGAGCGAGTAGAGCACGCGCGCCGGCACGGGGACGTTCGAGAGCATGTGCTTGCGCTGCTCGGGGTCCGCGTCCTCGAGGATGTAGCCCAGCTGGACCAGGAGGCGGTTCCTCGGAACGCTGGCCATGCCTGCCTCCCGCAGCCGGTCCCACTCGGTCTGGGTGAAGGTGGTGGAGGCGACCGGCAGGATCTCGTTCTCCTCCTGACCCAGGTGCTCGTTGAGTAGGCCGGAGATCTTCTCGAGCAGCACCGCCAGACGTTCACGGGACTCTTCGTCCGCGCCGCCGCTCGTCCATGCCGCGGCCAGGCCATGGACCTGGTCCAGCAGCTCGGCCACGGCCGCGTGCTGCTCCTTCATCTGGCCGACGTGCAGCGCGCACGCGGGTGCCCGATCGACCATCGTGTCCCAGAGCAGTCGGTCCTCGTTCTGGTGGTGGTGGTGCAGGGCGGTGACGATCTCGGCGAGGTAGGTCGCCACTCGTCCGGCCTGCGCGGTGTCACCGGCGGCGACGTGCCGGACCATCGGCGGGGCGAGCCCGAACTCGCGGCGGAAGACCTGGTGGATCATCTTCATGTCGTCCGTCTGACAGCCGAGCTGTCGGATCTCATCGGTCATGCCACAGCCTTTCGTCCTGTCGCCCCGATACGTCGATGCTAGGACAGAGCGCCGTTCGAAGGGAACACTTCGTCTCGTACGATCGGGGCCATGACACGCGTGGCAGTGCTGGGCGCCAAGGGGCGTATGGGTTCGGAGTCGGTGCGTGCGATCGAGGCCGCCGACGGGCTGGAGGTCGTCGCGCAGATCGGCGTCGACGACCCGCTCGACCTGATCGCGTCGTCGGGCGCCGAGGTGGCGCTGGACTTCACCCAGCCCGCGGTCGCCCTCGACAACGTCGCGTGGTGCGTCGAGCACGGCGTGCACGTCGTCGTCGGCACGTCCGGCTTCGACGACGACCGGATCGGCGTGGTGCGGGACCTGATGGGGGAGACCCCGACGACGGAGGTCCTGATCGTCCCCAACTTCTCGATCGGCGCGGTGCTGATGATGAAGTTCGCTGCGACGGCGGCACCGTTCTTCGAGTCGGTCGAGGTCATCGAGCTGCACCACCCGGCCAAGGTCGACGCGCCCTCGGGCACCGCGACCCGCACCGCCGAGCTGATTGCCGCCGCCCGCGCGGAGGCCGGGTCAGCGCCCCTGCCCGACGCCACGACGACCGATCCCGACGGCGCCCGGGGAGCGACGGTCGCCGGCATCCCGGTGCACTCGGTCCGCGCCCGCGGCTTCGTGGCCTCGCAGGAGGTCCTGCTCGGCGGGGAGGGTGAGACGTTCTCGATCCGGCACGACTCCCACGACCGTACGTCGTTCATGCCCGGCGTCGTCGCCGCCGTGCGCGCGGTCGGCCAGCGCCCCGGGATCACAGTCGGGCTCGACGACGTCCTCGGCCTCTAGGCCGGATCTCCGACCGCGAGTGGCGCAGTATGGCTGGATCTCCAGCTTCAGATCCAGCCAGTTTGCGCCACTCGCGGGACGGGGTCAGAGCTGGCGGACTAGCGCCGCGACAACGGCGGCCACCACCACGACCGGCAGGAACGGCACGCGCAGGGCCAGCAGCACCGCCGCGACGCCGAGCGCCAGGAGGCGGGCGTCGACGTGGATCGAGGAGCCCGCGCCGAAGGCCTGCACCGCGATCAGCGCGCCGAGCAGCCCGGCCGGGATGAGCTCGACGGCGCGGAGCGTCAGGGGATGCCGCAGGACGCTCTCCGGCACGGACAGCCCCGCGTACTTCAGCGCGAAGCACCCGAGGGCCATCACCGCGATGCCCACCCACAGCGTCGTCATGCGGGCTCCCTGGGCTCCCGGGGCTTCCACAGCAGGCCCAGCAGGACCGCCGTGCCACCACCGAGGATGATCGGCAGACCGGCGCTGGTGAACGGCACGAGGCCCAGCGCGACCGCCGCCCCGGTCATCGCGACCACGCGCCCCTGCCAGCTCGCGAGCCGCGGCCACAGCAGGCCCAGGAACGCCGCGCCGACGGCGGCGTCCAGCCCGTACGTACGCGGGTCGCCGATCGCCTCTCCGGCCAGTGCGCCGACGAAGGTCATGAGGTTCCACAGCACGAAGATCGAGATCCCGGTCCAGTAGAACCCCAGCCGCGCTTGGCGGCGAGACGTCCGGGTCACGCCCATCGCGGTCGACTCGTCGATCACGAAGTGCGCCGAGGCGAGCCGGCCCGGGGCATCGAGCTCGAGCTTCGGCGCCAGGCTGACGCCGTAGAACAGGTTGCGGCTGCCCAGCAGGACCGCCGTGAGGGCACCCGTCAGCGGGTTGCCGGCCGAGGCGATGATGCCGACGAACGCGAACTGCGAAGCCCCCGTGAACACCAGCAACGAGATGATGCACGTCTGCAGGACGCTGAGGCCGGACGCGGTCGAGATCGCCCCGAACGATACGCCGTACGTCCCCGTCGCGATCCCCACCCCCAGGGAGTCGACGATGATGCCGCGGTCGGTCCTCATGCCAGGCTGGTGTGGAGCCGCACCTGCTTGAGCGTCTCGCCCGACTCGCCGGCGAGCTCGCGGTGCGCCCCGTCGGGCTCCCAGCCCGACTCCGTCACGAACCGGCGCAGCACGTCATCGGTCGAGCCGACCCACCACACTGCCCGGGTGAACCGGTCGGCGACCAGTGTGTCGACGGCGGCCTGCAGCAGCCGCGACCCGTGGCCCTGCCGCTGGTGCGCGGGGTCGACCACGAAGTCGCCGATCTCGCCGTCGGCGACCTGGTCGCTGTCGGGGTCGTACGACGGGTGGACCAGGGCATAGCCGCGTACGTCTGCGCGCTCGAGGGCCACCAGCAGGCGTACCCGCGCGTCCTTGGGCGAGGTGAGGATCGACGTCCACCGCTCGGCGAGCTCGTCGGGGTCGAGGGCCGCGATCTCGGGGATCGCTCCGAAGGCCTCCCGCCAGCGGGCGAGCTGGACGCGCACGATGGCCGGGGCGTCGTCGGGCCAGGCCAGCCGCGCGCTGACGTCAGCGGTGGGACCCGTGCTCACGCCGCCACCCGCGTGGAAACAGCACGGTACGCAGGAGTCGGCGTGAACCCTGCGTCCTGATTCGCTCGCTGGCGCTCGCTCACGATTCGAGGAAGCTCTCGACGAGATGGGACTCGGCGCCCTGGGAGTCCAGCATCGCCGCGGTCATCGAGGTGTTGCGCAGGCTCGGCCAGACCTCCCACGCCAGCACGAGCAGTCCCGGGAACCCGGCGATGACGAGGGGCCAGCCGCCGTACCCGCCGACGAAGCCGACGACGACCGCGAACAGCAGCGGGGCCTCGCAGTAGATCAGCTTGCGGACTGTCTGGCCGGCGAAGATGCCGACGGCCCGCTCCCGCACCTCCGGATCGGCGACGTCCGCCGGCAGCGGCGACGACGACAGCCAGACCCGGTCGGCGAAGAACGCGCCCACCGCGACGAGGGCGACGAGCAGCACGCTCAGCCAGAGCGGCGGGTAGTCCTCGGCGGCTCCGCCGAGCATGAAGAACAGCAGCACGAAGAACCCGGCGGTGAGGCCGACCTGCAGGAGCGCGAAGTTGCGGACCTCGGCAGGAGTGGCGTCGAACTCTTCACTCGGCATGGGGGAGAGTTTCGCACACGATCACTCGGCCTCGATTGGTAGTCTGCGAACATGCGGGCCTATCTCGATCTCGTCCAACGGATCCTCGACGAAGGGGTCGCCAAGGGTGACCGCACGGGCACCGGCACGCGCAGCGTCTTCGGTCACCAGATGAGGTTCGACCTCAGCGAGGGATTCCCCCTCGTCACGACCAAGAAGATCCACGTCAAGTCGGTCGTGGCGGAGCTCCTGTGGTTCATCGCGGGCGACACCAACACGTCCTACCTGCGCGCCAACGGCGTGTCGATCTGGGACGAGTGGGCCGACGACAACGGCGACCTCGGACCGGTGTACGGCTACCAGTGGCGGTCGTGGCCCGCGCCCGACGGCCGGCACATCGACCAGCTCGCCCAGGTCATCGAGCAGATCAAGGTCAACCCCGACTCCCGGCGCCACGTCGTCAGCGCTTGGAACGTTGCCGACCTCGACTCCATGGCGCTCATGCCGTGCCATGCGTTCTTCCAGTTCTACGTCGCCGACGGCAAGCTGTCCTGCCAGATGTACCAACGCTCCGCCGACGTCTTCCTCGGCGTGCCGTTCAACATCACCTCCTACGCCCTGTTGAACCACAAGGTCGAGCAGGTCGCGGGCCTGGAGGTGGGGGACTTCGTGCACACGCTCGGCGACGCCCACCTCTACGTCAACCACCTCGACCAGGCCCGCCTGCAGTTGGAGCGCGAGCCGAAGGCGCTGCCCGAGCTGTGGCTCGACCCGGCGGTCACGTCGATCGACGACTTCACGCTCGACTCGATCAAGATCACGGGCTACGAGCCGCACCCCGGCATCAAGGCGCCGATCGCCGTATGACGACAGTCTCGATCGTCGTCGCGATCGGGCAGAACGGGGTCATCGGCGCCGACGGCGACCTGCCCTGGCCCCCCACCGGTGACCTGGCCCAGTTCAAGGCACTGACAATGGGCCATCCGCTCGTGATGGGCCGCACGACGTACGAGTCGATCGGCCGCCCGCTCCCGGGACGTACGTCGATCGTGCTGACCCGCGACCCGTCGTGGTCCGCCGACGGCGCCGAGGTGGCCGGCGACCTGTCGGCAGCGCTGGCCCGCGCCGCGGAGCTGGACGATGACGTGTTCGTGATCGGCGGGGCGCAGGTCTATGCCACGGCGCTGGCCGAGGGGGCCGTCGACCGTCTCGTGGTGACCCACGTGCACCAGTCGCCCGACGGTGACGCGTGGTTCCCGGAGGTCGACTGGTCGACGTGGACCCAGACGAGCCGCGAGCCGCACGAGGGCTACGACATCGCGACCTACGACCGTCAGGGCTGACGCGGCGGCAGGTCCTCGGTGACGATCGGCAGTTGACCGGTGATCCGGGCGGCACGCTCCTCGCTCTGCGCGTCGCCCGTGAACAGGCCACTGCTGTCGCCGGTGG
Organism: Aeromicrobium sp.; assembly: GCA_025965175.1. Taxonomy (GTDB): domain Bacteria; phylum Actinomycetota; class Actinomycetes; order Propionibacteriales; family Nocardioidaceae; genus Aeromicrobium. The sequence continues at coordinate 7,501 of JAOPXL010000079.1, forward strand.
GCTGACGTCGCGACGCCGTTCGGGAGACCGACTCGACCCGGAACCGGGGGAGCCCGCCCTCGTCGCTGGCCTGCAGCCAGTCGACCATGCGCTCGCGCACGAGGCAGCGCAGGTCGAACAGGGTCGGCGCGTCCCTCGCCGTGACGAGGATGCGGATCCGCACCCAGCCGCCCACGGCGTCGGTCACCTGCAGCACCTTGACCCGGCCGTCCCACAGCTCGGTGGTCGGCAGGATCCGGTCCAGCTCAGCCCGCATCCCGTCGGGGCTGACCCGCCAGTCGACGTCGAGCTCGATCGAGCCGAGCAGCTCTGAGTGCTTGCGGGTCCAGTTCTGGAACGGGGTGCTCGTGAAGTACGTCGCGGGGAGCACCATGTTGCGGTCGTCCCACAGCCGGACGACGACATAGCTGAGGGTGATGTCGTCGATCCAGCCCCACTCGCCCTCGACGATGACCGCGTCGCCGTAGCGGATCGAGCCGCTGAAGGCGATCTGCAGGCCGGCGATGAGGTTGCTGAGCGTCGACTGGGCGGCGACCGCGGCGACGACCGAGATGATGCCGGCCGACGCCAGGACGCTGGCGCCGGCCGCGCCGACGCCGGGGAAGCTCAGCAGCACCGCACCCGCGGCCAGCACGACGACGATGACCAGGGTCAGCCGGCGGATCACGGCTGCCTGGGTCCGGGCCCGGCGCGCGGTGAGGTTGTCGGCGACGTCCAGGCGGTAGCGGCGCAGCCCGAGGTCCTCCAGGGTCAGCACGATCGCGGCGACGAGCCACGCCACGGACACGATGATGAGGATCCGCATGACCAGCTCGACCCATTGACCGAGGTCCTCGCGCCCGGACCACGGCGCGTCGCGGGACACCGCAGCGCTGCCGGCGATGGCGAGCAGCAGCAGCCGGAACGGGATCGCCGCGGTGCGGTTGAGGTGCTGCGCCAGGGGCGAGCGCCGCGCCAGGACACGGACCGTCACCGCGACCGCGACGGCCACTGCGATCGCGACCAGCAGCGCGACCCCTAGCGTCACGGCGAAGTCCTGCCAGGAGTCACTCATCGGTCCATCGTCCTCGCAGGGCCCGGCGAGCGCGAGTCCTGCGCCGGCGTCACCTCACCAGGTCAGCTCGATCTCCAGCTCGTTCTCCTCGCCGAGCTCGACCTCGATCTTGAGATCGACCTGGTCAGGGATGCTGACGGTGACGCGGCGGCCGTCGCGCTCGAGCTCGATCGAGTTGTGGCGGGACAGGGCGTCGGCGAGGGCGTGCAGCCTGGCGGCAGCCTGCTCACGGGACAGGCGTTGGGTGGTGTGGATCTCGAACAGGTCCATGCGGGCTCCGGGGTGAGGGTCTGTCGGGTTGCGCACCACGTTAACCGTGTCGTGGCAGCCAGTGTGCGCCCGCTGCTTGAGCCGCTGGGTCAGAGCAGGATCGCGAGCTGGCGGCTCTGCGCGACCAGGTGTCCGTCCTCGTCCCAGAGCTCGCAGTCCTCCTCGTGGAAGCCGTTGACGACGTGCCGGGTCGCCAGGCGCGTCGCGATCCAGCCGGGGCGGGGCAGCCGGTGCAGGTGGACCGTGAGCTGGACCGTCATGGACTGGAGCTGGTCGCCGAGCTCGAGGACCGGCGGGGCGAACGAGTCGCAGAGCAGCGCGAGCGCCGGGTAGTCGATCTCCCGGCCGCCCGCCAGCCGCTGCCACAGGTCGATGCTGGGCTCCCCGTTGGGCGCCCCGACGGACCAGCCGGGGACCGAGGCCATCCGATAGTCGATCCGGTCGAAGAGCCCTCCTGCGGGCATCCCGTGCTCGCGCGGGTCGGCGCACCGGTCCGGGGCGGGCAGCGGCGGGGGTGCGCCGAGCTCATGGGTGAGCCCGTCCGCGGGACGGGCGCCGAAGGACGCGGTGAGCTGCGCGACCTGTCGTTCGCCCTCCCACAACGATGCCGTGGCGGTCTGGACGCGGCGGCCCATCCGAACCGCGGACGTACGCAGCTCGGCCGGGCCGGGCTCGGGCGAGGTGAGGTAGGTGATCGCGGCGACCATGGGGTCGGCGGCGCCGATCTCCTCGCCCAGCCCGCGCAGCATCGCGGCGAGGATGTAGCCGCCGTTGGGCTTGCCGAGCGGGGTGTTCCACCGGTCCGTCAGGGTCAGGTCGCGGACGCCGTCGCCCCGCGAGATCGACGCGGTGTCCAGGTCGTAGAAGTCGTCTTGCACGGACCCATCCTGCCGGTCGGCAGCGGCGGGTCGCCAAGCGGTAGCCTCGGGGGTATGACGTCGCCGCTCTCCTCCGAGGCCGCGCCCTTCGGGCGTGTGCTGACCGCCATGGTCACGCCGTTCACCCGCGAGGGTGAGCTCGATCTCGAGGCCGCCCAGAAGGTGGCGTCCCACCTTGTCGACCACGGCAGTGACGGTCTGGTCGTCAGCGGCACGACGGGGGAGTCCCCGACCACGACGGTCGCGGAGGACGGACGCCTGCTGGCGGCCGTGCTCGAGGCCGTCGGCGACCGGGCCACGGTCGTGGCCGGGGTGGGCACCAACGACACCCGGCACTCCGTCGAGCTGGCGCGGCAGGCCAAGAAGGTCGGCGCGCACGGCACGCTGATCGTGACGCCCTACTACAGCAAGCCCCCGCAGCGCGGGCTGCTGGCGCACTTCACCGAGGTCGCACGGGCGGGTGACGACACGCCCGTCATGCTCTACGACATCCCGGGCCGCAGCGGCATCACGATCGCCGATGAGACCTATGCCGCGATGGCCGACAACCCGTTGATCGTCGCGATCAAGGACGCCGTCGGCGACCTCGACCGTGGTGTCTGGCTGATCAACGAGCTCGGGTTCAAGATGTACTCCGGGGACGACCCGGTCAACCTCCCGTGGCTCGCGATCGGCGCCAGTGGCGTCGTGAGCGTCGTCAGTCACGCGGCCTCCCGCCAGTACGCCGACATGGTCGCGGCAGTCGACACCGGCGACCTGGCGACCGCACGCGCGATCAACCACCGACTTCAGCCCGCCGTTCGGGCGATGATGCACCACACGCAAGGCGCGATCACCGCGAAGGCTGCCATGCAGCTGCTCGGGGTGCTCGACCACCGGACCATGCGTGCTCCGCTGCCAGAGGCGACCGAGGAAGAGGTCGCGATCGTTCGCGACGGACTCGCCGCCTCCGGCCTTCTCGAAAGTTAACCTCTTGAGCCACATGCACCTGGAGCTCGCCGCTCCTCCCGCGCTTCCCGACGGCGCCCTGCGGGTCATCCCGCTCGGCGGGCTCGGAGAGATCGGTCGCAACATGACGATCTTCGAGTACGGCGGCAAGATCCTCGTCGTCGACTGCGGCGTCCTCTTCCCCGAGGAGACCCAGCCCGGCGTCGACCTGATCCTCCCCGACTTCGGCCCGATCCGTGACCGCCTCCAGGACGTCGTCGGCATCGTGCTGACGCACGGCCACGAGGACCACATCGGCGGCGTGCCCTACCTGCTGCGCGAGCGCGGCAACATCCCCGTCATCGGCTCCAAGCTGACGCTGGCGTTCCTTGACCCCAAGCTCAAGGAGCACCGCCTCAAGGACGCGCCGAAGCACGTCGTGTCCGAGGGCGACGTCGAGACGTTCGGCCCGTTCGAGCTCGAGTTCGTCGCGGTCAACCACTCGATCCCCGACGCGCTCGCGGTCGCGATCAAGACCCCCGCCGGCGTCGCGCTGCACACCGGCGACTTCAAGATGGACCAGCTGCCGCTCGACGGCCGCATCACCGACCTGCGGGCGTTCGCCCGGCTCGGCGAGGAGGGCGTGGACCTGTTCCTCACCGACTCGACCAACGCCGAGGTCCCCGGCTTCACGACATCGGAGCGCAACATCACGCCGGCGATCGACGCGGTGTTCGCCAGCAGCACCAAGCGCATCATCGTGGCGTCGTTCGCCTCGCACATCCACCGCGTGCAGCAGGTCCTCGACGCCGCCGTCAAGCACAACCGCAAGGTCGCGTACGTCGGCCGGTCGATGGTCCGCAACATGCAGATCGCCCGCGAGCTGGGCTACCTCCACGTGCCGGACGGCGTCGTGGTCGACAAGATCGACGCGGCCCCGCCGCACAAGATGGTGCTGATGTCGACCGGCTCGCAGGGTGAGCCGATGGCCGCCCTGTCCCGGATGGCCAACAACAGCCACCAGCAGGTCAGCCTCGAGCCGGGCGACACGGTCCTCATGGCCTCGTCCCTGATCCCGGGCAACGAGAACGCGATCTACCGCGTCATCGACGGGCTGACCAAGCTCGGCGCCAACGTCGTCCACAAGGGCAACGCCCTGGTGCACGTCTCGGGCCACGCTTCGGCCGGCGAGCTGCTCTACTGCTACAACATCGTGCAGCCCACCAACGTGCTGCCGGTGCACGGTGAGATCCGCCACCTGCACGCCAACGCCAAGCTCGCCACCGCCACCGGTGTGCCCAACGTCCTGCTCGCCGAGGACGGCTTCGTCATCGACCTGGTCGACGGCCACGCCTCGATCACGGGCGCGGTCGACTGCGGCTACGTGTACGTCGACGGGTCGTCGGTCGGTGACCTGACGGACTCCGAGCTCAAGGACCGTCGAGTCCTGGCCGAGGAGGGCTTCGTCTCGGTCGTCGTCGTGATCGACTCCGCGACCGGCAAGATCCTGTCGGGCCCGGAGATCCACGCCCGCGGCATCGCCGAGGACGATACGGCGTTCGACGAGATCGTGCCCAAGATCGTCGGCGCGCTCGAGGAGGCCCTGTCGGAGGGGACGCGGGACAACCGCCAGCTCCAGCAGGTCATCCGTCGCGTCCTGGGATCGTATGTCGGACGGCGCCTGCGTCGCCGCCCAATGATCCTCCCGGTCGTCATCGAGGCGTAGCCCGTACAGGACAGCACCTGGCCCTGGACTTCTCACGGTCCAGGGCCGGGGACCTGCGGAAAGGGTTACGCGGGCTTCATGTCCGACCGCGGCCTCGCTCGGGGTCGAGTCCCACATCGACGAGGAGACCCTCCTGGCGCAGACCCGACAGATGATCGCGACGGGCACCGACATCGTCGTGGTCACGACCGGGATCGGGTTCCGCAGCTGGCTCGACACCGCGGAGACCGCCGGGCTGGGCCACGACCTCGTGGAGGCGCTGCGAGGCACGCGCCTGGTCGCGCGCGGGCCCAAGGCACGCGGTGCGATCCAAGCCGCCGGCCTGGTGCCCGACTGGGTCGCCGAGTCCGAGACGTCCGCCGAGATCGCGGACTTTCTCGTGACCAAGGGGGTGCAGGGCCTGACGATCGCGGTCCAGCACCACGGCGCCGGCGACGACGGCCTCGAGAAGCGGCTCGCCGCCGCCGGGGGCCGCCCGTTCGGCCTGGTCGTCTACCGCTGGGGCCCGCCGCCGGACCCCGAGGCCGTCGAGCGATCGGTCCGCGACGCGGCTGCCGGGGCGTACGACTCGGCTCCGGCTTCCACGTCCGGGTCGACAGCCGCCGTGCGGTGGGGTCGCTGGTGCTGGACCGCTTCGCGGACGCCGCGGAGGCCCCCGACTGGTCGGCGTCGGCGTCGATCCCGGCACGCTGACCTGCGACAACGCGAACCTCGCGGAGATGTAACCCAATCCCGCACCTGAGTTAACCGGCGCGAAACAGATGTCACCGAACCTGAAGTGGCTGATGGGGAGACCCTGATTCCGACGGCCGAGGGGGGACACGTGCAGGTCTGCGACACCTTGCGCCCAGTGCGACCCACCGCGGACATCTCGGGTTCCTCGGTCGGTCGCGTCGCCGGGCGCACCGGGGAGGTGGCGTGAACCGCACCCTGATCCTGTGCGCCCACGGCTCGGAGAACCCGCGAGGACGCAGCGCGTTCTCCGGGCTCGTCAACGCCGTGCGACGCGAGGCCCAGGACCTCGACATCGTCGACGCCTTCGTCGACGTGCAGGTGCCGCGGATCGCCGAGGTCGTCGAGGAGACCGCCGGTCCCCGGGCCGTCGTCCCGCTGATGCTGGCGTACGACCGCCCGGTCAGCGTCGACATCGTGCAGTCCTCGCACCTCGATCCCGCCGTCTCGATCACCGCGCCGCTCGGTCCGGACTGGATCCTTGCCGAGGTCGGTGTCCGCCGCCTGTTCGAGGCCGGCGCTCGCTCCGAGGACACCATCGTGCTGGCCGCGGACACCGCGACCGACGACCGCGCAGTCGCCGACGTCGGCAAGGCCGCTCGCCTGCTCAGCGCGGTCTGGGGTGGACGGGTCCACGTGGGGACCCTCGGCGGTCCCGACACGCCACTCGTCGATGCGGTCGACGTCGCCCGGGCCTACGGCGAGCGGGTCGTGGTGTCGACCTACCTCCTGACCCCGGGCGCGGTGCACGACAGCATCACCGAGGCCGGCGCGGACGTCGTGACGGCGCCGTTCCTGGACGGTGGACCGCCCGACGCTCGACTCGTCAGCCTGATCCTGGCCCGGGCACGCTCCCGCGGGGGCTGCGCCCCGGTCGGGGGAGACCCCGGGCCCCACCTGGCCCACCAGTAGGCCGTGTGCCCCGGCCCGAGCGGTGGATTCTCACCCTGCGAGGAGCTGAATCAGGCTGAGAAGGCGAAGGATCCACCACCCACCCGGGCGATCGGGTTGGGAACCCCTGAACCTGCGTGCCTGCCGCCGAAGTCTCGATAAGTGGTTTAGCCTTTGACCATGGCGACCCGAACGACTTCCCCGCCGCGCAAGCGGCCGTCCGGCAGCCAGGCCCGCAAGAAGCCCGCCGCGACCAAGCGCAAGCCCCAGGCCCGCA
>JAOPXL010000104.1 GCA_025965175.1 Aeromicrobium sp.
CGATGGGCTTCACGGGTCCCGAGACCGAGGGCCTGGTCGACCAGCTCGGCGTCGAGCTCGACGAGCGCGGCAACGTCAAGCGGGACAAGCGCTACATGTCCAGCGTCGACGGCGTGTTCGTCGCGGGTGACGCGGGACGCGGACAGTCACTGATCGTGTGGGCCATCGCGGAGGGACGTTCGGCGGCCGCCGGCGTCGATGCGTACCTGTCCGGCACGACCAACCTGCCGGCCCCGATCCCGCCGAACGCGCGTCCGCTGACGGTCTGACGGTGCGGCCCGAGGAATTTGTTGTGCGAAACCACATAAGTGACTCGCCGGTACGCCAGCGAGTGGATAGGCTCAAGAGGTGAGAAGAGCCAAGATCGTTTGCACCCTCGGGCCCGCTGTCGGCAACGCACGCAAGATCGAGCAGCTCGCCGAGGCCGGCATGGACGTCGCCCGGCTCAACATGAGCCATGGCGAGCAGGCTGACCACCAGCAGAATTTCGAGTGGGTGCGTGCGGCCGCTGACAACAGCGGCAAGGCCATCGCGGTCCTGGCGGACCTGCAGGGCCCCAAGATCCGGCTGGGGCGCTTCGCCGACGGACCGGTCGAGCTCAACGCCGGCTCGCAGTTCACGATCACGACCGAGGACATCCTCGGCGACGCGACCCGGTGCTCGACGACGTACAAGGGACTCCCCGGAGACGTGAACCCCGGCGACGAGATCCTCATCGACGACGGGCGCATGCGTCTGCGCGCGACCGCGGTCTCGGCGACGGACGTGACCTGCACGGTGGAGACCAGCGGTCCGATCAGCAACAACAAGGGCATCAACCTGCCGGGCGTCATGGTCAGCGTTCCTGCGATGAGCGAGAAGGACATCGACGACCTGCGGTTCGCGCTGCGGCTCGGTGTGGACTTCATCGCGCTGTCGTTCGTCCGCTCCGCCGACGACTACGAGGACGTCCACAAGGTCATGGTCGAGGAGGGGATCTACCGTCCCGTCATCGCCAAGATCGAGAAGCCGCAGGCGGTAGAGAACCTCGACGGCATCATGGACGCGTTCGACGGCGTCATGGTCGCGCGCGGCGACCTCGGCGTCGAGCTGCCGCTCGAGGACGTCCCGATCGTGCAGAAGCTCATCGTCGAGAAGGCCCGCCGCAACGCCAAGCCCGTCATCGTCGCGACCCAGATGCTGGAGTCGATGATCTCGGCGCCTCGCCCGACGCGCGCCGAGGCGTCCGATGTCGCCAACGCCGTCCTCGACGGGGCCGACGCCGTGATGCTGTCCGGTGAGACCAGTGTGGGGGAGTACCCCATCCAGACGGTCCACACGATGGCCCGCATCATCGAGTCGACCGAGGACCACGGCCTGCCGCGCATGGCCGCGTTCACCTGGCAGGCCCGGACCAAGAGCGGCATCATCTGCCGCGCCGCGTCCGACGTCGCCGAGGCGGTCGACGCCCGCTTCGTCGTCGCTTTCACGACCACGGGCGACTCGGCCCGCCGCATGACGCGCTACCGGTCGCGGGTGCCAGTCATCGCGTTCACGCCTGACCCGCTGGTTCGTCGACAGCTCGCGATGAGCTGGGGCATCGAGACGTTCACGGTCCCGGAGGTCAAGCACACTGACGACATGGTGCTGCAGGTCGACAGGGCGCTTCTGGAGATCGAGCGCTGCACCGAGGGTCAGCAGGTCGTCATCGTTGCCGGCGCCCCTCCGGGCATCCCCGGCTCGACCAACGCCCTGCGCATCCACAACATGGGGGACGCCATCAACGGGGTCACCCCGGCGTACGCGAGCCCCGGCACCGACCCCTCGTAGGTCACGTCGCCGGGTCGGAGTGCCGACCCTTGCGGGACCGACGACGCCGTCGTCGCCGGGACGTCCTCTCCCGCGGTGCGGGTCGTTCAACACCCGCGGGCAGGTCCTCCGGCGCGGTCGGACGCCACTCGTCGTAGTGGACGATCTCGACGGCGAGCAGGGGGTCGCTGATCCAGTCGTGGGTCACCGGCGCCCAGAACGAGGCGGCGCCGTGGCCGTTGACCCGGGCGACCTCCAGCTCGTCACCGGGCAGGACGAAGTAGCGGTACTGGGTGCTGCGGGATCCCTGGGCCGATCGCATGCTGCTCCTGCGGTCATCCCCTCCTGCGGTCATTGTGGGGGAGGGAATGGGGATGCGGGGGCGAAACCGGGGAATCGGTTGACTGCTCGCGGTGGGCCGGCTCACCGCGAGGGGCAGGAGGCCGAGTCCGCTCTGGCGTGCCGACGAGTCGGCACGCCTCCGGCCGTGGGCGGCCTCGGTGCTTCGACTCTCGGCTGGTCCTGCCCATTCTTTTCTTGTTCTTCTGTTCCGGTGCCGAGTGCGGGACTCGAACCCGCACGCCCTTTCGGACAACGGTTTTTGAGACCGTCGCGTCTACCATTCCGCCAACTCGGCATGCCCGCATCGAGGCGATATAACCTTCTCACGTGACTGACTCCGCCCCCGCATCGGCACCGAGCCCCCGCCCCCGTGTCGTGATCGCCGAGGACGAGGCCCTGATCCGTCTCGATCTGGCCGAGATGCTCGTCGAGGAGGGCTACGACGTCGTCGGCCAGGCCGGGGACGGCGAGGCGGCAGTCCGCCTGGCGACCGAGCTGCGGCCCGACCTGGTCGTGATGGACGTCAAAATGCCCAAGCTCGACGGCATCGCCGCCGCCTCGCAGATCGCCCAGGCGCGGATCGCCCCCGTCGTGATGCTGACGGCGTTCAGCCAACGCGAGCTCGTCGAGCGGGCACGCGAGTCCGGCGCGATGGCGTACCTCGTCAAGCCCTTCACGAAGTCTGACCTCGTCCCAGCGATCGAGATGGCGCTCAGTCGGTTCGGCGAGATGACGGCGCTGGAGCGGGAGATCGGGGACCTGACCGACCAGCTCACGACCCGCAAGGCCGTCGAGCGGGCCAAGGGATTGCTGCAGGAGGCGTTGGGCCTCTCCGAGCCCGAGGCCTTCGGCTGGATCCAGCGCACCGCGATGGACCTGCGCCTGACGATGCTGCAGGTCGCTCAGGGCGTGATCGACCACGGGCCGGCCCTCGGCAAGTCGGCACATTAGTCGGGATCGGCTGGCGGGTCACTTTCGTCGGGTTACAAATGGGCTACTTAGCGGCTCGGACTCGCATCCTTGTCCCAAATGACCCCTCCCGCGGCTAGGTTCGGACTAAGACACGCACCCTGGCGCGGGCCACGGGCTCTCTACATATCCGGAGGATTGATGAAACGCAGTACCACAACGATTCGCCTCGCTGCCGTTGCAGCTGCTGGCGCACTCGTGCTTGCTGCCTGTGGTGGGGGCAGCGACAGCGACGGCAAGAGCACTGACAAGACCGCAGCCAAGGGCGACGGCACGCTGACGATCGGCCAGCTGCTTCCGCAGACGGGCAGCCTCGCGTACCTCGGCCCCCCGGAGTTCGCCGGTTCTGACCTCGCCATCAAGGACATCAACGCTGCTGGCGGCGTCAACGGCAAGGACGTCGTCGGCGTCAAGGCCGACTCGGGCGACACGGACTCGGGCATCGCCCCCGCCGAGACCGACAAGCTGCTCAAGGCCAAGTCGGACGTCATCATCGGTGCCGCGTCCTCGGGCGTCTCGCTGACCGTGATCGACAAGATCATGTCGGCCGGTGTCGTCGAGTTCTCGCCCGCCAACACGTCCACGTCGTTCGACGAGGGTGACTACTCCAAGCCCGACCTCTACTTCCGTACGGCGCCGTCCGACATCCTGCAGGGTGCCGTGCTCGCCAACCTCCTGGTTGAGGACGGCAAGCAGAACGTCGCGATCCTGGCCCGCCAGGACGCCTACGGTGAGACCCTGTCCAAGGAGGTCAGCAAGAACCTCAAGGACGCCGGGTCGACCGTCGCGGCGAGCGTTCTCTACAGCGAGAAGAACGGCCCCGGCGACAGCCAGATCACTGAGATCGCGAACGCCAAGGCCGACGCGGTCCTCCTCATCGGCTTCGAGGAGACCACGACGATCATTCCGAAGCTCATCCAGGCCGGCACTGGCCCGCAGGACGTCCCGACGTACTTCGTCGACGGCAACACGGCCAACTACGGCAAGGGCGACGCTGCTTCGCTGCCTGATGGAACCCTCAAGGGCACCAAGGGCACGATCCCCGGCGCCAAGGCGACGGAGGACTTCCGCAAGCGTCTGGCGACCGTCGACGACAACCTGAAGGACTACGCGTACTCCGCTGAGTCCTACGACTCGACCGTGGTGTCGGCCCTCGCGGCCATCGTCGCGGGCGACGACTCGGGCACGGCCATCGCCAAGGAGATCCCGGGCGTCACCACGGGCGGCGAGAAGTGCGACTCGTTCGAGGCGTGCGCCAAGCTGCTCAAGGATGACCCGAAGACCGACATCGACTACGACGGTGTCTCCGGTCCCATCGAGCTCGGCAAGACGGGCAGCCCCACGGCCGCCTCGATCGGCATCTACCAGTACGACGACAAGAACAAGATCAGCCCGGTCAAGTACATCTCCGGCAACATCTGATCTGAACAGCTGAACGGCAGGGCCCCGGCGCTTCGGCACCGGGGCCCTCCTGCATCCACCTTCCGCTGAGGAGTCACGTAGGTCCGCTGAGGAGTCACGTAGACCTGCCGACGAGTCATCTGTGGACAGTGGGTTCGTCAGCATGCGTCGCAGGGACTTCGATGGCGACATGTCAGCACACGAGCTTCTGAACCACGGCCGACCGTTCCTCTACCGAGAGCACACAGCGTTGGGCTTGCGCAAGAGCGAGTTCAAGGACGCCGTCCGCAGCGGGGAAATCGTCAAGCTCCTCGACCGGGTCTACGTCGACGTACACGCAGACGAGTCGCGTGAGCAGCGCATCGCCGCAGCAAGCCTGATCGTCCCTGCCCATGCCGTGATCAGCGACGAGACTGCGGCATGGATCTGGGGTGTGGATGCGTACAGGCCGTCAGATCGCCACCGTCTCGACCCTTCGTGGGTCGTCCCGCACGGGAGCAGCCGAACCCGGCTGACCGGCGTCGCGTGCCGGCAGGCGCTCATGCCCGACGAGGACATCGTGCAGGTCGGCGGAATCGCGGTCACGACGCCGGTTCGAACCGTCTCGGACCTCCTGCGCAAGCAGTGGCGACCGTACGCGTTGGCCTCCGCGGACTCCATGGCGCGTGCGGGCCTCGTACGCCCCGTGGAGGTGCGCGAGTACGTCGCCCGGCTCAAGGGCTACCGGGGAATCCGTCAGGCACGCGTGCTGTCGCAGTTAATCGAACCGAAGTCGGAAAGCCCCGGGGAGTCCTGGACTCGCCTTCGACTCATCGACGCGGGATTTCCACGGCCCCGGGCGCAGGTCGAGCTCGACGATGCGGCGGGCCAGACGCGATTCCTGGACCTTGCCTACGTACGGCGGAAGGTCGCCGTCGAGTACGACGGGCGCATGTTCCACACGGCAGCGGAGGACGAGCTGGACGACTCCGAGCGTCGACGGCTGATCTCGGCCGTCGGCTACCGGTTCGTCATCGTGAGGCGTGAGCAGATCTTCGGCGATGACAATGCCTTTGAGCGTGAGGTCGGCGAGCTCCTCGGCATGTCACCCATCGCCCGCTGGTGGTGACTCGTCGGCCGACCTGCGTGACTCGTCAGCGTTAGTCGTCGGCTTGCTGGCCGAGGGTGCCCAGGTAGAGCTCGATGACCTTGGGGTCGTTGACCAGCGACTTGCCAGTGCCGGAGTAGGCGTTGGTGCCGTGGTCCAGGACGTAGCCGCGGTCGCAGATCTGCAGGCACCGTCGGGCGTTCTGCTCGACCATGATGACCGAGACGCCCGCCTTGTTGATGTTGCGGGTCTGCACGAAGACCTCGTCCTGCAGGACGGGGGACAGGCCGGCCGAGGGCTCGTCGAGCAGGAGCACCGACGGGTCCATCATCAGCGCGCGACCCATCGCTACCATCTGGCGCTCGCCACCGGAGAGCTGGCCCGCGCGCTGCTTGCGACGCTCGCCGAGCCGCGGGAACAGGTCTGTGACGAAGCCGAACCGCTCGTTGAACCGCTTGGGGTCCTGGTAGCAGCCCATCTCGAGGTTCTCCTCGATCGTGAGGCTCGGGAAGACGTTCTCGGTCTGCGGCACGAAGCCGATGCCCTTGCTCACGAGCTGGTCGGCGCGCTGGTTGGTGATCTCGTCGCCCTTCAGCGTGACGGTGCCCTCGTGGATCTTGACCAGGCCGAAGAGCGCCTTGAGCAGGGTCGACTTGCCGGCGCCGTTGGGGCCGATGATGCCGACGAGCTCACCGGGCTGGCAGTAGAGGTCGGCACCGTTGAGGATGTTGACCCCCGGCAGGTAGCCGGCGATCAGGTTGTCAGCACGGAGGACCGCTCCATCGGCGTTCGCGAGGTGCTTCTCACGTTCCGACGTGATGGTGGGGGAGTCGCTCATGACGGGGTCTCCTCGTTGGATTCGGCCGCGAGCTCGGCCTCGGCCTCCTGCTCGAGCTCGGCGAGGTCGATGTTGGTGATGTCGGTGTCGTGGTGGGCGCCCAGGTAGGCGTCGATGACGCGCTGGTCGGCCATGACTGACTGTGGAGTGCCCTCGGCGACGATCTGCCCCTGCGCCATGACGATGACCCAGTCGGAGATGTCGCGAACCATGTCCATGTCGTGCTCGACGAACAGGACCGTGCGGCCCTCGTCGCGCAGTGACTTCACGTGCCCCAGCAGGGACTGCTTGAGAGCAGGGTTGACGCCGGCCATGGGCTCGTCGAGCATGATCAGCTCAGGATCGACCATCAGGGCACGGGCCATCTCGAGCAGCTTGCGCTGACCGCCGGACAGTGAGCCGGCGAAGTCCTCACGCTTCTCGTCGAGCTTGAAGCGCTGTAGCAGGTCGTCGGCACGGGCCGTGTTGGCATCCTCCTGTGAGCGCCACAGCGACTTGAACGCCGCGGAGAAGAACTTCTCGCCGCGCTGGCCCGTCGCGCCCAGGCGCATGTTCTCGATCACTGTGAGCTTCGAGAGCACCTTGGTGAGCTGGAACGTACGCACCATGCCCAGTCGGGCCACCTTGTACGCCGGAACCTTCGCCAGGGCCTTGCCGTTGAACGACCAGTCGCCGGCGTCGGGCTCATCGAAGCCGGTCAGCAGGTTGAACAGTGTCGTCTTGCCGGCGCCGTTGGGACCGATCAGGGCGGTGATGACACCGCGCTGGATCTCGATCTTGTCGACGTCGACGGCCTTGAGGCCGCCGAACGTCCGGGTGATGTTGCTGCCCGTGACGATCGGGTCGGGCTTGGAAGCACCCGGCTCGCTGGACACTCCGGCCAGCGCAGCTCGGGCTTCACTGATTTCAGCGGCCATCGATTGCGATCTCCCTTCGATCGCCGAAGATCCCCTGAGGTCGGAAGATCATCAGCAGCATGAGACCCAGTCCGAGAAGGATCAGGCGGATGAGGCTTGCTTGGTCGGGCTGCATGATCCAGTTGGGGATCACCGGGTCCGCGCCCTTGGTGGCTTCGCTGAAGAACGAGCCGATGCCGGCGATGAGGAACCAGAAGATCATCGAGCCGACGACCGGACCGAGGACACGCGCCGCGCCACCGATCAGCAGGGCGGCGTACGCATAGAAGGTGAACGTCGTGTTGAAGTCCGTCGGCACCGATGACCCCTGCTTCAGGATGTGGAAGATGCCGGCGATGCCACCGAAGACACCACCGAGGACCAGGGCCTGCATCTTGTAGGCGAAGACGTTCTTGCCGAGCGAGCGCACGGCGTCCTCGTCCTCACGGATCGACTTGAGAACGCGTCCCCACGGGCTGCGCATGAGCGCCCACACGATGAGGCAGCAGATCGCGACGAGCGTCCACCCCACCGTGATCGACCACAGGTCGCTGCGGCTGAACGAGACGACACCCAGGGTCAGACCGTCGTTGTACGGGTTGAGCTTCTGATAGGGCCGGACGAAGCCGGTCAGACCGTTCGAGCCGCCGAACGTGTCCTTGAACTCGACCGCACCGAAGCACAGCCGAAGGATTTCCGCGCTGGCGATCGTCACGATGGCCAGGTAGTCGGCGCGCAGCCGCAGCGTGGGGACACCCAGGACGAGCGCAAGCACGATGGCGGCAAACATGCCGACGATCAGGCCGAGCCAGAACGGCAGGTCCCACGTGACGACCGTGACCGCGAGGCCGAAGGCCGCGACCGACATGAAGCCGGCCTGGCCGAAATTGAGCAGCCCCGTGTAGCCGAAGTGCACGTTGAGGCCGATCGCGGCGAGCGCGAACACTATGGCCTGGGGGCCGAAGGCCGCGGAGAACGCGGCGTCGATGATGGTTCCGAAGTCCATGTTCTCGCCCTATCCGATTCTCTGGGCTTTGCCAAGGATGCCTTGCGGCCTGACGAGCAGGATCAGGATCAGCACGACGAGCGCGCCGACCTCCTTGATCGATGCGGGGACGCCGAAGACCGGCCCGAGCTCGACCATCAGGCCGATGATCAGCGAGCCGACAAGGGCTCCCCAGATCGTGCCGAGACCGCCCAGCGTGACACCGGCGAACACCAGCAGCAGCAGGTTGAAGCCCATGTTGAAGTTGACCTGCTGCTGGACCGCGAGCAGCACGCCGGCCAGACCGGTCAGTGCCGTGCCGAGGATCCAGACCGACGAGATGACCCCGTCGACCCGCATGCCGGACGAGGCCGAGAGCGCCGGGTTGTCCGACACAGCCCGCATGGCCTTGCCGAGCCGGGTGCGCATCAGCGCGACGCACGTGACGGTGATCGCGATGATCGAGACCGCGAAGATCGCGATCTCCTTGTTGGACAGGTCGATCGGACCGTAGCTGTTGCGCGGCTGGGTGACGTACTCCGACAGAGTCCGGGTCGAGCCACCGAAGCCGTACTGGAAGATGCTGCGCATCAGCAGCGCCAGGCCGATCGAGACGATCATCATCGCGATGAGGCCGGTGCCGCGACGACGCAGTGGTCGCCACAGCCCCCGGTCCTGCAGATAGCCGAAGAGCGCGGACGCGAGCACCGCCAGGACGCCGGCGAAGATCACCGGTAGCCCCACGCCGCGGTTGAAGATGTACGTCAGAATGGCGCCGAGGGTGATGAGCTCGCCATGGGCGAAGTTTGTCAAGCCGGTGGTGCCGAAGATCAGCGACAGTCCGAGCGCAGCGAGGGCGATCAGGAGGCCTGTCTTGAGGCCGTCGCGCGTGCCGTCGACGATCTCGCTGGCCTTCGATGCCTTCTCGATGACGCGGGCGCCGACCGGGAACGTCACGAAGTTCGACGAGGCGAGCTTGACCTGCACGGTCTTGGTCGTCGCGCCGGCACCGCTGAGCTTGACGCCGGACGGCAGGGTCTTGGGATCGAGCTCGACGACGTAGGTGCCGTTGCCGGGGATGCCGATGCTGACGCGACCGGACTGGTCGGTGACCTGGCTGCCGAGCTCCTCACCGGTCTTGCTGTCCTTGAGGACCGTCAGCGTCACCCCGGGGATCGGCTTGGGCTCACCCTTGCCCTCGTTGAGGTCCTTGAGAGTCACGGTGATGTTGGCGCCCTCCACGATGGGATTCTGCTGGGGGGCCGCACCGCCGGCCGAGGGAGACGGGGTGGGCGTTGTCTCGGCCGAGGCCGAGGCGGAGGGCAGGAGGATGAAGATCCCCAGCACTGCCGCGAGTAGGGCCGCGAGTCGCAATCGCACGCGTGTACTCCTGTCGGCTTGCGGAAAGTGGTGCTTCTTGGGTCTGGACTATAACTGCATGCGGGAGTCACTGTCGGGGTCAGAGACCCGATTGAGGTAACAGTTAGGTTTCGATCCGCCGCGCTCGGCTTTCAGTGCACCGAGACGGCGATCTGGCACAGGATCGGCGCGATCACGAGCGCCGGCAGCAGATCGGCCACGGGGATGTTCTTGATGTCCAGAAGGCGAAGCGCGACCCCGACGAGGATGAGCCCTCCGGTCGCCGTCAGGGCGACCAGGTGGGCGTCGGGCAGGAACGATCCCAACAGCGCGCCGAGGACCGTGAGCGATCCCTGCAGGACCGCGACCGAGACGGCCGAGGCCATGACGCCGATGCCGAACGAGGCGGCGAACGCCAGCGCGGCGAACGCGTCGAGGCTCGACTTGAGCAGGAGCTGGTCCGCCCCGTTGCCCAGACCTTCGTTGATCGACCCCAGGATCGTCAACGGGCCGATGCAGAACACCAGGGAGCTGATGACGAACCCCTCGATGAACCGGTCACGTCCGGCATCACCGTCACCTCGGGCCAGTCTGGACTGCAGCCAGCCGCCGAACGACTCCAGCCGCTCTTCGAGCCGCAGCTGGGCGCCGATGATCCCGCCGATGACGAGGGCGCCCAGGACGATCAGCATGGGGGCGCTGTCGCCGACGGCGTCACTGAGGTCGCGGTCGGAGACGGCCGTTGCGGACTGGGCGGCGATCAGCAGGGTCACCAGGCCCAGCGCGGACGTGACCGTCGTGCGTACGTGGATGCTGAGGCGATGGCCGATCAGGAGGCCCAGACCGGACCCGGCGACGACTGCGAGGACGTTCGTGGCGGTGCCGAATCCGATGAACATGTAGGGTCTCCCTCGACAATTGAGTGTTCAACCTGGTCACGCCGACCGGCCCAGCGCGTAGTGTGTCATTTCTGCCCCGCCACCGATCGCACGTGTCCCGGACGAGAGAAATAGGAACGCATGTCGGCCCGACCCCACATCGTCCTGCGAGACGCCGATCGCGAGGACGCGAGCGCCTTGATCGCACTGTGGCGCGAGTGCGCGGGCGCGAGCCGGGACGAGGGCTCCGAGGCGTTCACGCAGCAGTCGCTGTGGCGCGAACCAGGAGTTGCCGAGGCAGCCTCGGCCCTCGAGCTGTCGCTCGGCCGCCCGGACAAGCGCATCATCGTGGCACTGGTCGACGGGGAGATAGTCGGCGCGACGGTGTGCGACGTCAGCACCCTCACCCCGATCAACCTGACCCGGATCCTCATCGTCACCGAGATCCAGGTGTCACCGCGCTTCCGCCGCAAGTCCGTCGCGATGACGCTGCTGTCGGCCGCGGCAACGTACGGCGAGGAGCACAACTGCGAGATCGTCGTCGCGGCGATCCCCGTGCACTCGCGCGAGCCGCACCGCTACCTGACCAAGATCGGCTTCAACCAGATCGCAGTCCTGCGGGCCATCCAGGCCAGCAAGTTGCGATCGCGGCTGACGACCAAGGCCACCAACTCGCGCGACACCGGCAAGCTCATCGCGGTACGTCGGACGCTGCGCCGTCGCCAGGGCCTCCCGCGCAACGCCCGCCCCGGGCGGGGCCCTGCTGTCGGAGCGGACGACTAGAGTCGGTCGGGTGGACCGCCTCCTGCTGATCGACGGCCATTCCGTCGCCTACCGTGCCTTCTTCGCCCTCCCCGTCGACAACTTCTCTACCACGACGGGCCAACACACCAATGCAGTCTTCGGCTTCACGTCGATGCTCATCAACGTGCTGCGTGACGAGAAGCCGACGCACGTCGCCGTCGCGTTCGACGTGTCGCGCCAGACCTTCCGGCTCGAGCAGTACCCCGACTACAAGGGCAACCGCTCGAAGTCGCCGCAGGAGTTCACGGGCCAGATCCCGCTGATCAAGCAGATCCTCGACGCGTTGCACATCATGACGTTCGAGAAGGACGGCTTCGAGGCCGACGACATCATCGGGACGCTCGCGACCCGCGCCGAGTCCGCGGGCATGGAGGTGCTGATCTGCACCGGCGATCGCGACGCCCTGCAGTTGGTGACCGAGACGACCACGGTGCTCTATCCACGCAAGGGTGTCTCCGACCTGGCCCGCATGACGCCGACCGCCGTGCAGGAGAAGTACGGCGTCGCGCCGGTCAACTATCCCGACATCGCCGCGATGGTCGGTGAGACCAGCGACAACCTCCCCGGCGTGCCCGGCGTGGGACCCAAGACCGCGGCCAAGTGGCTGGGCCAGTTCGGCTCCCTCGACGAGATCATCGCCAAGGTCGACCAGATCCCCGGCAAGGCTGGCGAGTCGATGCGCGCTCACCTCGACGACGTCATCCGCAACCGCAGCATCAACGCCCTGATCCGCGATCTCGACCTGCCTGCGGGACCGGCCGAGCTGGCATTCGACACCGTGTGGGACCGCGAGGCGATACACACGGTGTTCGACGCGCTGGAGTTCAATGCCCTGCGGGTGCGCCTGTTCGAGGCGTTCGGCGACACCCCACCGCAGGCCGACGAGGGGTTCGACCTCGAGGGCGCGGTGCTCGAGCCCGGCGCCGTCGGGGTGTGGCTGGAGGAGCAGTCGTCGGCCGGCGGCCGGCTCGGTCTGCACGTGCAGGGCTCATGGGGTCGGGGCACCGGTGACGTCGTCGCCCTGGCGGTCGCGTCGGACGAGGCAGCGGCCTGGATCGTCACCGACGACATCACGCCCGAGGACGACACCGCGATCGCGGCATGGCTCGCCGACGCCGCGCGTCCCAAGGTGCTGCACGACGCCAAGGGCCCCATGCTGGCGCTCTCGTCCCGGGGCTGGCCCATCGCCGGGATCGCTGCCGACACGGCCCTGTCTGCGTACGTCGTCAAGCCCGACCAGCGCTCGTACGACCTGGCTGACCTGTCGGTGCGCTACCTCAAGCGCGAGCTCCGAGACGAGGCCGAGGACTCGGGTCAGCTGACCCTCGACACGGACAACCTGGGTGCCGAGTCCGGCATGCTGCGCGCCCGGGCGACCCTCGACCTGGCCGCTGTCCTGGACGACGAGGTCGAGCAGGCCAGCGGGACCCGCCTGATTCACGACGTCGAGCTGCCCCTGGTGGCGACGCTCGCCCGCATGGAGCGCACCGGCATCGCGATCGACGATGACCACCTGATCGAGCTGGAGTCGGAGTTCGCGGCGCGGGCCGGCAACGCCGCCTCCGAGGCGTTCGCCGCGATCGGCAAGGAGATCAACCTCGGCTCGCCCAAGCAGTTGCAGGTCGTCCTGTTCGACGAGCTCGGCATGCCCAAGACCAAGAAGACCAAGACCGGCTGGACCACCGACGCCGAGGCGCTGCAGCAGCTCCACGTCAAGACCGGTCACCCGTTCCTGCAGCACCTGCTCGACCATCGCGACGTCACACGCCTGCGGCAGACCGTCGAGGGGCTGCGCAAGTCGATCTCGGACGACGGCCGCATCCACACGACGTACGCCCAGACGATCGCGGCCACGGGACGGCTCAGCTCCAACGACCCCAACCTGCAGAACATTCCGATCCGCACCGCGTCGGGACGACGCATCCGGGAGGCGTTCTGCGTCGGCGAGGGCTTCGAGACCCTCGTGACGGCGGACTACAGCCAGATCGAGATGCGGATCATGGCCCACCTGTCGGAGGACGCCGACCTCATCGCGGCGTTCAACTCCGGCGAGGACTTCCACACCGTCATGGCGGCCAAGGTCTTCAGCCGTGACCCCAGCGAGATCGACGGGGAGCTGCGGGCCCGGATCAAGGCGATGAACTACGGCCTGGCCTACGGCTTGTCGTCCTACGGCCTGAGCCAGCAGCTCGGCATCACGACGGGTGAGGCGCAGGGCCTCATGGACGACTACTTCCAGCGGTTCGGCGGTGTGCGGGACTACCTGCGAAGCCTCGTGGACGAGGCCCGGCAGACCGGGTTCACCGAGACCATCATGGGCCGCCGGCGCTATCTGCCGGACCTGCAGAGCGACAACCGGCAGCGCCGCGAGATGGCCGAGCGGATGGCCCTCAACGCCCCGATCCAGGGCTCGGCGGCCGACATCATCAAGGTCGCCATGCTGGGCGTCGAGCGCGCGCTCGACGAGGCCGGGCTGGCCTCGCGGATGCTGCTGCAGGTGCACGACGAGCTCGTGCTCGAGGTCGCTGCGGGGGAGAAGGAGCAGGTCGAGCAGCTGGTCCGCGACCAGATGGCCTCAGCCGCCGACCTCTCGGTGCCGCTCGACGTGTCGGTCGGTGTCGGCCGCACATGGCACGAGGCGGGTCACTGACGGGCGGACCGTCTCAGAGGTCGCGGGGGTCGGTCGGAACCGGGCTCGGTGGTGCCTTCGTCGGGCGCGGGGCCAGGTAGACGACCGTCGCGAGCGCCGCCGCGACGACTGCCACGGTCAGCACGAGACCGGTGATGCCGACGTCGAGGCCGTACGCCGCGGCGAGCACCGCCGCGACCGCGCCCCAGATCATGACGACGATGCCGTGGGCGTGCCGGGCCAGGGCATCGAACACCAGCAGGTGGACGATCGCCAGCAGGGAGCCGGCGAGGGCGAAGAGCCACAGCCGGTCGGTGATCTCGTCGTACTTGTCGCCGCCCACCAGGATCAGCGCGACGTGGGGGAGCACCGCCGTGGCCAGGACCGCGAGCGCGCCGAAGGCTGCGACCAGCGAGACGGCACGCAGTCGGGCGTGGTGCGTCGTCGCGCGGGCCAGTGACGGGAACAGCACGACGCTGACGAACTGCGGGAAGAACAGGGCGGCCTTGGCGAGGATCAGCCCCGAGGCGTACAGACCGCTCTCGTGCTCGT
The DNA here is from genome assembly GCA_025965175.1 of Aeromicrobium sp. Taxonomy (GTDB): domain Bacteria; phylum Actinomycetota; class Actinomycetes; order Propionibacteriales; family Nocardioidaceae; genus Aeromicrobium. Next base: position 14,529 of record JAOPXL010000104.1, read on the forward strand.
CCAGGACGTTGCGGGCGATCAGGGAGTCCATGTTGCTGAGGACGAAGTACGCCAGCAGGGCGTGCGTCGACAGGAGCGCCTCGCGGATCAGGGGCTTGCGGCTGACCGGCTGACCGATGCTGCTGTGGCCCATCAGCAGGCGGGCGCCGACCAGCACGGGGAGCCACGACCCGACGGCGATGCCCACCATCGCCGAGACCGGTGTCGGGCTGATCAGCATCGCGGCGGTGCCACCGATCAGCCGGCCAAAGCCGTTGCCGAGGTAGATCGCCGTCAGGGAGCCCCAGCGCTCGGTGCCCTGGGCCACTCCTGCCTGGGCGCCCATGATCGTCAGGGGCACCAGGGTCGCACCGCACAGCACGACCGACCAGTAGTCGTCGAGCTTCAGGGTCGGCGTGAGGACGACGGTCGACAGCGCGACCAACGCGCCGACGCCGACGGCGACCATGACCGTGACGCGGGCCGTGGCGCTGATGATCTCACCGCTGTGCTCGGGGTCCACGGAGAGCCGGCGGGCCGTGACCGCCTGCAGGCCCAGCGAAGCCACGGTTCCGACCAGGATGATGCCGAACAGGGCCGTGAGGGCGCCGAACTCACGGGGGATCAACAGGCGGGCGGCCACGACATTGAAGCCGTAGACGGCGACGTTCATGCCCATCATTCCGGCGGCCACGAGGGTTCCGCCGGTCATCGTCGTCCGTGCGGTCCTCACCACGGCACAATAGCCGTGGACAGGACCAACCACGACGAGGGGCGAGCATGCGGCGATGGCGCACGAGCGTGCTGCCCCTGTGGTGTGCCGCGCTGGCGATCGTGATCGGTGCTCCATGGCTCCGTGGGGGCTATCTCCTGAGCTATGACATGGTCTGGGTCCCGCGGCTCGACCTCGACCGGCCGGAGGTGTGGGGCCTCGGAACGGGCTTGCCGCGTGCGGTGCCGTCGGACGCCGTCGTAGGTCTCCTGGGCGCGGCGCTCCCGGCGGTTCTCGTCCAACGACTCGTGCTGCTGATCGCACTGTTCGTGCTGGGTCTGGGCATGGCGCGTTTGCTCCGGCACCGATCCGTGGCCGCGCAGCTGGCCGCCGCGACGATGGGCATCTGGAACCCGTACGTCGCGGAGCGGCTCGTGCTGGGTCAGTGGCCGGTCCTGGTGGCGCTCGCCGGCCTGCCGTGGCTCGTCCGGGCGTTCGTCGAGGACGACGCCCCTCGCTGGTCCATCGCGGTACTGGCACTGGCAGCGACCGCGCTGAGCCCAGCGACCGGGGTCATGGGCGTCGTGATGGGCGTCGCGGCTGCGTGGCGACACGGGGCCGTCCGGTTGCTCCTGCTCGCCGCGCTGGTCAACGGACCGTGGATCGTGTCGGGCCTGCACCACGTCGACATCGCACGGACGGACCCGGCCGCCGCCGCGTTGTTCGACCTGCAGGGGGAGGGCAGTCTCGGCAAGCTCGGGTCGGCGCTCACGCTCGGCGGCGTCTGGAACACCGACGTCGTCCCGACCTCCCGCACCCTCCTGACCGCAGCGGTCCTGGCCGTGCTGCTCGGAGCCGTCATGATCGTGGGGCTCGTCGCAATGTGGTTCGACGACCGACGGCTCCTGAGCGCGCTGGCCGTGCCCGGCGGCGTGGGTCTGGTCGTCGCGCTCGGCGGCTGGTTGGCGCCCGACCTGGTAGCCCGGGTCGTCGAGGACGTCCCGGCCGGGGGCATCGTGCGAGACGGCACCCGATGGCTCGCCCTGCTCGTGCCTCTGGAAGCCGTTGCGCTCGGCGTGGGTGCCTGCGCGGTGGCGAGGCGGCTCCGGCACACCTCCTGGGCCTCCGCGCTGCCGGTCCTTGCCATCGTGCTGCCGCTCGCGGCGTTACCCGATCTGGCCTTTGGTGTCGGCGCGCGCGTCGAGCCGACGACGTACCCGACGTCATGGGCCGCGGCGCGCGAGACGATCGAGAAGAGCTCGGTCCCGGGCGACATCCTCGTGCTGCCCTTCACGGCCTACCGCCGCCCGACGTGGAACGACGACACGCCGGTGCTCGACCCGGCCGGTCGCTACTTCGACCGGACGACGGTCACCAACGATGCGCTCGACGTGTCAGGGCGCACGATCGCGGGGGAGGACCCGCGGGCAGCCCGGATCGGGCGCGACCTCGCCGGCGACGACGACGTGCTCGCCCGGCTGGCTCGCCGGGGCATCGGGATCGTCGTCGTGGAGACCGATGCGCTCGACGCCGAGCGGTTCTTGCGCCGGCTCCGGGGCGCGCGGGAGCTGCAGGTCGCGGGGGACGGGCTCCGGGTCTTCGCGATCCCGGATGCGCAGGCACAGCCGGTCGACGCGGGGGACCGGCGGATCATGATCGCGACGTGGTCGGTCGCCGGCCTGACCCTCCTGCTGGCTCTGGCCGGTGTCGTCAGAAGGCGGATCGAGCGGATCAGGTCGAGCAGACTCCCGGAGCGAATGTCACCGGCCACACGAGACTGAGAACCTGGCGACAGGTTGGCGTGCCGGTCTGGTTGACCCCCTCGGCCTGTTACGCTCAAGGCTGTCTTGAGGGAGGCTCAATTGTGGGAACACTAACTGGCGGAATCATCGCTTTCATCGCAGGACTCGGTCTTGCGGGCGCCACTGTTGTCGGAGTTGTCCAGTCGCAGCAGAGCGCGGCTGAAAAGCCGATCAGCACGAGCAGCTCGGTGAGCTACGGCTCCAACGGCTGATCACCGGCACCGGACACGTCAGAAGGGCGGACCCCACGGGGTCCGCCCTTCTTGTCTGTCCTGGCAGGGGGCGTCCACCCGCCAGGAGCTCTGCCTGTCACGTCAACTGGACCGAGCCCACGACGGAGGCGAAGTCGGCCTGGGACGCGGACCAGGAGAACGTCTGTGACTTGACGAGCGCGCCCTGTCCGAGGAAGGTGCGCCACTCCTCATCCTCGACGAGCTCGCGGATCGTGCTGGTGAACTCCTCGGGAGTGTCGACCAGGACGCCCGAGCTCTTGTGGTCGATCGACTCGGTCGTCCCGCCGGCCGTGCTGTAGGCGACCGTGGGCACGCCGTGGCTGCCGGCCTCACCGATGACCAGCCCCCAGCCCTCCTTGATCGAGGGGAGCGCCATGACCCACGCCTGGCACAGGATCTCGTGCTTGGCTGCATCGTCGACGAACCCGTGGAAGACCACGTTGTCCTCGATCCCGCGGCTGCGGACGTAGGCGCGCAGCTCGTCCTCCCACCAGCCGGCACCGACGACGTCGAGCGTCGCGTCCGGGTAGTCGTTCACCAGCTCGGCGATCGCGTCGACGGCGTGCTCGACCTGCTTGTGGGGAACGAGGCGCCCCAGCACGCAGATGCGTGGGGCCGGGGAGCGGGCACCCCCGACCGCCGGGGCCAGGTCGTTGCCGTTGTGGATCACCGTGACGCGGTCACGATCGACGCCGAGATCGATGAGCTCGAGCCGGGTCGCCTGCGACACCGCGATGTACTTGCTGTGGCGGTAGAGCCTCGGCGACAGGCGGCTCTCGATCCACCAGCCGATCCGTCCGATGAGGCCGGGGTAGACCACGGGCCACTGCTCACGGTGCACGTGGTGCACCAGCACCACGACGGGCTTGCGAGTAGCGAGCCGGGTGAAGAACGGAAGGCCGTTCTGCACGTCGACGACGACGTCGACCTTGCCGTAACGACCGAGCAGCAGCGCCATGAACGTGCGGAGATAGATGTCCATCTTGGTGCCGCGACGGACGAAGCGGACACCGTCGACGACCTCGGTCCGGGGCGCGCCGTCATACGAGGCGCAAGCGATGGTGACGCGGTGACCACGCTCGATCAGGCCGCGCGCCATGTTCTCGACGTAGCGCTCGGAGCCGCCGCCCTCAGGGTTCTTCGTGTCCCGCCAGTTGCAGAAAAGTATGTCCATGGCTCGGCCGGCGGGTGCCGGTCCCTCCCTCTGGTGCCGGGTGAACCCGGCTGCTCCCTCGCGACACGTCCCTCAACGTGACGGTGTCGTGTCCCTCAACACGACAACCTGATCCTATCAGGGGGGTGGTCCAGTGCTCCCGTATCCTTTCGGGGTGCCCGACCTGCCCTTCCGTCCCACTCTGCGACGATCCTGGCGGTTGTTCCGGGCCTTTCGAGTCGAGCAGACCGACCCCGACCATTTCTACGGGACGTTGGCGAGGGACTCGGTCGACCAGATCAGCGCCTACGCCGACCTCGATGGGCGCTGGACGCTCGACGTCGGTGGTGGCCCCGGCTACTTCGCTGATGCCTTCAGGGCGGCCGGCGCTACGTACACGGCACTCGACGCGGACCTCGGCGAGCTCTCGGGCCTCGGTGACCCGATGCCCGGCACTGTGCTGGGCAGCGGCATGCGGCTGCCGTTCCGGGACGACAGCTTCGGCGCGACGTACTCATCGAACGTCCTTGAGCATGTCAGCGAGCCCTGGACCATGGCCGACGAGATGGTGCGGGTCACCGAGCCGGGGGGACTCGTCTTCATCTCCTACACGTTGTGGTTCGGTCCATGGGGTGGCCACGAGACCGCGCCGTGGCACTTCCTCGGCGGACACCGTGCCGCGCGACGCTACGAGAAGAAGCACGAACACCCGCCAAAGAACGTGTTCGGCACCTCGCTGTTCGCCGTGACTGCCAGCGGGGGCCTGGCCTGGGCGAGGCGACAGACCGGTGCCGAGGTCGTTGCCGTGATCCCGCGCTACCTTCCGCGCTGGTCGTGGTGGGTCCTGCGGGTCCCGGTGCTGCGTGAGCTCGTGACGTGGAACCTGGCGCTCGTGCTGAGAAAGACGTGAACGCGCGGGACAAGCGTGAGGCACGTGAGTCGTCATCCATGGGTGTCTGGCGCTTCCGGCTGGCCGCGTGCTGCCTCGCGTTGGTGGCGCTGGCCTTTGCGCAGGCTCCGGGCAGGATTGTCACCGACACGAAGCTCGACCTGACGGCCGACCCGCTCGGCTTCCTGGGCCGCGCCCTGACCCTGTGGGATTCACAGGCAGCGTTCGGCCAGCTGCAGAACCAGGCATACGGCTACCTGTTCCCGATGGGTCCCTTCTTCGTCCTCGGCCACATCGCCGAGGTGTCGCCGTGGGTGACTCAGCGGCTCTGGTGGTCGTTGCTGCTCATCGTCGCCTTCCTCGGAACGGTCGTCCTGCTCGGCGCGATGCAGATCGGCAACCGCTGGACCCGTGTCCTGGCCGGTTTCGCCTTCGCCCTCTCCCCACGAATGTTGACGGTCCTGGGCGCCTCGTCGATCGAGATGTGGCCGTCGGCGCTGGCGCCGTGGGTGCTGGTGCCGCTCGTCCTCGGCCTGCGCACGGGGGACCCGCGGCGTCAGGCGGCCCTCAGCGCCTTGGCCGTCGCGTGTGTCGGCGGCGTGAACGCCGCGGCGACCTTCGCGGTCGTGCCGCTCGCGGCCTGGTTCATCTGGTGTGCGCCGCGCGGTCCGCGGAGACGCACGATGATGCTCTGGTGGCCTCTGTTCGTGCTGCTGGGCACGTTGTGGTGGCTGCTGCCGCTGCTCCTGCTGGGCCGGTACAGCCCGCCGTTCCTGGACTATATCGAGGCGGCGTCCAACACGACCGTGGCGTCCACGGCCCTCGATGCGTTGCGTGGCACCACCAACTGGATCCCGTACGTCGACGTGAACTCCGACGCCGGGCGGTTGCTGATCACCGAACCGCTGCTCATCGTCAACGGTGGCCTGCTGGTCCTGCTCGGCGTGGTCGGTCTGTCGCGTCGGGACATCCCGTGGCGTGGCTTCCTCGTCGCGGGGCTCCTGACGGGGTTGGTCCTGGTGACGCTGGGTCACATCGGTTCCACCTCCGGTCTGGGATCGCAGACCCTGCGCGACCTGCTCGACGGTCCGCTCGCGCCCCTGCGCAACACCCACAAGTTCGACGTCGTCATTCGCCTTCCGCTTGTCATCGGTCTCTGCCACGCGGTGACCCGGTTGACCGAGGGGCGAGTACCGGCGGGCTCCGACGGGCTTCGGCCCGACCCGCTGGCCGTCGGCGTCGGGATGTTGGCCCTTGCCGCAGTCCTCGGTGCCACCGTCCCGGCGTGGACGGGTCACGTCGCGCCCAGGGGCAGCTTCACGTCGATTCCGGACTACTGGGACGAGGCCGGCGCATGGATCGGTGACAACGCGAAAGGCACCACCCTTCTGGCGCCGGCGACGTCGTTCGGCACATACGCATGGGGGCGGACCGGCGACGAGCCCTTGCAGCCCTTGGCGACCGGGCCCTGGGCGGTCCGGAACGTCATCCCGCTCGCCCCAGGCGGCAACATCGAGCTGCTCGACACGATCTCGGACGCACTGGCGACGGGACGAGGGACCGAGGGCGCCGCTTCGCTGTTGCGACGGTCCGGCATCGGGACGGTCGTGGTGCGCAATGATCTGGACCGCAACTCCGGTGTCGTGTCGCCGGAGCTCATCCGTGCCTCGTTGGCCTCGATGCCCGGCATGACCCGGGTCGCGACCTTCGGACCGGAGGTCGGCGGGGGACCGATCGTGCTCAACTCCGAGGGGGAGCGAGTCTTCGTCGACGAGGGTTGGCGCGCCGACCGGCCCGCCGTCGAGGTGTTCTCCTTCACAGGTCCGTGGCGCGACCGGCGCGTGACGATCGACAGCAGGGTCGACACGCTCGTGGGCGGTTCCGACTCCTTGCTGACGCTCGACGACCTGGGCGTCACTCGCGACATGGCCACGGTCGCTGCCCAGGACGTCGGTCCCGAGCAGCGGCCCGATCGGGTCGTCCTGACAGACGGCAATCGTCGACAGGAAGCCGCGTTCGGCGCGGTCCTGCGCAACCGCTCGGCCTCCCTCGCGCGCGACGAGCCCTATCGCGCCGATCGCCCCGTGCACCGCTACGACCAGGAGCGGATCACGCGGTGGACCACCACCCCCGAGCTCCGTGGTGCCCGATCGCTGACTGCCTCGTCGTCACAGTCCGACATCGGGGCCGCGCCCCGCACAGATCCGTCTTCGCAGCCCTGGGCGGCATTCGACCCGGACCCCGACACATCCTGGCGGCCCGACATCGCGCGAGGAAAGGACCGGTCCTGGCTGCGGTTGCGGCTCAACCGGCCCACGTCGATCGGCACTGCGACGATCGCGCTGGACCTGGCCGCCAGCGAGACGCGCCAGATCTTCGTGACGACCGAGACGGGCCGCCGTGCGGTGACGGTGCGCGGCAGCGCCCCCGTGCAGGTCTCCGTCGGACGCGTCGACGCCCTGGAGATCTCGGTCAGGTCGACCCTGCTGCGCCCTGTGGCGATCGCCGACGTCGTGCTGCCGGGAGTCACACTGTCGCGCCCGCTCGTGATGCCCACGATCCCCGCTGGGTGGCCATCGCCCGAGGCAATCTTGGTCGAGGGAGCCGCAGGCCGTGTGTCAGGATGCCTCGACGTCGGGGGTGCGCCGCGGTGCTCGGAGGCGCATGCCGAACGGGTCGAGGACGACCGGGTCCTGGATCGAGAGCTGGTCCTGCCTGCGGGACGAACCTATGACGCAGGGTTGCGAGTGGCCCCGCGCGGGGGGGCGCAGCTGGACGCCGCTCTGCAGCTGGGTCGGCTCGTCACCCTCGAGGCGAGCTCGCAGCAGACCGACGCGCCCGCCGGTGGCGCTCTCTCCGCGGTGGACGGCGCACTGCAGACGGGCTGGGTCGCCGCCTCCGACGACAGCGACCCGACGTTGACGATCCGAATGGTCGCCCCGCAGACGGTCGACACGCTCCGGCTCGAGTCCGCTCCGTCGCTCGCCGCCTCCCCGGCATCATCCGTGGTGCTCAACTTCTCCGATGGAACCCAGCAGCGCGTCAAGGTCAACAAGGACGGAATCGCGTTGTTCCGTCCTGTGCGGACGAGCTCGGTCGAGATCCATCTGATCTCTGACGTGCGGCGGGCCTCGCTCAGTCCGGACGGCGGCATCGGGGTGCTCCCTGTGGGCGTCAGCGAGGTCCGCCTTGACGATGTCCGCGGGCTGCCTGCTCCGCCGAGCGCCAAGACGCACAAGTTCAGGTGCGGCTCCGGCCCGACGGTGACCGTCGATGCAGTGGCGCGACGCACCCGTGTTGTGGCGTCGCCGCAGAAGCTCTATCGCGGGAATGTCGTGGATGCGGTCTGGTGCGGCAGCGATCGCATCGACCTGGCGAAGGGCGCCCACCGCCTCACAGTCCGGGGAACGTCGGCCATCAGGCCGGTCGACCTTCTGCTGAGCGTGCCGGACAAGCGACCGAGCGGTGACGACGGGGTCGTCGTGGCCATGGGGCACAACGCCAACGAGGGGTGGGCTGCGCGCAGTCCCGCCGGGGGCGCCGCGCCCGTTGTGGTCGACGGGTGGCAGCAGGGCTGGCACGTGAAGAATGCCGCCGAGGCGGGCGCGCTGTCGCAGACCTACGGTCCGGGCTGGACCTATCGAGCCCTGCTCCTGGTGGGCGGGCTCTGGTCGCTCTGCTTGGTCCTGTTCTGCTTCCTTCCCGGCCGACCGGCCGCCCGGTGGCCCGTTGCCGAGCCCATCGGCCGGTCGCCCCGGGGGATCCTTGCGGTGGCTGGGGTGGCTGTCTCGGTGCTGGTGGCAGGTTGGCCTGGTCTGATCGCCGCCGTCCTGGCCGTGCTGGCGGTCGCGGTCCTCGACCGCCGACCCGCTGCAGCAACAGGGGTCGGAGCTGTTTCGGTGGGAGCGGCTTTGATGTTCGCCGTGGCGCGGCCGTGGACGGGTCTCGACAGCTGGAGTGGTTCGCTCGCTCTGCCTCAGCTGCTGGCGCTGGCAGGCGTCACGGCTGTCACCTCGGTCGGCTTGCGTCGACCCAAATTGTTGAGGCGCATGAAGGGCAGCTCGACCAGCCGGTAGAGGAGCTCGGCGACGATGAGGCTGATCAGGAGCACGGCCGCGAGCACAAGCCCCATGTCCTCGTTGAACTGCGTCAGGTCAAGTCGTTCGAACAGCACCGCGATGACGATGACGTGGCAGCAGAACAGGCTGTAGGAGATGTGTCCCAAGTGCCGGGGCAGCCGGTGACCCATGATGCGCGCGTACGTCGTCGACGGATCGCCGAAGATGCTCGGCAGGACAACGGCTACCGCCACGATGCCGAACAGCACCGCACGGCAGACCAGCTGCGTGGGGGTCCGCTCGACGAGGAGCACCGTGCCGAGCACCGGAGTGCTGGCCACGAAGAGCACCGCACCCGCGATGACCCAGCAGGTCCACGGTGCGGCAGCCGCGGTGCGGCACCACCGGGTCACGGTGAGCTGGCGATCGTGTTTTGCGTGCCGCTGGTCGACAGTGAGCACGGCCAAGCCGATGCCCAGCGCGAACCAGCCCATGTACCCCGGGAGAGCCTGGGTGACCCAGCCGCCCCATGAGGCGATCGGGCCGGCGGACAATGCCACCCAGACGAGCGAGCCGAGGGCGATCGCCCCCAACGCGAGCAGCAGCCGCACGGGGCGCCACGCTCCTCCTGCCGCGAGGCGGAGCAGCAGGGCCATCGACAACGGCAGGGTCACGTAGAACGCGACCTCGGTGGCCAGGCTCCACATCTGGGTCAGGCCCTCGAGCAGCAACCCGTCCCTGTACATGTCGATCAGGAGCAGCGAGTCCACTGTCCTCGCGGGGGACGTGCCGTCATTGCGGTCGACCAGTACCACCGCCGCGACGACCACGACCCAGTAGACCGGGAGGATCCGCAGGGCGCGCTTGAGTGCGTAGCGCCCGATCGAGTCGCGCGGAAAACCATGGCGCAACTGACGCAACCACGGGGAGGACAGCAGGAAGCCTGACAGGACGAAGAACACCGCCACGCCCGCCTCGAGCCGCTGGGACAACGCACCGATCAGGCCATTGCCATAGAACCCGGTCCAGAAACCGGCGTGTGTGATGACGACCCAGAGGGCAGCGATGCCGCGGATCGTGTCGAGCCCGGGGTAGAACGGTGAACTGCGCCGCGCACTGGTGGCTGTCGTCGTGGCAACGGTCATGAGACACCTCGGATCGGGCCGGCACGGACGATGTCGACGCAGAGCTCGGTGCCGGGGGTCAGGGACCTGAGCGTCAGCGTGCTGTAGGCGCCGTCGGTGAGCGTGAAGTACGTGTGCGCTCCCGCCGCGACGTGCATGTCACGGACGGTTCGACCGTCGGCGGTGATCCGCACGATGCCGTCGGCGGACGCGGCGTAGTTGATGCTGGTCCAGGGGAACGCGTCCATGGAGTCGCGCTCGAGCGAGATGATCGCCTCCGTCGAGCCGACCCGCAGTCCGCAGCCGGGAATTGTGTCCAGATGGGTCTCGGCTCCGCTGCCCACCACAGCCGGACGGCTGCGCCCCGAGTCGTCGAGGATGTGCAGGTCGTTGCCTTCCTGGGCCGTCTGCACCAGGTCGCCGTAGGGAGCGAGGAGGTGTGACGGCAAATTGCTCGGATAGTGCAGGGGCAGCTGCACCAGGGCGGGCACCTCGACGTCGGCAATCGGGGTCGGGTCCTCCTCCAAGCTCGACACCGCGTTCTGGACATAGGACCGGGCGACGAAGTCCGCATGCCACGGAGCGACGTACCGGGCCGAGCTGACGACGCCGCCGACGACCACCAGGACCGCGGTCGCGGTCAGGACCACGCGAGCCCGGGCGCCGATGGCGGCCGGGGCGGGCAGGGGGCGACGGAATGCGGGGGACCGGTCGACCAGCACCGGCATCGTCGCGAGCCCGATCACCAGCGCCGTCACAGGCAGCGTGTCGGCGAGGTAGCGCGAGATGAGGCCTGCGAGCGCGCCGACCTGCAGACCACGCCCGAACACGAGCGCGAGGTAGGTGACGGTCAGCTGGGCCAACAGGATCGCGAGTGCCGCCCCCGCGGGTCCCGGGTTGCGACGCACGAGCCATGCCGCAGCGGCGACGACGAGCACGCTCGCGATCAGCTCGAGAGCGAAGGGCGCTGCAGCGGTCGCTAGGGGGTCAGCGATGACGTTCCACCGCCAGGGGCCGCCGAGCACCGAGGGCGCCCACGAACCCATCAGCAGGTTCCGCAGCAGCGCCAGTGCAGGGGCCTCGCCGCTTGACTCCACAGGTGCGGGGGTGGAGCGCAGGTAGACCACCAGGTAACCGACGAAGATCAGCAGCGGCGGCACAGCCAGGAGCAGGTGCTGACGCACGATGTCATATGGCCGACGCCACCACGGGCCGTGGGTGAGGAACAGCGCGATGAAGCAGGTGACGGGCACGGCCATCGCGAGCCCGCGGGGTCCGCTCAGGACACCCAGGGCAATGGCTCCGGCCGCGGCGAGCACCCACCGCGCGCGGCGCTCCCTGGCCCACAGCACGACGTACGTGACGAGCAGGAAGAACGCGATCTGCATCGGGATCGCATTGAGCGCGGCGGCCCACCAGACGCCGGCCTCCAGGCCCATCGGCGAAGCAACGAACAGTCCCAGCGGGACCAGGATCCCCCAGCGGAGACCGAACAGGGTCCGCAGCATCAGCAGACAGCTCAGCGCGGCCACCGCCTGCAGCACCAACGTGATGCCGGCCGCGAGCAGCCACGAGTAGCCGTCCGCCTGCGCCACGACCCAGGAGATCGCGATGCCGACGGGCATGAGCTGGCTGTCGTGGGGTGTGAACAGCGCGTCGATCGTCAGCCCGCGGGTCCGGGCGTCCTCGATGAACCTGAAATCGTCGCTGTAGAACCAGGCAGGCAGCACGACCCAGGCCTTGAAGGCCAGGTGCACCACGATCATGGTGTACGCCGTCAGACGCACGCGATGAGCCGTCGGCAGATCTGCCGGGATCAGGGCCCGCAGCGGCGTCATGACAGTGGTGCTCACAACCATCGATGGTGTCACACAGGTGGGCCAGGTCATGGCCCAGACGGTCGGCCGCGCGCCCAGCCGAGGCGCACAGGAGTGACCCTACTCACTGGTACCTTGAGGCGATACTTAGTGGAGGGAGCCCACTGTGGGAAGAAAAATGGGGACAGTTGCACTGTTCCTCGGAGCATTCTTGATCGCGCTGGCGGCGTTGTCGAAGTTCTACATGTACGACCAGCTTGCCGTCGTGCCTCTGAACCAGGACGCGACCAGCACGGCTCAGACGGCACCCGGCGCCGACGCCGAGTACCTGGACGCGGCCGCCGGCCTCAAGATCACGAACGGCCCGTTGAAGAACGTCAAGGCCGTCCGCGGTGACGTCGAGGGCAGCAAGAAGGCCAGCAAGGAGCTCGGCAAGGATGTCGCGATCTGGGACATCTACGACAGCACCGACAAGCCGACGTTCGACTTCGCGAGCGGCGAGACGGCCCTGAGCGCCACCAACGACCGCGTGGCGTTCGACCGCAACACCGGTGAGGCTGTGTCCTACGAGGACACCAGGTCCGTTGCGGACGGCAAGGAGGTCGCCCCGGGTGACTTCAAGGGGCTCTACTTCAAGTTCCCCTTCGACGCGCAGAAGAAGACGTACCAGTTCTGGGACGGCACGCTGCGCAAGGCCACGCCGGCCAAGTACGTCGGCGAGGGCACGGTCAAGGGTCTGAAGGTCTACAAGTACCGCCAGACCATCGCCCCGATCAAGACGGGCACGATCGACGTTCCCGGTTCGCTGATCGACGAGAAGGCGTCGACCGTGACGGCCGACCAAATCTACTCGAGCGTGACGGACTACAGCGTCGAGCCCGTCACCGGGGTCGTGATCTGGGGCCGGACGGCCCAGGACAACTACCTCGAGCTCGATGGCGAGCGTGTCCTGACCACGACCAAGGCCACGCTGGCGTACACCGACGCCAACGTGACCAAGAACGTCAACGACTACGAGGGCAAGTCCAAGCTGCTCGCGGCGGTCAAGACGACTGTCCCGCTCGGCGGCCTCATCCTCGGAGTCATCCTCATCGGTCTCGGAGTGTTCATTCGTCGTGGCGGCCGTCACGACTCGTCCTCGGCTCACAAGGACCTCTCGGATCACAAGCGGAATGCGGACGGGGTGCAGCTCACGAAGTGAGCTCGCAGCCCTCCACCACGAACGCCTCGACCTCCGGGTCGGGGCGTTCGTGCGTCCGCCACCACTAGGCTGACGGTCGTGACCATCGCTCCCGCCGCCGAACTCTGCAGCTTCATCGACGCCTCCCCGACGCCGTTCCACGTGTGTCGCACCGTGGCCTCCGAGCTCGACGCCGCGGGCTACCGTCGCCTCGACGAGCGGGACGCCTGGCCGACGCAGCCGGGGGAGTTCTACGTCGTCCGCGGCGGATCACTCGTCGCGTGGTCCACGTCAGCGAGCGACGCCCCGTCCGATGCGTTCCGTGTCGTCGGAGGACACACCGACAGCCCCAACCTGCGGCTCAAGCAGCGGCACGACCTGGCACCGGAGGGGCTCGGCGTCGTGGCGCTGGAGCCGTACGGCGGTGCGTGGCTGCACTCGTGGCTGGACCGCGACCTCGGGATCGCCGGTCGCCTCTCGCTCCGTGACGGCACCGACGTCCTGGTCCATATCGAGGAGGCCGTCCTGCGGGTGCCGCAGCTCGCGATCCACCTCTCGGCGGACCGCAAGGGTGTCGAGGTCGATCCGCAGCGCCACCTCAACGGCCTGTGGTCGGCGGCGAGTGGCACGTTCCTGGACCTCGTGACGGAGCGAGCAGGTGTGGCGCAGCGGGACGTCGTCGGCTTCGAGCTCATGACCCACGACACCCAGTCCAGCGCGCTGATCGGCGCGGCAAGCGACCTCGTCAGCGCGCCGCGGCTCGACAACCAAGTCACGTGCTTCGCAGGCCTGCGCGCTCTCCTGGCTGCCGAGCCGACGCCGGGCGTCCGACCCGTGCTGGCACTGTTCGACCACGAAGAGGTCGGCAGCACCTCCGAGCGTGGGGCGCAGTCAGATCTCCTGGCGACGGCGCTGGAACGCATCGTCCTCGCCGCCGGCGGCAGACGCGACGACTACCACCGGGCCATCGCCGCCTCGGTGTGCGCGTCGGGGGACATGGCGCACGCGACGCACCCCAACCACGCCGACAGGCACGAGCCGTTGCACCACATCGCGATCGGCGGCGGACCGGTGCTGAAGCTGCACCCCAACCTGCGCTACGCCACTGACGCTCCCGGTACGGCCCACTTCGTGCGTGCCTGCGAGCAGGCCGGTGTCCCTCTGCAGCGCTACGAGCACCGCGCCGACCTGCCCTGCGGCTCGACGATCGGACCGCTCAGCGCGGCTCGCACCGGCATGCTGACAGTCGACGTCGGTGCCCCGCAGCTGGCGATGCACTCGGCGCGCGAGACGATGGGCACGGCCGACGTCGAGCCGTACGCCCTCGCGCTCAGCGCCTTCCTGTCGCCCGCCTGACACGGCGGAACTTCGGGGGCGACCCGGCTATCCCCCCAGCGGGGTGGTCCCGTAGGCTTGATGGTGCGCTGATGGCCTGTACGTACCTCGGACAGAGCAGGCCCGTGCTCGTGCCGCGCCAGGGAGAATTCCCCCGGCATTCTCACGATCCAAGGGCTGTCAGACGTGCCCGACAATTCCACCCATCCAACGGAGCAACTCCTATATGACTAGCAGCATCGCCCACGTGGCACCCCAGGTCGCGATCAACGACATCGGCTCTGAGGCAGACTTCCTCGCCGCCATCGACCTGACCATCAAGTACTTCAACGACGGCGACATCGTCGAAGGCATCATCGTGAAGGTCGATCGTGACGAGGTCCTCCTCGACATCGGCTACAAGACCGAAGGTGTCATCCCCTCCCGCGAGCTCTCCATCAAGCACGACGTCGACCCCAACGAGGTCGTTTCCGTGGGAGACAGCGTCG
>JAOPXL010000086.1 GCA_025965175.1 Aeromicrobium sp.
ACGAAGCGGGTCTGGGGGAGCGGGCCCTCCGACGCGTCGACCAGCAGGATGACGGCGTCGACCATCGACAGGCCGCGCTCGACCTCGCCACCGAAGTCGGCGTGGCCTGGGGTGTCGATGATGTTGATGGTGACGCCGCCGTCGGGCGAGCCGGGGCCGTTGTAGCGGACGGCGGTGTTCTTCGCGAGGATCGTGATGCCCTTCTCGCGCTCGAGGTCACCGGAGTCCATGGCACGCTCGGCGAGCTGGTGGTGCTCGTCGAAGCTTCCCTGCTGCTGGAGCATGGCGTCGACCAGGGTTGTCTTGCCGTGGTCGACGTGGGCGACGATTGCGACGTTGCGCAGGTCGGAGCGAATGGGCATACGAAAAAATGTCCTAAGCGTGGGGAATGCTCACGAAACACGGAGCCTTGACATTCTACGCGTGGCACGCCCGCAGGACGAATTCGGTGTCCGTGACCTGACCCGTCGTGGTCATTGCGCGTTAACAAACATTTCATTTGATCAAAGGTTGCGCAAACATTAGTATTGGTGCGTGCCCACACCCGACGAGCTCTACGAGACCCTCGAGGACTTCGTCATGCGCATGATGAATCTTGCAGAGGCCGACGGGATGGACGCCATGGTCGAGCTCGACCTGTCCTTCTCCCAGGCCCGTACGTTGTTCCTGCTCGCCAAGACGGGCCAGCCGATGTCGATCCACTCGATCGCCGAGAAGATCGGTCTGTCCGACGCCGCGACGGGACGCAACGTCGACCAGCTCCTCCAGCTCGACGTCGTCGAGCGCCGCGAGAGTCTCGAGGATCGACGGGTCAAGCTCGTCTCCCTCACCCCGGTCGGCGAGAAGCTCGCCGTCAGCCACATCGACGCGAAGCGTGAGTCGATCAAGGCCTTCACCGCCGACCTGCCCCCCGGCCAGCGCGACGACCTGCATCGCGTCCTGTCCGACATCCTTGCGGGCGGCACCCTTCGCCCGCGCAAGAACCAGGAGCACTGCCTATGACCTACCAGGTCGAACCACTCGATGATCGGATCACTCCGGATCTGCTCAAGATCGCCGGGGTCGTCGTCCTCGGCGCGATCATGTCGATTCTCGACGTCACGGTCGTCAACGTCGCGCTGCCGACGTTCCAGACCGAGCTGTCGACCAACGGCGAGCCGCTTGCCTACTCGACCGTCGCATGGACCGCGACGGCGTACATGCTGGCGCTGGCGGCGGTCATCCCGCTGACCGGCTGGGCCGCGGACCGCTTCGGCACCAAGCGCCTCTACATGACCGCGATCGGACTGTTCACGATCGGTTCGCTGCTGTGCGCGACGGCGTGGAACATCGAGGCCCTCATCGGCTTCCGTGTCCTCCAGGGCCTCGGCGGCGGCATGCTGATGCCGCTCGGCATGACGATCATGACGAAGGCCGCCGGCCCGCACCGCATGGGTCGTCTGATGGCGATCCTCGGCGTGCCGATGCTGCTCGGCCCGATCATGGGCCCGATCCTCGGTGGCATCCTGATCGATGCGGCCTCGTGGCACTGGGTCTTCCTGATCAACCTGCCGATCGGCCTGATCGGTCTGGTGTACGCCGCGCGCGTGCTGCCGAAGGACGCGCCGGAGCCGAGCGAGTCGCTCGACGTCATCGGCATGATCCTGCTGTCACCGGGTCTGGCAGCGCTGCTCTACGGCGTCTCGTCGATCCCGGCAGAGGGCACCGTCATGGCCACCAAGGTCCTGCTGCCGGCGATCGTCGGTGTGCTGCTGATCGGCGCGTTCGTCTTCTGGTCGTTCAAGCCCCAGCACCCGCTGCTGGACCTGCGCCTGTTCAAGGACCGCAACCTCACGGTCTCGGTCATCACGATGTTCCTGTTCGCGGCGGCGTTCTTCGGCGCTCTGCTGCTGGTCCCGACCTACTTCCAGCAGGTCGACGGCTACTCGGTCAAGAAGGCCGGTCTGCTCATCGCGGCCCAGGGCATCGGCGCGATGCTGACGATGCCGGTCGCGGGTGCGCTGACCGACAAGATGCCGGTGGGGCGCATCGTCCCGTTCGGCTTCGTGGGGATCCTGGTCGGCATCTTCGGCCTGGCGCAGAACACCGATCCCGGTACGTCCGACTGGACCATCATGGGGTGGCTGTTCGTGACCGGCCTTGGCATGGGCGCGACGATGATGCCGCTGTTCACCTCGGCGCTCAAGACCCTGAAGGCGTCCGACGTCGCTCGTGGCTCGACGCTGCTCAACGTGACGCAGCAGGTGGCCAGCGCCACCGGCATCGCGACGATCTCGGTCGTCCTGACCAATGCGATGAAGAGCGGCGACATCATCGCGGGCTCGGAGGAGCTCCCGGGCGTCGACGGGGGGCTCACAGCCGCGCAGCTCGCGGCAGGCTCGCACACCGAGCAGGGCAGCCAGCTCGTCCAGGCGCTCGACGCCTCGGGCGCCGTGCTGCAGCAGGGCTTCCAGGACCTGGCCGATGCCTTCGCGTCGTCCTACTGGGTCGCCTTCTTCGTGCTGGTTGTGACCCTGGTGCCGGTGGCCTTCCTTCCGCGCAAGCGCGAGAAGTCGCACCTGCTGGACAACGAGGACGGCGCGACCCCGCCGATCATGATGCACTGAATCACTGACCGACAGTGATCGATGAGGCCCCCGCCGGATCCGGCGGGGGCTTCGTCGTCCTCGTGTGACCCGGCCCACTAGGTTGGACGCTCCGGTGGCTGCCCGGGCCGCCCACCAGGAGGTCGTATGTCCGTCAGTCGCGCCAGCACCGTCGACGGGACGCTGCAACGCAGCGCCGCCCGTCACCCGGACCGCACGGCCCTGCTGTTCGCGGACCGCACCTGGACCTACGCCGAGCTCGACGTCGCCGTCACCCGTGCCGCGCAGGTCCTGCTGGACCTGGGTCTCCAGCACGGCGACCGGGTCGCAACCTATGGACGCAACTCCGATGCGTACCTGCTGGCCTATCTCGGCTGCGCCCGCGCCGGCCTGGTGCACGTCCCGATCAACTACGCCCTGACCGGTGGCGAGCTGTCCTACCTCGTCGAGGACTCCGGCGCCCGGGCCGTGCTGGTCGACCCGACGCTGCAGCCGGCGCTCGAGGCCGCCGGGATCGTGGTCGAGATCGTCCTGCCCTTGCGCGACGAGGACGGGTCCCT
Source organism: Aeromicrobium sp. (assembly GCA_025965175.1). Classification (GTDB taxonomy): domain Bacteria; phylum Actinomycetota; class Actinomycetes; order Propionibacteriales; family Nocardioidaceae; genus Aeromicrobium. The sequence goes on from JAOPXL010000086.1 coordinate 3,146, forward strand.
GCTCGACCGGGCGTCCCACGGACCCGTGCCCGCACTGGACGTCGAGGTGACCGACACCGATCTCGTCCAGCTGCTCTACACCTCCGGCACGACGTCCCAGCCCAAGGGCGCGATGATGACGCACCGCGCGCTGGTGCACGAGTACGTCTCGGCGATCGTCGCGCTGGACTACGCGGAGTCCGACGAGCCGCTGCACCCCATGCCGCTCTACCACTCGGCCGGCATGCACGTGTTCCTCCTGCCCTATCTCGCGGTCGGCGCAACCAACCACCTGATGGAGGTGCCGGACATCCCCGAGATCCTTCGGCTCGTGGAGGAGCGCGGCCTGCGGTCACTGTTCCTCGCGCCGACGGTGTGGGTGCCCCTGTCGCAGCACCCCGACTTCGCGACGCGGGACCTCCGCAGCCTGCGTAAGGCGTTCTACGGGGCGTCGATCATGCCGCAGCCCGTGCTGGTACGTCTGCAGGAGGCACTGCCCGGGCTCGGCTTCTGGAACTGCTTCGGGCAGTCCGAGATCGGTCCGCTCGCGACCGTCCTGCGTCCCGAGGAGCACGCCGAGCGGGCGGAGTCCTGCGGCCGGTCGGTCCTGTTCGTCGAGATCCGGGTCGTCGCCGAGGACGGGTCCGACGTCCCGGTGGGGGAGGCCGGCGAGGTCCTCTACCGCTCCCCGCAGCTGTGCGAGGGTTACTGGGGCAACCCCGAGGAGACCGCCGCGGCGTTCCGCAACGGCTGGTTCCACTCCGGCGACCTGGTCAGGGTCGACGCGCAGGGCTACCTGACGGTCGTCGACCGCATCAAGGACGTCATCAACACCGGTGGCGTGCTGGTGGCCTCCCGGGAGGTCGAGGACGCGATCTACTCGCACCCCGCCGTCGCCGAGGTCGCGGTCATCGGCACCTCGGACGAGCGGTGGATCGAGGCCGTCACGGCGGTCGTCGTGACGAAGGCACAGGTCACCCCCGAGGAGCTGATCGCCCACGCCCGGCAGAGCCTGGCGGGCTACAAGGTCCCCAAGCACGTCCACCTGGTCGACGAGCTGCCGCGCAACCAGTCCGGCAAGCTGCTCAAGCGGGTGCTGCGCGATGACCTGGAGGGCTCGGCCGGCTGAGCCGGGGCCTCAGAGCTCGCGGTGCACCTTGTGCGCCGCGGCCTGGGCCAACGGCTTGAGCACCATGAGGTCGATGTTGACGTGGGCCGGACGGGTCGCGACCCAGGTGATCGCGTCCGCGATGTCCTCAGCGACGAGTGGCTCGCGGACCCCGGCGTAGACCGCATCGGCCCGCGACTCGTCGCCGGCGAAGCGGTTGAGCGCGAACTCGTCGGTGCGGACCATGCCCGGCGCGATCTCGGTGACCCGGACGGGCCGGCCGTTGAGCTCGAGGCGCAGCGTCTCGGTCATCGCCGCGACCCCGTGCTTGGCCGACACGTAGCCGCCACCGCCCTCGTACGGGAAGTGGCCCGCGGTCGAGCCGAGGTTGACGATCGTCCCGGCACCGCTCGCGACGAGGGCGGGCAGCAGCGCCCGGGTCACCAGCAGCGTCCCGATGACGTTGACCTCGTACATCCGGCGCCAGTCGTCGGCGTCGGCGGACTCGACCGGATCGGTGCCGATCGCGCCGCCGGCGTTGTTGAGCAGCAGGTCGAGCGAGGAGCCCACGGTCGCGGCGAGCGCGACGACCTGGGTCTCGTCGGTCACATCGCAGACCACCGCGGTGCCGCCGATCTCGGCGGCGAGGGCCTCGACCCGGTCGCGCCGGCGTGCGGCGCAGAACACGTGGTATCCGGCGGTGGCGAGCGATCTGGCGGTGGCGGCGCCGATGCCGCTGCTGGCTCCGGTCACGACTGCTGTGGGCATGGCGCCATCGTCTCAGATCCCGTCCGGGTGCCCGCTGCGGAGCACTGCACATGGCGGGGTGGGCCCCGGGTGAGACGATGGACCCGAAAGGCAGGCTGCCCATGCTCCAGCGGATCGCGATGCTCTCGGCGCACACCTCGCCGCTCGAGCAGCCGGGCAACGGCGACGCGGGCGGCATGAACGTGTACGTCCTCGAGCTGTCCCGTCAGCTCGCCTCCCGCGGCATCGAGGTCGAGATCTTCACCCGGGCGACGTCCCGGCACCAGCCCCCGACGGTCGACGCCGAGCCGGGGATCACGGTGCACCACGTCGCTGCCGGCCCGTTCGAGGGGCTCGAGAAGAACGACCTGCCCTCCCAGCTGTGCTCATTCGTGCGCGACGTCCTGCGCGCCGAGGTCGAGCGGGAGCCGGGACACTTCGACCTGGTCCACTCCCACTACTGGCTGTCGGGGCAGGTCGGCACGGTCGCGCGCGAACGGTGGAACGTACCCCTCGTCCACACGATGCACACCATGGCGAAGGTCAAGAACGCGATGCTCGCCGACGGCGACGCGGCCGAGCCGATCGGCCGCATCTACGGCGAGGAGGAGATCGTCCGCCTCGCGGACCGGCTGATCGCCAACACCGCCGAGGAGCGCCGCGAGCTCATCGAGCTGTACGCCGCGGAGCCGGACCGGGTCGCGGTCGTTCACCCGGGGGTCGACGTCAAGGTCTTCCGGGCCGGCCGGCAGGACGAGGCCAGGCGGTCACTGGGGATCGCGCCGGACACCGCCCTGCTGCTGTTCGCGGGGCGGATCCAGCCGCTCAAGGCCCCGGACGTCGTGCTCAAGGCCGCCGCCGAGATGCTGGCACTGGATCCGTCGCTGCGCGAGCGCCTGGTCGTCGCGATCGTCGGCGGGCCGTCGGGCTCGGGCCTCGACCAGCCGTCGGCGCTGACCGACCTCAGCGACGACCTGGGCCTGGGCGGCGTCGTGCGGTTCGTGCCGACCGTGAGCCAACGAGAGCTCGCCGACTGGTACGCCGCAGCGTCCGTCGTGTGCGTGCCGTCGCACAACGAGTCCTTCGGCCTGGTCGCGATCGAGGCCCAGGCCTGCGGCACGCCGGTCGTCGCCGCCCACGTGGGCGGGCTGTCGACCGCGGTGTCCGACGGCGTCACGGGCGTCCTCATCGACGGGCACGACCCGGTCGACTACGCCCGCGCGATCCACCCGCTGCTGACCGACCCCGACCTCCGCGAGGCCATGAGCCAGAAGGCCGTCCGTCACGCCGAGGGATTTGGCTGGGACGTCACCGCGGACCGCACGCTGACCGTCTACCGCGAAGCCCTCGACGCCCACCGAGAGGCCCATTCATGAGCGAGCGCCAGCGAGCGAACAATGGGGGCGTCATGCCGGCGTCTCCATGTCGTGCGTTTCCCACGGAGGTACTGGCATGACCACTGATGTCCGTCAGAGGATCGTCGACACGCTGGAGGCGTCCGAGCTGGCCTACACCGAGCACCAGCCCGGCACGTTCGAGGTGACTCTCCCGGGCGAGCGCAAGCTGCAGACGACGTGCCGCCTCGAGATCGGCCGGCACGCGCTCGGCATCCACGCGTTCGTCGCCCGCAACCCCGACGAGAACCACCAGGTCGTCTACCGCTGGCTGCTCGAGCGCAACCTGAAAATGTTCGGCGTCGCGTTCGCGGTCGACTCGGCCGGCGACATCTACCTCGACGGGCGCCTGCCGCTGGAGGCCGTGACGGCCGACGAGCTCGACCGGATCCTGGGGGCGGTGCTGACGTACGCCGACGAGTCGTTCAACACGATCCTCGAGCTCGGCTTCGCCACGTCGATCCGCAAGGAGTGGCAGTGGCGCGAGTCGCGCGGTGAGTCGACCCGCAACCTCGACGCGTTCAAGCATCTCAAGCCCTGACCCGCACACCCGTGAGCGGTGGCACGACACTTCCCACGTGACGGGACGGGCGACCACACCCTGGTGCTGGGTGTGGTGGGGGCGGCGAACGCGGCGCTGACCTACTGGCAGCGCACGTTCGGGACACACCGACCGTTCTGACGGGGATCCCGTCGCCGGTCACCGCGCCTCCCGTAGCGTTGGGGCCGTGAAGGTCATCGTGTTCGCCGACGTGACGGACCCCTGGGCGTACATCGGCTCGACCCGGTTCGAGCGCGCCGCGGCGATGTTCTCGATCCTGACGGGGGAGCCGGTCGAGCTGACGTTCCGCGCGTTCCAGACCGAGCCCGACGAGCCGAGCGAGGGGCGCCTCCTGATGGAGGCCCTCGACGAGCGGCTCGGGAGCCGCGACAAGGTCGAGCTGATCAACGCGCAGGTCACCGCGGCGGCCCGGATCACCGGCATCGACCTCAACTTCGACGAGGCCGTGCAGGCCAACTCGTTCGACGCGTGGCGGCTGCTGACCTGGGCCGACGAGTCCGGCCCCGGGTTCCAGCGCGACCTCGCCCACCAGCTGTGGCGCGCGCACTTCCTCGAGGGCGCCGACATCGGGGACCACTTCACGCTCGCGACGCGGGCGGCGCTGGTGGGGCTCGAGCTCGAGACCGCGGAGGGACTGCTGGCCAGCACCGAGTACGCCGACGAGGTCCGCACGCAGGTCGAGACCGGGCGATCTCTCGGGGTCACCCAGCTGCCGTACGTCGCGGTCGAGGGTCAGTGGACGCTGACCGGCATCCAGTCGCAGAACGACTACGTGCAGGCGCTGCACCACATCTACACCGAGTGGAAGGGCTCCGCCGCGCCCGAGGCCTGAACGATAGGCTCGGCGGCATGAGCACCCTGATCCTGCTGCGTCACGGCCACAGCGAGTGGAACGCCAAGAACCTGTTCACCGGATGGGTCGACGTCGACCTCAACGAGCAGGGTGTCGAGGAGGCCCACAAGGGCGCCACGATGCTGGCCGAGGCGGGCCTGGCCCCCGACGTCTCGCACACCTCGCTGCTGCGCCGCGCGATCCGCACGTCGCAGATCGTCCTCGACGGCATCGACCGGCACTGGATCCCGGTCAAGCGGTCGTGGCGGCTCAACGAGCGCCACTACGGTGCGCTGCAGGGCAAGGACAAGAAGGCCACGCTGGCGCAGTACGGCGAGGAGCAGTTCATGACGTGGCGCCGGTCGTACGACGTCCCGCCGCCGGCCCTGGCCGACGACGACGAGTTCAGCCAGGCCGAGGACGCCCGCTACGCCACCCTGCCCGACGAGCTGCTGCCGCGTACCGAGTGCCTCGCCGACGTGCTCGACCGGATGCTGCCCTACTGGTACGACTCGATCGTCCCCGACCTGCTCGACGACAAGGTCGTGCTGGTGACGGCCCACGGCAACTCGCTGCGCGCCCTGGTCAAGCACCTCGACGGCGTGAGCGAGGACGACATCGTCGGCCTCAACATCCCCACCGGGATCCCGCTGGTCTACGAGCTCGACGCCGACCTCAAGCCCACCGTCAAGGGCGGCCAGTACCTCGACCCCGAAGCCGCCAAGGCCGCGATCGCGGCGGTAGCCAACCAAGGCCGCTGAGGCGCCGCGACCTCCCAGGCTCGCTGAACCCTAGGCCTTGAGATCTGAAGGTCGCTACGGAAGGGCGCCGAGCTCGCGAGGCCGTTGTGGACCGTCGACGAGCCGAAGGCGCGACGCGAGCCGTCTGAGAATGCGCTCGCCGATGGTCGACAACCGACTTGCGTGCGCTGGTGAGGGCCTCGAGACGAAAGTCAAGCAAGCGAACGGCGGGAGCCCCCAACCCCAAGACCTACGAGTCGTACTTGTACCCCAGCCCCCGCACGGTCGTCAGCGTCGTGGGATTGGCGGGGTCAGGCTCGATCTTGGCGCGCAACCGCTTGACGTGGACGTCGAGCGTCTTGGTGTCGCCGACGTAGTCCGCGCCCCACACCCGGTCGATGAGCTGACCACGTGTCAGGACCCGACCAGGGTTGCGCAGGAAGAACTCCAGGAGCTCGAACTCCTTGAGCGGGAACTTCGCCTCGGACCCGTCGATCGTCACGAGGTGCCGGTCGACGTCCATCCGGACCCGACCCGACTCGAGCGAGGGGTTCTCGTCGACGTCGTCGGTAGTGCCGCGTCGCAGCACGGCCTTGATGCGGGCGACGAGCTCACGCGGGGAGTACGGCTTGGTGACGTAGTCGTCGGCGCCGAGCTCGAGGCCGACGACCTTGTCGACCTCGGTGTCCTTGGCGCTGACCATGATGATCGGCACGGACGAGACCAGCCTCAGCGCCCGGCACACCTCGGTCCCGGACAGGCCGGGGAGCATCAGGTCGAGCAGGACGATGTCCGCACCACCGCGGTCGAACTCGGTCAGCGCGTCGGGCCCGGTCTCGGCGATGGCGACGTCGAACCCCTCCTTGCGCAGGACGTACGACAGCGCCTCGCTGTAGCTCGGCTCGTCCTCGACGACCAGTACCTTCGTCACGCGTGCTCCTCATTCATGTCGTTCAGGTGGGACGGCAGGACCAGGGTGAACGAGGAGCCGAGGCCCTGCTCGCTCCACACCTCGACCGAGCCGCCGTTGCTGGCGGCGACGTGCTTGACGATCGAGAGCCCCAGTCCCGTGCCCCCCGTCGCGCGGGCGCGCGCCGGGTCGACACGGTAGAACCGCTCGAAGATCCGGTCGAGCTCCTCGCCGGGGATGCCGATGCCGTTGTCGGCGATCGTCAGACGTACTTCCTCGCCGTCGCGCTGGGCCGTGACGGTGACGCGCGAGCCCTCGGGGCTGTACGTCACGGCGTTCTCGACCAGGTTGCTGACAGCGGCGTGGAGCTGGGCGCGGTGGCCGTGCACGTACAGGTCCGCCTCGACCGACGTGACGATGGCGATGTCCTTGTGCTCGGCGTCGGTCGCGGAGTGCTCGCAGGCCTCGGACACGAGCTCGCCGACCTTGATCGTCGTGGCGTCGTCGCTGAGGACGTCGTTCTGCAGGCGGGACAGGTCGATGATCTGCTGCACCAGGCGGGTCAGGCGCTCGCTCTCCTGGTGCATGCGCGAGGAGAACCGGACGACGGCCTCGGGGTCGTCCTTGGCCTCCCCGACTGCCTCGGCCAGCAGGTTGAGGGCGCCGACGGGGGTCTTGAGCTCGTGGCTGACGTTGGCGACGAAGTCGCGACGGATCGACTCGACCCGGTGCTCGCGGGTGCGGTCGTCGGCCAGGACGAGGATCAGCCGCGAGGTCAGGGGCGCGACCCGCGCGTGGACGTAGGACGTGGTCCCGCGGCGCGGCTGCAGCGAGACGTCGGCCTCGCGGACCTGGCCGTCGCGGCGCACCTGGCGGACCAGTGACATGAGCTCTTCGGGCTCGAGCCGGTTGTCGTGCACGATGCCCATCGCGACGGCGGGCGCGGAGGCGTTGACGACGGTGTCGGACGAGTCGACCAGGACGGCCGAGGAGGACAGCACCGACAGCACCAGATCGGCGCCGGGGGGCACCGCCGGCGTTGGCTCTTCCACGGTCTGCTGTCGCCTTTCGTCGAAGCGCCACAGATAGGTGACCATGGCGCCGATGACGCCACCGATCGCTCCCGCGATCAACACCCCTGCACTGGTATCCACAGGTTCGATGTTAGGGGCCCGGATCGCCGTGACGCGCACGCAAGGCAGCCAGCGACAGGGCTTTCGGCTGGCGTTCACGCCCCGTTCACCGTGGGTCGTCGTCCGTTCACCGCGGCTCCTTAGGGTGGCAGACATGCGTGATCAGTACTACGAACAGCTCGACGCCATCGTCGACGACCTGGTGGACCTCACCGGGACCGTCCGCCGTGCCGTCGCCCAAGCGACCAAGGCACTCCTTGAGGCAGACGTCCACGTCGCCGAGTCCGTCATCGACGGCGACAAGGACATCGACGAGGCCACCGAGACGATCGAGGAGCGGGCGCTCCTGCTCCTGGCGACCCAGCAGCCCGTCGCGACCGACCTGCGCCAGCTGGTCGCGACGCTGCGGATGCTCGCCGACCTGCAGCGGATGGGTGATCTGTCGGTGCACGTCGCCAAGATCGCCCGGCGCCGGATGCCGGACTCGGCGGTGCCGCTGAGCCTGCACCCGACGATCGTCGCGATGGCGGCCGTCGCCGACTCGATGATCGACTCTGCCTCCCGCATCGTCGCGAACCGTGACGTCGCCGCGGCGGCGCAGCTGGAGACCGAGGACGACGAGATGGACACTCTGCGCAAGGACCTGTTCCGCACGCTGCTGGGGGACTCCTGGGACCACGGTGTGGAGCCGGCGGTCGACGTCGCCCTCCTCGGCCGCTACTACGAGCGCATCGGCGACCACGCGGTGTCGATGGCCCGCCGGGTCGTCTACCTCGTCACGGGCCAGCTGACCTAGGTCATACGTACGGACGAACCCCCCGCTGCACCGGGCCAGCGGGGGGTTCGTCCGTACGTACGGGGGCGGACCTACTGGTCGTTGGCCTGCTCGGTGGGGCCCTGCTCGGCCTCCGCGCCGGCAGCATCGGACTCAGCCTGCGCGGCCTTGTCGGCAGCCTCGTCCGCGGCGATCCCGTTGACGCCGCCGATGGACTCGTACTCGGCGGTGCGGGCCACGACGGGCGCCTCGATCGTGACGGGCGAGGAGTCGGAGAACGTGAAGGTGACCTTGACATAGAGCCCGGCGTCGGCGCCCTTGACGACCCGGAACCGTCCGGCGTCGCTCGCGCCGCCGATCGCGTTGAAGACGTCGGGCGTCAGCGTGACGGGCTTGTCGGTGCTCGCGACCTCGAGCTCCTGGTCGTCCAGGGTCGTGACGGTGACCGAGGACAGCGACTGCTCCTGGTCCCCGTTGTTGACGACGCCGGCCGAGATCGTGGCGGAGCCGTCGGCATTGGCCACGAGAAGCGCGTTGAGGACATCGACCTCGCCGCGGGCGTTGGCCCCCACGGCCGGCTGGTAGACCTTGTTGGTCTGTGCGCCGAACCCGGTGCCGCAGGCACTGAGGGTCAGACCGGCTGTCATGGCGAGGGCGGCGGCGGCCAGGGCGCGGCGGCGTACGGAGGTCACGAGTTCACTGCTTTCGGTCGTGGAGTGCGGGGCGGCAGTAGGTCCGGGTCGATCGTATCCGAGCCGGCCGGGAACATTGCCTTTGACCTGCGGACACGTCGTCTGCTATGGGGCCCGGGGCCTGAAACGACAGGGGTCCTTGTCGGTCAGGCGTGGTATTCTAGGTGTCTACGAAGGGTGATTTCTCAATGACTTTTGCTGTTGGCGAAACGGTTGTCTATCCCAATCACGGCGCTGCAGTCATCGAGGACATCGAGACCCGGACGATCAAGGGCGAGGAGCGTGATTACCTCGTGCTGCGCATCGTCTCGCAGAACGATCTGGTGGTCCGCGTTCCGGCGTGCAACCTTGATCTGGTCGGGGTTCGCGACGTCGTCGACGAGGCAGGGCTCGAGCGGGTGTTCGGAGTGCTGCGTGCCGAGCACGTGGAGGAGCCGACCAACTGGTCCCGCCGCTACAAGGCCAACCTGGAGAAGCTGCACTCCGGTGACGTGCTGAAGGTGGCTGAGGTCGTCCGCGACCTATGGCGCCGCGACCACGAGCGCGGACTGTCGGCCGGTGAGAAGCGGATGCTGGCCAAGGCGCGCCAGATCCTGGTCTCCGAGCTCGCGCTCGCCGAGAAGACCAACGAGGACAAGGCCGAGACCCGCCTCGACGAAGTTCTCGCTTCCTGATTCTTCGCTGTTCACGTCGTCCCCGGTTGCCTCTGGCGGCCGGGGACGACGTCGTTCCGGGGACCCCACTGGGGCGGTGCGCGAGTCGCCCTACGCGGCCGGGGCAGCGGTGGGCGGTGCACCGGTCGCCCTACGCGGCCGGGTAAGGCGACTCCTGCACCGTCCACCGCTGGGTAGCGCGACTCTTGCACCGCCCCCGGGTCAGCGGGGGATGATCAGCGCGGTGGCGATCGCAGCGATGCCCTCGCCGCGGCCGGTCAGGCCCAGGCCGTCGGTCGTCGTGGCCGAGACGCTGACTGGGCCACCGACCGCGTCGCCGAGGACGCGCTGGGCCTGGTCCCGCCGGGGCCCGATCTTGGGCCGGTTGCCGATGACCTGGACCGACACGTTGCCGACGCTCCAGCCCGCCTCGTGCAGCCGCCGGGCGGTCTCGACCAGGAAGTCGACGCCGGCCGCGCCGGACCAGGCCGGGTCGCCGGTGCCGAAGTGGCTGCCGATGTCACCGAGACCCGCCGCGCCGAGGACCGCATCGACGATGGCGTGCGCAGCGCAGTCCCCGTCGGAGTGACCCTCGAGCCCCTGCTCCTCGTCGGGCCACTGGAGCCCCGCGAGCCACATCGTGCGGCCGGTCACGAGCCGGTGGACGTCGGTGCCGATGCCGATGCGCGCAGATGTCACAGGTCGATCATGCCGTACGGTCGGCGGACCCCGGCGATCCGAGCGACGATGGACCGGTGAGATCTCCCGTAGCTGCCCTGTGCGGCGTCCTGGCCGCCTCCGCGGGCATCGCGATGAGCGAAGGGCTGGCCGCCCTGCTGGACCTCCGCGAGTCGCCGATCGTCTCGGTCGGCCAGTCCGTCATCTCCCTGACCCCAGGCCCGATCGCGGAGTCGATCATCGGCGTCGTCGGCACGAACGACAAACCACTCGCCGTCGCGAGCGTCGTGGCCGCGATCGTGATCCTGGGCGCCGTCGCCGGCGCGTGGTGGCGCCCGCACCGGCTCGCAGCCTGCCTGCTGGTCGCCGCGCTCGCGGTCCTGGCGGCTGCCTCGGTCCTGTCGCGCCCGTACGCCTCGCCGGAGGGAGTCTTCGCGGCGGTCGCCGGTGGCGTCGCCGTGATGGGCGTGCTCGAGCTGCTCCTGCGGGACCGTGGCGAGACCCCCGCTGACGCCTCCCGACGCGCCTTCATCCGTACCTTCGCCGTGATCGCCGTCGCGACGGTCGTCGTCGGAGCGGCCAGCCAGGTCCTCGCGGTGCGCCACCGCCGCCGCCGGGCCGTCGAGCAGGCCCGGGCGGGCCTACGACTGCCGTCCCGTACGGTCGGCGCCCCAGCCGGCACCGACCTCGGGGTCGACGGTCAGGACCCGTGGGTCACCGGCAACCGCGACTTCTACCGCATCGATACGGCCCTCTCGCCACCGCTGATCGACCCGGCCGACTGGTCCCTGCGGATCCACGGGATGGTCGACCGCGAGCTGACGCTGACCTACCAGGACCTGGTCGACCGTGGCCTGAGGGATGCGTGGATCACGATCTGCTGCGTCTCCAACCCGGTCGGGGGCGACCTGATCGGCAACACCGTGTGGGGTGGGGTGCCGATCAAGGGGATCCTCGACGAGGTCGGCGTCCAGGAGAGAGCCGATGCGCTGCTGTCGACGTCGGACGACGGGTGGACCTGCGGGACGCCGCTCGACGCCCTGACCGACGGCCGAGACGCGCTGCTGGCCCTGACGATGAACGGCGAGCCGCTGCCCATCCCGCACGGCTTCCCGGTGCGTCAGGTCGTGCCGGGACTGTACGGCTACGTGTCGGCGACCAAGTGGGTCACGGACTGGGAGATCACGAGGTTCGCGGACTTCGAGGCGTACTGGACGCAGAACGGCTGGGGCGAGCGCGGGCCGATCAAGACCGAGTCGCGGATCGACCTGCCTCGCGACGGGGCCACCGTCGGCAGTGGCACCGTGACGGTCGCCGGTGTCGCATGGGCGCAGCACGTGGGGGTCGCGGGTGTCGAGTTCCGGGTCGACGGCGGACCGTGGCGCAAGGCGACCCTCGGCACCGCTCCCACCGTCGACACCTGGGTCCAGTGGACGGGGGAGTGGGACGCCGAGGATGGTGACCACACGATCGAGGCGCGGGCGACCAACGCCGACGGCGAGCCGCAGACCGCCGAGACCGCCGACGTGCTGCCGGACGGGGCGACGGGCTATCCGAGGATCGGCGTGACGGTCGATTGACCTACCAGCGGGCGGTGTCCTTGGGGAGCTTCGTGGCGGGCGGACGAATGACGTACGCGATGCCGCCGCTGCCTCGCAGCCAGGCCTTCTCGAGCTGGGCGCGCTGATAGACCCGGCGGACCGAGGAGGCCTTGGGTGCGGCCGGGTCGTTGACCACGACCTGCCCGGTCTTGGTGAAGCCGACGATGACCAGCAGGTGCCCCGGGGTCGACGAGATCGGCGCGCCGGTCAGCTGGCCCTTGCCGAACGCGACCGACGCGACGACCGGGATGCCGGCCTTGATGAACGCCTCCGCGTCGCGCAGTGAAGCCATCCGGGTGACGAACGTGTCGAGCGAGTACTTCGCTGCGTACGCGGTGTTGAACGGCCAGTTGCCGGTGCCGTCGTAGCGCTGGTCGAACGTGTAGCGGGCGGCGTGGTTGACCCAGGACTCGGCGTGCGAGGACCACGCGTAGTCGGTCTTCGTCGGGCCCTCGCCGAAGTAGTGCATGACCATCGACGTCGAGGTCGGCGAGCACCACGCCTCGCCGCCGCCACCGAACTGCGGGAGCTGGCCGGCGTGGATCATCTGCGAGTACCGGGGCACCGCCAGCTCGACGGCCTTGGTCATCGTCGTCGCGCTGGTGGTGGCCGTGCGGGTCAGGTAGCTCGCCGCCACGGCCTTGACCGACTGCAGCGTCGGCGTCGCGGTGGTGCCGGCGGGACGCAACAGCTTGATCCGCACCTGGTAGCCGTCGAAGCTCTTGCCGGCGTTCGCCACGATCGTGTCGGTGGAGACCTTCGCGAGGTCGTCGGTCTGGCTGGAGTACGACGAGCGCACCACGGCACTCGTGTTGATCGCCCACCGGGCGACGGTGTCCCAGCTGCCGACGGTCTTGCCGCTGCGCACGCGAACCTCGACCCGGGCCCAGGTTCGGCCCGACGCGCTGACGTTCCACGACGGCACGAGCGACTTGGCCGCGAAGCCGGTGCTCTGCCACGGGGTGGTCCAGGTGCCGGAGTCGAACTTCTGGGCGCCTCCCGCGACGTGGGGGTCGTCGTACGAGACGGGGGTCGTCTTCTTGGCAGCGATCGTCAGGTTGCCGGCCGAGCCCGTGAGCCCGCTCGAGCTGCCCTTGTCGTAGTCGGCCGTCGTCGTCCAGCGACTGAGCTGGGTCTGGTCGGTGGCGGCCGCGGCGGAGGTGGCCGGCAGCAGGACGGCGGCGAGCAGCGCGGTGGCGGCGAGCAGGGGAAGAGAGCGGCGCATCGACCCATGATAGGTGACGGATGGGACTCGTGGGGCTGAAGTGATGGCAGGACCTCGTGCGTGCGAGGGCTGGGAGGGGTCGTGGAGCCGATAGGGTTGGGCTCGTGGCTTTTTCCCTCTACGACACCGCTTCGCGGCAGATCCACGAGCTCGTCCCGGTCCGTCCCGGACAGGTCTCGATCTACCACTGCGGGCTGACCGTGCAGGGACCGCCGCACATCGGCCACATCCGCAAGGAGGTCGTGTTCGACGTGCTGCGTCGCTGGCTCGAGCGCTCCGGCCTCGACGTCACGATCGTCGCCAACGTGACGGACATCGACGACAAGATCCTCGCCAAGGGCGTCGAGCAGGATCGTCCGTGGTTCGCGGTGGCCTACGAGAACGAGCGGGCGCTCCACGCGGCGTACGAAGTGCTGGGCTGCATCCCACCGACGTACGAGCCGCGCGCCACCGGCGTCGTGCCCGAGATGATCACCATGATGCAGACCCTGATCGACAACGGTCACGCGTATGCCGCGAGCGACGGCTCCGGGGACGTCTACTTCGACGTCCGGTCGTGGCCGTCCTACGGCGAGCTGTCCAACCAGAAGGTCGACGACATGCTGCCGGCCGAGGACGCCCCGCCCGAGGGCAAGCGGGACGCTCGGGACTTCGCCCTGTGGAAGGGGTACAAGGAGGGCGACCCGGAGTCCGCCTCCTGGCCGACCCCGTGGGGCCCCGGCCGTCCCGGCTGGCACCTCGAGTGCTCGGCGATGGCGGCGAAGTACCTCGGCGAGGAGTTCGACATCCACGGCGGCGGCCTCGACCTGCGCTTCCCGCACCACGAGAACGAGCTGGCCCAGTCGCGCGCCGCGGGACAGAGGTTCGCCCGGTTCTGGATGCACAACGCGATGCTCAACCTGTCCGGCGCCAAGATGTCCAAGTCGGTCGGCAACACGCTGATGGTCAGCGAGGTCGTCAAGCGCGTACGGCCGATCGACCTGCGCTACTACCTCGCGGCGTCGCACTACCGCTCGATCGTGGAGTTCTCCGAGGAGTCGCTGGCCGAGGCCGCGACGGCGTTCCAGCGCATCGAGGGATTCGTCCGCCGGGCTGCCCGGATCTCGGGTCCCGGCGAGGTCGGCGACGTGCCCGCTGCGTTCGCCGCAGCGATGGACGACGACCTGTCCGTCCCGGCCGCGCTGGCGGTCCTGCAGGGGCGGATGTCGGAGGGCAACTCGCTGCTCGCGGCGGGCGGATCGGCCGACCTGGCCACTGCGCTGGCGGACGTACGCTCGATGCTCGACGTGCTCGGTTTGGACCCACTGTCCCCGACGTGGGATCGTGGGGGTGACGATGCGGCCTATGCGCAGGTGATCGACTCCCTCGTCGAGGGAATGCTCG
>JAOPXL010000117.1 GCA_025965175.1 Aeromicrobium sp.
CTCCTCACGCACGCGGGTCATGAGGAAGATGTTGTAGTCGATACCGAGCGCGACGAGGAACACGAAGGCGAACAACGGGAACGACGAGTCGGCTCCCGCGAAGTCGAACACGTGGCGGAACACCAGCGCGCTGATCCCGATCGCGGCGGCGAACGACAGCACGACGGTCAGCAGCAGGATCACGGGCGCCGCGATGGCACGCAGCAGCAGCCCCAGGATCACCAGGACGACGAGCAGGATGATCGGGATGATCAGCCAGTTGTCCTCCGCGGAGGCCTCCTGCACGTCCTTGTTGACCGCGGTGTTGCCACCGACGAGGGCATCCGCACCGTCGATCGAGTGGACCGCGTCACGCGTGCGCTCCACCGTGGCAAAGGCCGCCTCCGAGTCGGGGGCCGAGGTCAGGGTGCCCTCGAGGTACGCCGCGGGGCTCGTGGCCGGGCTCTTGACCACGACCGAGTCCGGGTCGATGCCCCGGACCCCGGAGAAGACCTGCTTGACCTCCTCGACGCGGTCGCCGTTGGCGATGACCGCGACGGGGGAGCCCGCGCCGCCGGGGAAGTGCTCGGCGAGCTTGTCCTCCGCGATCGTCGAGGGCTGCTCCTTGGTGAAGCTTTGCTCGTTGGTCAGGCCCGTCGCGTCGAGCTGGACGACTCCGAAGGACACCGCGACGAGCGCCAGGACCGTCACGACCCAGACCTTGCGCGGTGCCCTGGCGATGCGCCGACCGACCCGCGCCCACACGCCCGTGCTGGTGCGCAGCGGGTCACCGAAGTGGGGCACGAACGGCCAGAAGATCCAGCGCCCGACGATCACGAGCAGCGCCGGGAGCATGACCATCATGACCAGCAACGCGCACGCGATGCCGGTCGCGCCGACCGGGCCGAGGCTGCTGGTCGAGTTCATCTGAGCGACCGTCAGGCACAGCAGGCCGATGATGACCGTGGCGCCGCTGGCCAGCACGGCCGGCGCCGCCCGGTGCAGGGCGTGCGCCATCGCCTCGTGCCGGTCCTGGTAGTTGTGCAGCTCCTCGCGGTAGCGGGCCACGAGCAGCAGGGCGTAGTCCACCCCCGCGCCCAGCACCAGGACGCTGAGGATGCCGGCGCTCTGGCCGTTGACGGTCACGCCGGCGTGCTTGGCCAGCAGGTAGACCGCCCCCTGGGCCAGGAAGACGGCACCGACCCCGCAGAACAGGAAGAGCAGGGCGAGCTGCAGGCTCCGGTAGGTGATCAGCAGGATGATGAACACGATGACCAGCGCCGCGAGGAGCAGGATGCCGTCGATGCCCGCGAACGCCTCGGCCTGGTCGGCACCGAGCGCGGCGGGTCCGGCGATGCTGACGTCGAGCCCGTTGGTGTCACGGTCGGCGATCGCCGAGATGTTGTCGACCCGGTCTGGCAGGTCCTCCCAGCCGTCGTCGCTCATGCGGATCGTGGCGATGGTCTGCAGCGCCTTGCCGTCCTTCGACGGGACCGGGCCCGTGACGTTGTCGGAGACCGTCGGGACCTTGCGGATCTGCTCGATGTCGGCCATGGCCTTGGCCGTGTCGGCCGGCGTGATGCCACTGTCGCGCACGTAGAGGATCACGGCAGAGATGTCGTCGGGATCGGCGAACTGCTTGGACTGCTCGATGACCTTGGTCGACTCGGCATCACCTGGCAGCCACGACGCGATGTCGTTGTCCTGAACGCTCGTGAGCTTGGCGCCGAACGAGCCCATGACGGCCAGCACGACCAGGGACAGGGCCAGCACGACCCACTTGATCCAGTGGTGGGTGATCCACCCGGCGATGCTCCGATTCATGGCAGCTCCTGAACACTGCGTCTGGGGACACGGGAAGTCAGTGCTTTTCATAGTGGCTGAAAGTCCCGACAGTGTGAACACCTTGTAGCCGTTCGGGACGGTCCCGGATGTGCTGCGACAATGGGACCGATGACACCCACATACGCGGAGGTCGAGCGCGCGCTCCTCGGCCGGTGGCCCGAGACCCGTCTCGAGCCATCCCTCGATCGCATCGCGGCACTGTGCCGACTCCTCGGCGACCCGCAGCACGCCTACCCGGTCATCCACCTGACCGGGACCAACGGCAAGACGTCCACGAGCCGCATGATCGACACGCTCCTGCGGGCGCTCGACCTGCGGACGGGCCGGTTCACGAGCCCGCACCTGCAGTCGATGACCGAGCGCATCAGCCTCGACGGCGAGCCGCTGACCGAGGCGTTGTTCGTCGATGCCTTCGCGGACGTCGCGGCGTACGCGCAGATCGTCGACGACTCGGCCCAGCACCCGCTGTCGTACTTCGAGATGGTGGTGGCGATGGCCTACGCCGCGTTCGCCGACGCCCCTGTCGACGCCGCTGTCGTCGAGGTCGGCATGGGTGGCTCGTGGGACGCGACCAACGTCGCCGACGGTCAGGTCGCCGTGATCACGCCGATCGGGATCGATCACGCGAGCTATCTGGGCGACCGGCCCGAGATCATCGCGGTGGAGAAGGCCGGGATCATCAAGCCCGGCTCGCACACGATCCTCGCCGAGCAGGAGCCAGCCGTGATGGACGTCCTCATGCGTCGCGTGCTCGACGTCGGGTCGATCGCGCTGCGGGAAGGGGTCGACTTCGGCGTCAACGCCCGCGTGACGGCGCTGGGTGGCCAGCAGGTCGAGCTGCAGGGGCTGTCGGGCTCCTACGAGGACATCTTCCTGCCGCTGCACGGCGCCCACCAGGCGCACAACGCGGCGTATGCCCTGGCGGCCGTCGAGGCCTTCACCGGCAGCCGGCAGCTCGACGCCGACCTGGTGAGGGACGCGTTCGCGCGGGTCACATCGCCGGGACGCCTCGAGGTCGTCCGCCGCAGCCCGACCGTGCTGCTCGACGCCGCGCACAACCCGCACGGTGCCGAGGCCACGATCCGGGCGGTGCAGGACGAGTTCTCGTTCAGCCCGCTGATGGGTGTCGTCGGGGTCATGGCCGACAAGGACGTCGAGTCGATGCTGCGGGTCTTCGAGCCCGTCATGGCCGAGATCGTGTGCACGCAGAACAGCACGCCCCGGTCCATGCCGGCGATCGAGCTGGCCGAGATCGCCGCCGACATCTTCGGCGAGGAGCGCGTGACCTTGGCGCCGCGGCTCGACGACGCGGTCGAGCGCGCGATCCTCAAGGCCGACGCGGCCGAAGGCTACGACGACGCGATCGGCAGCGGGGGAGTGCTCGTGACCGGATCGGTCGTGACGGTCGGCGAGGCCCGGCTGCTCTTCGGGGGCACACCGTCATGACGGGCCCGGCATGAGGGGCATGTGCGCGGCGATGCTGACGCTCGAGGCAATCATCCTCGCGCTGGCCGTGCCGGTCATGATCTCGGTTGAGGACGTCAGCAAGCCCCTGGCGCTGGCGACGGGCCTGGGGCTCGCGGTCCTGTGCATCCTCGTCGCTGCTTCGCTGCGGCGCCCTCAGGCGTACGTCGTGGGGCACGCGATCCAGGTCGGGGCGATCGCGATGGGCTTCCTCGTGCCGGTCATGTTCTTCGTTGGCGCGATGTTCACGGCGCTGTGGCTGGGGGCGTTCTTCCTGGGTCGTCGGATCGAGGACGACAAGGCGCGCTGGGCGCGCGAGGCCGCTCAGGACGACTGAGCAGTTCCCCGCAGGGCGGGCCGGGGCCGGGCACGCCAGCGCCGCTCGGCGAGCGGCCGTCAGGAGTGCCGGGTCCAGCTCGCGTCCGTCGACAAGGGGGAAGCCCGGACCCCGGTCGACGACGTCTATCTCGGCGGACTCCGGTCCGGTGCGACAGGTCGGCGACGGTCTCGCGCTCGGCCGCAAGCAGCTCCTCGATGCGGTCAGCGAGATGATTGAGCGCAGACGACACCTGGGCGATCTCATGGGCGCCCGACACCGGGGCGCGTGCGTCCAGCCGGCCCGCGCTGAGCTCCTCGGCGGTGCGGCCGTGGCGACGAGCGGCCGGGTCAGTCTCCGGGACACGATCTGCGCCCCGAGTGCCGAGAGCGCGAGCAGGGCAGCTGCCGCGCCGGGGATCACGGCCCACTTGGTATGGACGTCGTCGTCGACCTGCTCGTCACCGACGTCGGCGCGGACCAGAGCACGCCCCGATGAGCTGGCCTGGACGTCGACGAGCCAGCCGTCGCTGACCTGGACCTTGCGGGGGGCGGAGACCTTGCCGAGGTCGTCACGATCGCCGTCGTCGTCCCGGCAGCCGCACCGTGATGGCGGTGTCGCTGCGGTCGTTGACGCGTCGGACGTACTTCTCCGCCTGGGCGGTGGAGTACGCGTTGGTGGTCAGGTAGTCCGGCACGCCCTGCGCGACGTACTCGGTCTCGCGGACGACACGGTCCGACGCCGACTGTCGCAGGGCGATCGCCAGCGGCACCGCGAACAGCACCAGGACGACCGCGGTCAGCCCCGTCGCGAGCAGCAGGATGCGACGACGCAATGTCATGACGGGTCGACCATCTTGATGCCCACCCCGCGCACGCTGTGCAGGAACCGTGGTTCGGCCGCGGACTCGCCGAGCTTGCGACGCAGCCACGAGATGTGCACGTCGACCGTACGGTCGTCTCCTCCTCACGGCAGGTTCCAGACGACAGCCAGCAGGTCGCGCTTCGACACGACCTGCCCCGGCCGTTGCGCCAGGTAGAGCAGGTCGAACTCCTTGCGCGTCAGCGCGAGGGCATGGTCGGCGAGCCGGGCCTCCGGCCCAGAGGATCGATCACCAGGTCCGCGAGGGTCACCGGGCCGGCCTCCTCCGACGCCTCGGAGGAGGTGCGCCGCAGGACGGCCCTGACCCGGGCGAGCACCTGGGCCGCGGAGTAGGGCTTGACGATGTGGTCGTCCGCGCCGGCATCGAGCAGACGCACGATGTCGCGCTCGTCGTCGCGCGCGGTCGCCACCAGCGCCGGCACGGTGCCGAGGGAACGGATCATCATGAGGACGTCACCGCCGTCGAGGTCCGGCAGCCCGAGGTCGAGGACGACGGCGTCCGGGGCGAACTCGGCCAGCCGTCCCAGGGCGTCCCCGGCACGGGCCACCGCAGCGGCGACGACGCCCTGCTGGGTCAGCGCACGGCTCAGGCCGGCGCGGATGTCGTCATCGTCCTCGACGAGCAGGATGCGGACCATGGGGACGAGATAGCCCTGCGAAGGGGTGTCCCCCCGAGCGCTGCGCGCTACTGTCGAGGACATGGTGCGAGTGCTGGCGGTAGCCGATGAAGAGGTCCCCACGATGGAGTCGCGAGCCCGCGACCTGCACGTCGACCTTGTCGTCGCCGCCGGGGACCTGCCCTGGGGCTATCTCGAGACGCTGGTGTCGCTGATCGACGCGCCGGCGGCCTATGTGCCCGGCAACCACGATCCGCGGATCGTCCGGGGCGGCGGTCCCCGTGGGCTGGTCAACCTCGACGGCCGGGTGGGCGACGTGGGCGGTCTGCGCATCGCCGGCCTGGGTGGCTGCGTGCGCTACAACGGTGGCGAGCACCAATACACCCAGAAGCAGTACGACCGCCGTGCCCGGGACCTGCTGAAGCACGCCCGTCGCAGCGGTGACCGGCCCGTCGACGTCGTCCTGACCCACACCCCGCCCCTCGGTCTCGGTGACGAGTCGGACCCCACGCACGTGGGCATCTCGGCGCTGCACGGCGTCCTGGAGACCCTCCAGCCGACGTGGCACCTGCACGGGCACATCCACCCCTACGGGATGCTCAAGCCCGACCGCGAGCTCGGGCCCACCACGATCCGCAACGTCATCCCGTGGCAGGTCCTCGACATCGAGCCGATCACGACGACGCTCACCCAAGCCGGATCGCGGCGGAGCAGCTGAGATGGCGAGCAGCTCGGGGTCGCCGCGCGTCGACGCCGAGAGCGACTTCATGCGGGCCCGCCGCCACCAGGTGCTGTCCGCCCTGGCCGCACGCCTGCGCAACGAGCGCGAGGACGTCGTGCAGTCGATGTCGTTCGACGAGGTCGTCGAGGCGCTCGGCCGCCGGGCCGAGAACTATCTCGGCACCAAGGTCATCCCGCTCGACGCGATCGTCGGCTCGGTCGACAAGGTGCGTGACTTCGACCGGAGGTTCCGGCCGACCTCGGCCCGGAGCCGCCAGCGCTGGGAGCGGCTGGCGCGTGCCAGCCGCACCGGCGAGGTCATCCCGCCGATCGAGGTCTACCAGATCGGCGACTACTACTTCGTCCGCGACGGCCACCACCGGGTCTCGGTCGCACGGAGCCTCGGCATCGACCAGATCGAGGCCAAGGTGACCGCGATCGAGACGTTCCTCGCCCCGGTCGGCATCGCAGCGCGCGGAGACCTCGAGCGCAAGTTCTGGCGGCGCCTGATGCTGCAGCGGGTGCCGTTCACGGGCGCGGCGCGCGCCGCCGTGGCCGTCGACGACCCCTTCGACTACGGCATCATCGCCGAGACCGTCGAGGCTTGGGCGGCCCGCACGATGCACGCCGAGGGCGCCTACATGGACAAGGAGACGATGGCGAAGCGGTGGTACGCCGAGGAGTTCCAGCCCGTCGTCAAGATGATCGAGGAGGCTGGCGTGCGCGGCGAGGACGAACGCCCCGCTGCGGCCTACCTGCGCGTGGCGGGTGAGCGCTACCGGCTGATCCGCGAGCACGAGTGGAACGCCGAGGTGCTCGCCGCCGTCAAGCGCAAGGGCCGCAGACGCCGCTGAGCCTGCCCCCTTTCTGCGGGACAGGCTCAGCGGCGTACGCGGCTGCTAGAGGCCGACGGTGAGGTTGTCGCCGGTCGACGGGTCGAACAGGTGCATCTTGTCGGTGTCGATGTAGAGCGTGGCGTCGTCGTCCTCCTTGACCGTGCTGGCCGCGTCGAGCGACACGACCAGCTGGGTGCGCAACGAGTCGCTGTCGGACTCGCGGGCCAGCTCCTTGAGCTGGTCCTGTACCTTCGCCTCGGCCTCGTAGGGGACGTAGGCGTACTGCTGGTCGCCGAGCCACTCGCGGACGTCGACGTGGGCCTCGAAGGTCCGCGACGAGTCGACCTTGTCGGCCTCGATGACCGAGACGTCCTCGAAGTGCTCGGGCCGGATGCCTGCCATCAGCAGTCCCTTGCCGGCGGTCCGCTCGGCCTTGGCCGCGGGGATCGGGAACGTGCCGAACGGCAGGGTGACCTGGTCGCCCTCGACCGTCGCCGGCAGGAAGTTCATCGGCGGCGAGCCGATGAAGCCCGCGACGAACAGGTTGACCGGCTGCTCGTAAAGCTCCCGCGGGGTCGCCAGCTGCTGCAGCACGCCGCGCTTCATGACCGCGACCCGGTCGCCGAGCGTCATGGCCTCGGTCTGGTCGTGCGTGACGTAGACCGTCGTGATGCCGAGGCGCTTCTGCAGTCGGGCGATCTCCGTGCGCATCTGGCCGCGCAGCTTGGCGTCGAGGTTGGACAGCGGCTCGTCGAACAGGAACGCCTTGGCCTCGCGGACAATGGCGCGTCCCATCGCGACGCGCTGGCGCTGGCCGCCCGAGAGGTTGGCCGGCTTGCGCTGGAGGTGCTCGTCCAGGTCGAGGGTCTTGCTGGCCTCGCGAACCTTCTCGTCGATCTCCTTGTCGGGTCGCTTGGCCAGCCGCAGCGGGAAGGCGATGTTCTCGTAGACCGTGAGGTGCGGGTAGAGGGCGTAGTTCTGGAACACCATCGACAGGTTGCGGTCGCGCGGCGCGAGGTCGTTGACCCGGTCGCCGCCGATGAGCATGTCGCCCGAGGTGATGTCCTCGAGCCCCACGATCATTCGCAGCAGCGTGGACTTCCCGCAGCCGGACGGACCGACCAGGATCATGAACTCCCCGTCCGCGACGTCGATGCTGACGTCGTTGACCGCCGGGAACCCGTCCCCGTACTTCTTGACGATGTTCTTCATCTCGATGGCTGCCATGACATCAACCCTTCACTGCACCGGCGGTCAGGCCGGCGACGATCTTGCGCTGGAAAAACAGGACGAGGACGACGATCGGGACCGTGGCGACCACCGCACCGGCCGCGAGCAATGAGGACGGCCGGTTGAACGGGTCGGCACCGACGAAGAACGACAGCGCCGCGGGGATGGGACGGGCATTCTCGGTCGAGGTCAGCGAGATGCCGAACACGAAGTCGTTCCACGCGAAGAAGAACGTCAGGATCGCGGCGGTGAACACACCGGGCGCCGCGAGCGGCACGATGACCTTGCGGAACGCCTGCCACGACGTCGCGCCGTCGACCTGGGCCGCCTGCTCCATCTCCCACGGGATCTCCCGGAAGAAGGCGGACAGCGTCCAGATGGCGAGCGGGAGCGTGAAGGACATGTAAGGGATGATGAGCCCCGGCCAGGTGTCGTAGATGCCGAACCGGCGCCACATGTCGAACAGTGGGCCGACCAGCGAGACGACCGGGAACATCGCGATCACGAGCGCCGTCGTCAGCACGAACTTCTTGCCCGAGAACTCCAGGCGGGCGATCGCGTACGCCGCGAGGGTCGCGAAGACGACCGACAGGATCGTCGCGATCAGCGAGATGCCGATCGAGTTGAAGATCGCCCGGCGGAACTGGTCGTCCTGCAGGACGTCCTGGTAGTTCTGCCAGCCCGCACCGCCACCGCTGGACGGGAAGAAGCCGGGGCTTCCGACCGTGACGGCCTCCTGGGACTTGAACGACAGGGAGATGATCCACGCGACCGGCAACAGGCACCAGAGGAGGATCAGGACGAATCCGACGCCGATCCCGATGCGGCTCGAGAGATCCTTCTTCATCTCAGCTCTCCTGTCGTGCGTCGGCGAGATCGACCCGGAACAACTTGACGATGAGGAAGGCCACCACCAGGACCGACAGGAACAGGAGCACCGACAGCGCGGAGCCGATGCCCAGCTGGAACTGCTCGATCACCTGCCGATAGGTCAGGAACGAGATCGATTCGGTACCGTTCGCGCCGGCGGTCATGACGAAGATGTTGTCGAAGATCCGGTAGGCGTCGAGCGCCCTGAACAGCACCGCGACCATGATCGCGGCACGCATGTTGGGCAGGATCACCTTGTAGAGCCGCTGCCACCACGTCGCGCCGTCGACCTTGGCGGCCTCCAGCATGTCCTCGGACACCTGGGCGAGCCCGGCGAGCAGCAGCAGGGACATGAACGGTGTCGTCTTCCAGATCTCCGACGCCATGATCGCCATCATCGACGAGGGATACTCGGCGAACCAGTTGAAGTCGTCGCTGACCCCCGGCAGCCAGCTGTTGACGAAGCCGTTGGTGTTGGAGAACGCGAACTGCCAGGCGAAGCCGGAGACGACCGTGATGACGCCGTAGGGGATCAGGATCGAGGTGCGGACCGTGCCCCGGGCGAAGATCACCTTGTGCATGACCATCGCGAAGGCGAAGCCGATCACGAGCTCGACGACGACCGTGATGATCATGATCATCACGGTGTTGCCGGTGTCGCGCCAGAACAGGGGGTCGCTCAGCGCGGTCCCGTAGTTGGACAGACCGACGAACTTCCGATCGTCGGGGGAGGTCAGCGAATAGCTGAACAGCGACAGGTAGAGCGCCCGCAGCATCGGGAACGCTGTCACCAGGAGCATCAGGATCAGTGCCGGCGCCACCAGGTTGCGGGCGAGCCGGTTCTCGGCGCGCGAGCGGTCGGAGTCGGGCGGCTTGGGTTGCTTCGCCTCCGGGTCGTCCGCCGCAGTCTGCACATATGTCGTCACAGCAGGGCCTTCCCTTGCAGGATCGCCGACAGGAAGTCCGCGGACTTCTGGGGCGTTTTCGCATTGACCGATGTGGGCGAGTGCCACCGGGACTGCAGGGCGCTCGAGATCTGGCTGTAGAACGCGCTCTTGGGGCGGGGGCCACCGGTGTCGACGCTCTCGCTGAACAGCGCCAGCAGGTCGGACGGGTAGGCCTTCTTGAGCTCGGCGGAGTCGTAGACCGACTGCCGTGACGGCATGAGTCCCTCATTGACGGCCAACGCGGTCTGCGCCTCCCGGTTCGTCACGCAGATCGCGGCCGCCTGGGCGTCCTTGGGGTGCTTCGAGAAGGCACCGACGCCAATGTCGATGCCACCGATCGGGGGCTTGGACACCTCGCCGGAGACGGTCTCGGGGTAGCGGACCCAGCCGAGGTCCTTGAACTCGGTCTCGTCCTTGGGGCCGCCGGGCTTGCCGATCAGACCCTTGTAGTTGCCGTAGACGAAGGTCCAGTTGGTCATGAACTCGCCCGCGCCGTCCTCGGGGAACATCGAGCCAAGGCTCGTGCCCTCGTTCGACGTGGAGAAGTCGGGCTGGGCCGCCTTGGAGTCGGCCAGCTTCTCGATCACCCCGGCGGCGTCCCGCCCGGCCTTCGAGTCGACCGTGACCTTGGCGTCGCGTCCGTCCTCGACCGTGGAGGGGTCGAGGATGTTGCCACCCGCTCCCTGGATCAACGCGTTGATCCACACGACGTACGCCTCGTACTTGTTGGCCTGGACGCCGACGGTGCCGCCGTTGTCGGAGGCCGCCTCGATGACTTGGTCCCACGTGACGGGCTTGTTGGTGTCGAGCCCGGCAGCCTCGGCCAGCGACTTGCGGTACCAGAGGACCTGTGTGTTGGCCCACTGCGGAGCGGCCACGACCTTGTTGTCCCACTGGACGGTCTCGCCCGCACCCTTCAAGACGTCGTCGTCGAGGACCTTGTCGGCGCTAGCCCCCTCGAACGGCGCGAGCCACTCGGCGTTGGCGAACTCCGGCACGAACACGGGGTCGAGGCTCATGAGGTCCGTCGAGCTGTCCTCGGCCGCGAGGCGGCGGGCGAGCTGCGTGCGCTGGTCCGTCGCGCTGGCCGGCAGGAGCTGGATCTTGATCGTGTAGGAGTCGGTGCTGCAGTCCTTGGCGAGCTGGTTGAGAGTGCCCTGGCCGTCAGGGTTGATGTACCAGTTGAGTGTCGCCTTGCCGCTGCCCGAGCTGCCGCACGCGGCAAGGACACTCATCGACAATGTCGCTGCGGCGATACCGGCAACGACCTTGCGGATCGAACCTGTCGTCATACCTCCCCCAACCGTGTCCCTGCGGTGAATCGCGAACGTGACGCGGGTCACAGGGACGAAATGAAGGTAGCGCTCGCCGGAGGGTCAGTGCAACAGGACGTTGGTCAGCAACGCAGCCAGACTGTCTCGTCCGTCCTCAGCGGCTCGCCGGGAGCGAGGTCCGCGCTCGAGGCCAGGACGGCCAGTCCGCCCGGAAGCGGTAGGGGATCCTCGCCGAGGTTCGCGAGCACGCGGACCGTGCCGCCCGGAGCCGCGACCTCGAACGCCAGGACGTCGTCGGGATGGTCCTCGAGCCAGGTCAACGACCCGCGACCCAGCCGCAGCTCGCGACGGATCCGCAGCAGGTCCTGGTAGAGCGTGAGCGTCGACCCGGGGACGCCGCGCTGCCGGTCTGCGGCGAGCAGGCCGTACTCGACGGGCTGGGGGAGCCAGGCCTCCGCGCCCGGTCCGAACCCGTACGACGGCACACCGCCCTCCCACGGGACCGGCACCCGGCAGCCGTCCCGCCCGACGGACTCGCCGCCGGTCCGGGCGAACGTCGGGTCCTGGCGCACGCCGTCGGGCAGCCGGGTCGCCTCCGGCACGCCGAGCTCCTCCCCCTGGAAGACATAGGCCGAGCCCGGCAGGGCCAGCATCACGGCAGTGGCCGCCCGGGCCCGGCGCAGGCCCAGCACGGCCTCCGGCTGCGGGTCGTCGGGCCCGATGCCCTCGATGCGCTGCAGCCCGGGGTGCTGGGGAAAGCCGAGGCGAGTCGCGTGGCGGACGACGTCGTGGTTGGACAGCACCCACGTCTGGGGGGCCCCGACGGCCGCCGCCTGGTCGAGCGATCGGGTGATCGTCCGGCGCTGGTCGGGGGCGAGCCACGGGGTCATGAGGTACTCGAAGTTGAACGACTGGTGCAGCTCGTCCTCGCGGACGTACTTCGACAGCGCCTCCGTCGGCAGGACCCAGGCCTCGGCGCACAGGATCCGGTCGCGGTCCTGCCCCTCGACGGCGTACGAGTCGGCGAGCCGCCGCCAGCTGCGGTAGATCTCGTGGACGCCGGGCTGGTCCCACATGGGTGCCAGTGCCGTGGCGTCGGCGGCCGGGTCGAGGCCGTGGTCGGTGTCGGGAAGCCCGTGGGCCTTGACCAGACCGTGCGCGACGTCGATCCGGAAGCCGTCGACGCCCCGGTCGAACCAGAAGCGCAAGACGTCCTCGAGCTCGTCGCGCACCTCGGGGTTGGTCCAGTCGAAGTCGGGCTGCGAGGTGTCGAACAAATGGAGGTACCACTGGCCGGGGGTGCCGTCGGGCTCGGTGACCCGAGTCCACGCGGGCCCGCCGAACATGCTGGCCCAGTTGTTGGGGGGCAGGGTGCCGCCGTCGCGACCCTCGCGGAAGACGTACCGCGCCCGCTCCGGGCTGCCCGGGGCGGTCGCCAGCGCTGCCCGGAACCACGGGTGCTCGCTGGAGGAGTGGTTGGGCACGATGTCGACAATGACCCGGAGCCCCAGCCCGTGCGCCCGGGCGGTCAGCGCATCGAACGCCGCGAGGTCGCCGAAGAGCGGGTCGACGTCGCGGTAGTCGGCGACGTCGTAGCCGGCGTCGTGCTGCGGGGAGGTGTAGAACGGCGAGAGCCACACGGCGTCGACGCCGAGGTCCGCCAGATGGGGCAGTCGTGCCGTGATCCCGGGGAGGTCACCGATCCCGTCGCCGTTGGCGTCGGCCCACGACCGGGGATAGATCTGGTAAATCACGGCGTCCCGCCACCACTGCTCGTCCGGTCCCGTCATGCCGCCTCCGTCCGGGCCGTCGGCCCACCTCCCACAACGTACGCACGGCCGCGGGAGGCGTCCACGTCGGGCGCGCGGCACGCAGGATAGGTTTTGGCCATGGCCCAACGCACCCTCGTCCTGATCAAGCCCGACGCCGTCCGCCGTGGACTCGTCGGCCAGATCCTGTCCCGCTTCGAGTCCAAGGGCCTGACGCTCGTGGCCCTCGAGCAGCGCACGATCGACGCGGCCCAGGCCGATGCGCATTACGCCGAGCACGTCGAGCAGTCGTGGTACCCGCCGCTGCGCGAGTTCGCGGTCTCCGGCCCGCTCGTGGCCCTGGTCCTGGAGGGTGACGAGGCGATCTCGGTCGTCCGCCTGCTCAACGGCGTCACGGACGGCCGTCAGGCCGCCCCCGGCACGATCCGCGGCGACCTGTCGCTGTCCAACCGGGAGAATCTCGTGCACGCCTCGGACTCCGAGGAGTCCGCCGCCCGCGAGATCGCGCTCTGGTTCCCCACCCTCTGACCGTCCCCCGACTGGCGCACACCCGACCGCGACTGGCGCAGATGTAAGGAAACGAGACGGCGAGTCGTGCAGATCTGCGCCACTCGCGGTCGGGTTTGCGCCAGTCAGGTGTATATCGGACGGCGCAGGTGGTGCACGACCTCGTGGAACTGTCCTCGGACGTCCTCGGGCAGCCAGATGACATGGTTGGACACCGACGCCATGTCGACGTCGTCCTGCAGCGTCACGACGTCGTCGACCTGACGGGGCCGGCCGGGCTGGCCGTCCTCCAGCTCGACGAGCGAGATCCGCAGCGTGACGCCGAACGGGTTGGGGTTGACGCAGCCGATGCCCCAGAACTGCTCGGGATCGGCCGTCGCCGCCTGCGCCATGTCGATCATCACGGTCTTCGTCGGCTCCTGCAACGCGGGGTGCTCGATCTCCTCGACCGCCGTGAGCTCGACCTGGACCCCGCGCACGAGGTGGGCGCCTTGTCCGTCGAAGCGGAGCACGTCGGTCAGCACGCCGTTCGCCGGCAGCAGCGGACCCCCGACGTGCGACCCGTTGACCCCCTGCGTCACGACGTGGGGGAGCTCCCGGCCGTACACGTCGAACGCCGTGAACCCCAGGGTCGGCAGCACCGTCACCTCGGTGTTGTTGCGGATCGTCAGCATCTGGTCGAGCGAGCCGTCGGTCGCGATCGGCACGTAGCTGACCGAGAACGGCGGCGGGGTGCGGGGACGTCGTCTCACGGGTCGAGCCTAGGGGCCCCGCCCCGGGGAGGTGAGCGCCGGGGTTTTCGCGTCCTCGATCAGGTCACCTACCCTAGAAACATGTCCGTCGAGTCTGTCTTCCCGCGTCTGGAACCCCTGCTGCCCTCGGTCGGCAAGCCGATCCAGTACGTCGGCGGTGAGCTCAACGCGACGTCGAAGGACTGGGACTCCGCCGAGGTCCGCTGGGCGCTGATGTACCCCGACGCGTACGAGGTTGGCCTGCCCAACCAGGGCGTGCAGATCCTCTACGAGGTCCTCAACGAGCGCGACTGGATCCTGGCCGAGCGGACGTACGCGGTGTTCTCCGACATGGAGAAGGTCATGCGCACGAACGACATCCCGCAGTTCACGGTCGACTCGCACCGCCCGGTGCGGGCGTTCGACCTGCTGGGCATGTCGTTCTCGACCGAGCTGGGATACACCAACTTCCTGACCGCGATCGACTTGGCGGGCATGCCGCTGCACGCCGTCGACCGCGGAGACGACGACCCCATCGTCATCGCCGGCGGCCACTCGGCGTTCAACCCCGAGCCGATCGCCGACTTCCTCGACGCCGCGGTCCTGGGTGACGGCGAGGAGATCGTCCTGGCGATCAGCGAGGTCGTCCGCGAGTGGAAGGCCGAGGGTCGACCCGGCGGACGCGACGAGGTGTTGCTGCGCCTGGCGAAGTCCGGCGGTGTGTACGTCCCGAAGTTCTACGACGTCACCTACCTGCCCGACGGCCGCATCCAGCGAATCGTGCCCAACCGTCCCGGCGTCCCGTGGCGCGTCGCGAAGCACACCCTGATGGACCTCGACTCCTGGCCGTACCCCAAGAACCCGCTGGTCCCGCTCGCCGAGACCGTGCACGAGCGGTTCAGCGTCGAGATCTTCCGCGGCTGCACGCGCGGATGCCGCTTCTGCCAGGCCGGCATGATCACCCGCCCGGTGCGCGAGCGCTCGATCGAGGGCATCGGCGCGATGGTCCAGAACGGCCTGGACAAGACCGGCTTCGAGGAGGTCGGCCTGTTGTCCCTGTCGAGCGCCGACCACACCGAGATCGGTGAGGTCGCCAAGCAGCTCGGCGACCGCTACGAGGGCACCAACACGTCGCTGTCGCTCCCGTCGACCCGCGTCGACGCGTTCAACATCACTCTGGCCAACGAGTTCAGCCGCAACGGTCGCCGCTCCGGGCTCACGTTCGCGCCCGAGGGCGGCAGCGAGCGCCTCCGCAAGGTCATCAACAAGATGGTGACCGAGGAGGACCTGATCCGGACCGTCGCGGCGGCGTACTCGCACGGCTGGCGCCAGGTCAAGCTCTACTTCATGTGCGGCCTGCCGACCGAGACCGACGAGG
>JAOPXL010000087.1 GCA_025965175.1 Aeromicrobium sp.
AGCGTGACGCTCGACGGCGTCGACATCCTGTCGATGTCGGTCGACCAGCGCGCCCGCGCCGGCCTGTTCCTCGCGATGCAGTACCCCGTCGAGGTCCCCGGCGTCTCGGTCGCCAACTTCCTGCGCACTGCCAAGACTGCGATCGACGGCGAGGCCCCCAAGCTGCGCACCTGGATCAAGGACGTCAACGAGGCACTCGAGCGCGTCACGCTCGACAAGGAGTTCGCCCAGCGCAGCGTCAACGAGGGCTTCTCCGGCGGTGAGAAGAAGCGCCACGAGATCGCCCAGCTCGAGCTGCTCAACCCCAAGTTCGCTGTCCTGGACGAGACCGACTCGGGACTGGACATCGACGCCCTGCGGGTCGTCTCCGACGGCGTCAACCGCTACAGCGGCCAGGGTGACCGTGGCGTCCTGCTCATCACGCACTACACGCGCATCCTGCGCTACATCGAGCCCGACTTCGTGCACGTCTTCGTCGCCGGCCGCGTCGCCGACCAGGGCGGCAAGGAGCTCGCCGACGAGCTCGAGGCCAACGGCTACGACAAGTACGTGAAGGCTGCCGCGCTGTGACCGTCGTCGAGGGGACCATGTATGACGTGGCCAGGATCCGGGAGGACTTCCCGATCCTGGGTCGTCGTTTGTCCGGGGACCTGCCACTGGTCTACCTCGACAGCGCCAACACGTCGCAGAAGCCGCGGCAGGTGATCGACGCGATCGACGACCACTACCGCCAGCACAACGCCAACGTCGCCCGGGCGATGCACCAGCTCGGCGCGGAGGCCAGCGCGGCCTTCGAGCTCGGCCGTGACAAGGTCGCGGCGTTCATCGGTGCGCCCAACCGCGACGAGGTCGTCTTCACCAAGAACGCGTCCGAGGCGCTCAACCTCGTGGCGCGGGTGCTCGGCGAGACACCCGTCGGGGGGCAGGCGCGCGTCGGTGCCGGCGACGAGGTCGTTATCACCGAGATGGAGCACCACTCCAACATCGTGCCGTGGCAGCAGCTCACCCAGCGCACCGGAGCGACGCTCCGGTGGTTCGGCGTCACCGACGAGGGCCGGCTCGACCTCGACGACATCGACACGCTCATCACCGAGCGGACCAAGATCGTCTCGGTCACGTGGGTGTCCAACATGCTTGGCACGATCAACCCGCTCGACGTCATCATCACCAAGGCACATTCCGTCGGTGCGCTGGTCGTTGTCGACGCGTCGCAGGCCGTCCCGCAGATCCCGGTCGACGTGGCAGCACTGGGCGCCGACTTCGTCGCGTTCACGGGCCACAAGCTCGTCGGGCCGACGGGAATCGGCGTGCTGTGGGGCCGCTACGACCTGCTGGCCTCGCTGCCGCCGTTCCTCGGTGGTGGCGAGATGATCGAGACCGTCACGATGGAGCGCTCGACGTACGCTCCGCCGCCGGCCCGGTTCGAGGCGGGCACCCCGCCGATCGCCGAGTCCGTTGGCATCGGTGCGGCCGTCGACTACCTCAGCTCGATCGGCATGGCCCACATCGCCGCGCACGAGCAGGCCATCACGGCGTACGCGCTGGGAGCCCTGCAGGAGATCGACGGGCTGACCGTCGTCGGCCCGAAGGAGGCGGTCGACCGCGGGGGAGCGGTGAGCTTCACGCTCGAGGGCGTCCACCCGCACGACGTGTCGCAACTGCTGGACTCGCGTGGCGTCGCGGTGCGCGCCGGCCACCACTGTGCGAAGCCTGCGCACCTGCGCTTCGGCGTGCAGTCGACGACGCGTGCCTCGTTCTACCTCTACACGACCGAGCAGGAAATCGATGCGCTGGTCGAGGCGTTGCACCACACCAAGAAGTACTTCGGGGCCTAGAGGGGACCATGAACGTCACTCCGTCAAACATGGACATGCTCTACCAAGAGATCATCCTGGACCACTACAAGCACCCGCACGGTGCCGGACTGCGCGACCCCTTCGAGGCCGAGGTCCATCACGTCAACCCGACGTGCGGCGACGAGATCACGCTGCGCGTGCACCTCGACGGCGAGACCGTCACCGACGTGTCCTACGCCGCGCAGGGCTGCTCGATCAGCCAGGCCTCGGTCTCGGTCCTCAACGACCTGGTGACCGGCAAGTCCGTCACCGACGGCATGGCCGTGCTGGACTCCTTCACCCAGCTGATGCAGGGCAAGGGCCAGGTCGAGCCCGACGAGGACGTCCTCGAGGACGGCATCGCGTTCGCCGGTGTCGCCCAGTTCCCGGCTCGCGTGAAGTGCGCGCTGCTGGGCTGGATGGCCTGGAAGGACGCCGTCTCCCAGGCCCTCGTCACCACCCACCCCCCAACCACGGGAGATCCCGCATGACCGACACAGCACCCACAGAGCAGGACAACGTGGACCACTCCGACCTGCCCGAGGTCTCGACGGCGCCCGCCGGTGCCACGACAGTCGAGGACGTCATCGAGGCCATGAAGGACGTCGTCGACCCCGAGCTCGGCATCAACGTCGTCGACCTCGGCCTGGTCTACGGAGCGGACGTCGACGAGCACAGCAACACTGTCCTGTCGATGACGCTGACCTCCGCGGCCTGCCCGCTGACCGACGTCATCGAGGACCAGACGCGCGCGGCGCTCGACGGCATCGTCAACGACTTCCGCATCGAGTGGGTCTGGATGCCGCCGTGGGGCCCGGACAAGATCACCGACGACGGTCGCGAGATGTTGCGGGCCCTCGGCTTCAACATCGGCTGATTCCCCCACACGACCCCGAAAAGGGCTAAGGTCCCTTAATAGTGGGACTTAGGGCCTATGCCAAGGGCGGCGGCCAGTTGCGGCCGCCTGCGCCGTGACTTCCTCGACCCACGGCAGAGGAGTCGCACATGTTGTCAGCCACGCGCGGGCGCGGACGTACATGGTCCGTCGCAGCGATTGTCGTCCTGTCGATCGCGTTCGCGAGCCTCGGCTCGTCGCCGGCCACGGCCGCCGAGCCGGCACCGCCGTTGCTCGAGGGGTCGACGACCTTGACCCAGGAGGAGACCGTCACGGTCACCGAGACCGCCACGGTCGACGGCTATCAGGGCTACGGCACCGCGACCGCCACGGCCTCGGCGACCGCCACGGGCAGCGCCAAGGCCGCCACGTGGTGGGAGGTCAACTACTACGCCGTGATGGACGCCTACGAGAAGGCCAGCGCTGAGGCCAAGGCCAAGGCCGACGCTGAGGCCCGGCCCATCGCCAAGCAGCGCGCCGAGGACGACGCGAAGGCCAAGGCCGCCGCCGGCCCCGTCATGATCGACTGGTCGACGACGGTCACGCGCGAGGAGACCGTCACGGTCGACGAGACGGCCACGGTCGACGGTTACGAGGGGCACGGATCGGCCACTGCCACGGCCTCCGCCACCGCCACCGGGAGCGCCACGGCCGAGACGATGTGGGAGGTCTACTACTACGCCACGATGGACGCGAACGAGAAGGCATCCACCGAGGCCAAGGCCAAGGCCGACGCTGAGGCCCGGCCCGTCGCGAAGCAGCGCGCCGAGGAGGACGCGCGAGCGAAGGCCGCGGCAGGTCCGGTCCTGATCAAGTGGTCGACGTCCTGGACGCAGGAGGAGACCATCACGGTCACCGAGTCCGCCACGGTGGACGGCTTCGAGGGCTACGGAACGGCGACCGCCACGGCCTCGGCCACCGCGACCGGGAGCGCAGAGGCAGCGACGCAGTGGGAGGTCTACTACCACGCCTCAATGGATGCGTACGAGAAGGCAACCGCCGAGGCGAAGTCCAAGGCCGATGCCGAGGCGCGGGCCCTCGCGCTGAAGCGGGCGCAGGCCGACGCTCAAGCCAAGGCCGATGCCGTGCCGGACCCCGCGGCGCCGCCAAGCGGTCCGAACTGCGGCCCGACGGTGCTGAAGTCCGATGGCACGCCGTGGACCTGCACCCTGGCCGACGAGTTCCGCGGCACTGCGCTCGACACCGACACCTGGTCGCCCCTCGAAACTGCGACGTCGCGCTTCACGTACGGCGACTGCCTGGTCCCCGACAACGTCTCGGTCCAGGACGGAACGCTGCGTCTCACGACCAAGAAGCTGTCGGCCCCGGTCACGTGCGAGCACCCCGACAAGGCCTTCGAGACAAGCTACACGTCCGGTTCGGTCACGAGCCTCTACAAGTTCTCCCAGACCTACGGCCGGTTCGAGATTCGCGCGGCGATGCCGACGACCAACGGCGCGGGACTGCACTCGGCCCTGTGGCTCGTGCCGGACGCGCCGACGTTCTACGGAGGGTGGCCGCTGTCCGGCGAGATCGACATCGCCGAGTTCTACTCCAGCCACCCCGACCGGTTGATCCCGGCGTTGCACTACGACTCGGCCTCGCCGTGGGACGAGCGGACCAACAACGACTGCCTGGTCTACAACCCGACCTCGTTCCACACGTACGCCGTGGAGTGGACCGAGCAGAAGCTCACGATCTCGATCGACGGGACGACGTGCCTGGAGCACGCCATCAACCCCGCGACCCTCACCGGGAGCGCACCGTTCGACCGGCCCTTCAACATCAACCTGACACAGATGCTGGGCTTCGGCGACAACGCACTCCCGGAGGGGGCGGACATCGATCCCACCACGATTCAGGTCGACTACGTCCACGTCTGGAAATAACGCTGACGCGTGAGTTGCGAACGCTGACGCGTGGGTTCCGAACACCAACCACGGTGCGCAACCCACGCGTCACGGTGCGCAACCCACGCGTCACGGTGCGCAACCCACGCGTCAGCGGGGGTGGGGGTAGGGGTGTGGGGAAGAACACCGGGTCTGGGCGGCTTCTGATGGGGGGAGTGGGAGGTCTGGGCCCTAGACTCATCAGGTGGCCTTTCATCAGCGGGAATGACGTCGACGCGCTGTCGTCGACCCCTTCGCACACCCTGATCTGAAAGATTCCCATGCTCACCGTCTCCAATGTGGAGCTGCGCTTCGGCGCGCGCGTC
Source organism: Aeromicrobium sp. (assembly GCA_025965175.1). Taxonomy (GTDB): domain Bacteria; phylum Actinomycetota; class Actinomycetes; order Propionibacteriales; family Nocardioidaceae; genus Aeromicrobium. The sequence continues at coordinate 4,946 of JAOPXL010000087.1, forward strand.
CTGATGTCCGATGTCTCCTTCCGCGTCGACAAAGGCGACAAGGTCGGCCTCGTCGGCCGCAACGGCGCCGGCAAGACGACCCTGACCCGCATGCTGTCGGGCGACGGCCAGCCCGCCGAGGGCTCGATCACGTCGACCGGCAAGATCGGCTACCTCCCGCAGGACCCGAAGTCTGGCGACCTGGCCACGACGGCACGCGACCGCATCCTGGGTGCGCGCGGGCTCGACGAAGCCCTCACCGCGATGCGCAAGGCCGAGATCGACATGGGCTCGCCCGACCCGGCGATCGCCGAGAAGGCCATGAAGTCCTACACCCGCGCCGAGACGCTGTTCGGCGCCGGCGGTGGGTACGCCGCGGAGTCCGAGGCCGCGACGATCTCGCACGCGCTGGGCCTGCCCGACCGCGTGCTGGAGCAGCCGCTGTCGACCCTGTCGGGTGGTCAGCGTCGCCGCATCGAGCTCGCGCGCATCCTGTTCTCCGACGCCGACACGCTGCTGCTGGACGAGCCGACCAACCACCTGGACGTCGACTCCGTCACCTGGCTCCGCGGCTTCCTCAAGAGCTACAGCGGTGGCGTTGTGATCATCAGTCACGATGTCGAGCTGATCGAGGAGACCGTCAACAAGGTCCTCTACCTCGACGCCAACCGGTCGACGATCGACATCTACAACATGGGCTGGAAGTCGTACGTCAAGCAGCGCGAGGCCGATGAGGCCCGTCGCCGGCGTGAGCGGACGCTCGCGGTCAAGAAGGCCGACGCGCTCACCAGCCAGGCCAACAAGTTCCGCGCCAAGGCGTCCAAGGCGTCCACCGCCCAGCAGATGCTCCGCCGTGCCGAGCAGCTCGTCTCCGGCCTGGAGGGCGAGCGGGTGCAGGACAAGGTCGCGAACATCAAGTTCCCCAAGCCCGCGCCGTGTGGCAAGACCCCGCTCATGGCCGAGGGGCTCTCCAAGTCGTACGGCTCGCTCGAGATCTTCACGGGCGTCGACCTCGCGATCGACAAGGGCAGCCGGGTTGTCATCCTGGGGTTCAACGGTGCCGGCAAGACGACGCTGCTGCGCATGCTGGCGGGAACGCTCGAGAGCGACTCCGGTGAGATCATGCCCGGCCACGGCCTCAAGATTGGCTACTTCGCGCAGGAGCACGAGACGCTGGACACCGAGCGGACCGTCCTGGAGAACATGCAGGCCACGGCCCCGCAGCTGACCGACACCGAGGCGCGCAGCGTGCTCGGCTCGTTCCTGTTCAGCGGCGACGACACGTCCAAGCCCGCAGGTGTGCTGTCGGGTGGCGAGAAGACCCGCCTGGCCCTCGCGAGCCTGATCGTGTCGAGTGCCAACGTGCTGCTGCTCGACGAGCCGACCAACAACCTGGACCCGGCCTCCCGCGAGGAGGTGCTGCGTGCCATCCGCAACTACGAGGGCGCCATCGTGCTGGTCTCGCACGACGAGGGCGCCGTGCGGGCGCTCGAGCCCGACCGTGTCCTGTTGCTGCCGGACGGCGACGAGGACCTGTGGTCGGAGTCCTACCTCGACCTCGTGACGATGGCCTGAGCCGACCTACGGCGCGACCGGCACGTCGGGCTTCGGTGCGAAGCCGTCAACACGAGTGGGGGCGCGACGCTCCTTGGCCTCGGCCCGGGCGAACCAGAAGTAGCCGACGACCGCCAGCAGGGCGAAGAACCACCACTGCAGCGCGTAGAAGAAGTGCGGACCCTGGCCGAGCTCGGGCTTCGGCTCGGCGGCCAGCGCGTCGCCGGCGGCCGGGACCTGCTTCTTCAGGTTGACGTATCCGGGGCGCAGGTCGTACGGCACCGAGTCGGCCATGCCGACGCTCGACACCGCCCGCACCTGCCCGTCCACGGGCTTGACCGCGTCGTCGCCGGCGCCATTGTCCTTGCGGAGCCAGCCCTCGACCGTCACAGTGCCGCTGGGGGCGGCCGGGACGTCGGGCTTCGTCATGTTGTTGGCGGTCGCGATCCAGCCTCGGTCGACCAGCACGGCGTCACCCGACGTCAGGACGAGCGGCGTCACGACGTCTGCGCCGGGGGCGCCGTCACGCGTCGTGAACTTGACCGTGACCTGGTGCTCCTCGTCGTACGTCCCGACGGCCTTCACGCGGGTCCACTCGGTCCTCTCGTCGACCTTCTGACCTGCGGGAAGGGCCTCCGTCAGGTCGACCGGTGCGGCGGCGAAGTGCTTGGTGATGACTTGATTGCGGTCGAGCCGGGCGTCCAGCTTGTGGATCTGCCAGAACCCGAGCCTCGTGCACACGCCGGCGAGCACGAGGACAAAGAGCAGGAAGCCCAACCACCGCGCGCTGAGCAGGAACCGGAACACACCTTGACCGTAGTTGTCCGCGCCAAGGACGAGTGAGCCGGGTTCGCACTGCGCACCTAAGATGGAGACATGGAGCTGATCGACAAGCACGGGCGCGTCGCGACCGACCTGCGCGTGTCGTTGACCGATCGCTGCAACCTGCGCTGCCAGTACTGCATGCCGGCCGAGGGCCTCGACTGGCTGCCGACGGACGACACGCTGACCGACGACGAGCTGATGCGGCTCATCTCGATCGGTGTCGAGCTGCTGGGAATCCGCGACGTGCGTTTCACCGGGGGCGAGCCGTTGCTGCGACGCAGCCTGCCGGCGATCGTCGCGGCGACCAAGGCGCTGCCGTCACGCCCCCGGACGGCGATGACGTCCAACGGGCTGGGCCTCAAGCACACCGCGGCTGCGCTGGCCGCTGCCGGGCTCGACCGGGTCAACATCAGCCTCGACACGACGAATCCGGAGACGTTCGAGAAGATCACCCGCCGCAACCGGCTCAAGGACGTCATCGACGGACTCGCCGCGGCGCAGGACGCCGGGCTCACCCCGGTCAAGGTCAACGCGGTCCTGCTCCGCGGGATCAACGACCTCGAGGCCCCGGACCTGCTTCGCTGGTGCCTCAAGCACAACTATGAGCTGCGGTTTATCGAGCAGATGCCGCTCGACGCCCAGCACGGCTGGAACCGCGAGGCGATGGTCACCGCCGACGAGACCCTTGCGCTGCTGGGCGAGCACTTCCGGCTCACCCCGTTGGAGGGTCGCGGCTCGGCTCCGGCGGAGAAGTTCCTGGTCGATGACGGTCCACACACGGTCGGCATCATCGGCTCAGTCACCAAGCCGTTCTGTGGCGACTGCAACCGAGTTCGCCTGACCGCCGACGGTCAGATCATGAACTGCTTGTTCGCCCGCGAGGAGTCCGATCTGCGGGCGTCCCTGCGCGGAGGGGCGACGGATGCCGAGATCGCCGAGCGCTGGGCGAGGGCAATGATGGCAAAGCTGCCGGGACACGGCATCGACGACCCGACCTTCCTGCAGTCCGACCGGCCCATGTCGGCCATCGGCGGGTAGGTCGCCGTCTGCTGCGCGGTCGAAGCTGCATGCGGGGTCACACAGGCGGGCTTGGCGTCATCTGGTCGCTCGAGGCGGTGACCTGGTCGTCCATCCCGCGGTCGGGGGTGCGCTGATCGCCTTTCCCAGGATGGGGCGGTGCGACAGTCGCCCCATATCGCCGGGATAGGCGACCCACGCACCGCCCGCGCAGGTGCCTGAGCGCTCTGCGGGCTGGCCGCCTCATGACCGTGCCGAGCGTCAGCAACGCCGAGGGGGGGTGCGCTGGCGGCCAGTCCAGCCGACTTCTGGACGTTGGCGCACCCCTCTCCGGGTGCGATCCGATCAGCCGGCAGGCCCCTCGACCGGCACGGTCTCCTTCCAGAACCCGCGAGCTCCGAGGAACGCCCGCAGCGACTCCTCGTGGTCGTCGCACGCCAGCCATATCTTGCGGCGATCAGGTGTGTGGAGCTTGGGGTTGTTCCACAGCAGCTGGTGCTGCGCCTCGGCCGTGCATCCCTTGGCCGAGCAGATCATCGCGTCAGGCACCGTCGAGCGGGGGGTTGCGGGGCGCCTCGATCTGCTTGCCGGGCTCGGGACCGAACGGGGACGGGCCGGAGCCCTTCTTGCGCACCCCGGCGTTGGCGACCACGACGGCGATGTAGGGCAGGAAGATCGCTGCTGCGAACATGATCCAGCCCATCACCCGCCACGGCATGGGCTGCATCACCAGCACGACCCCGCCGAGGAAGCACACCGTGCGGATGCCCATCGAGAGGGCATAGCGCTTCTCGCGGCGCAGGCGGTCCTCGGACTGCGACTCGGCGGCCGAGGTGATCGAGAAGACCTGCTGCTCACGGGGCTTGCGGGCGTCTTGGGGCACCCTCCCAGCCTACGCCCGCGGCACGAGCCCGCCGGACGAAAGGTGGCGCCCCGTGGACCCACGGCGGGTGCCGAGGCCGTAGCCTCGGGACATGACTGACCGCACATACCGCATCACCGAGATCGTCGGCACCTCCCCGGACGGTGTCACCGAGGCCGTCGACAACGGCATCAAGCGCGCCACGCAGACCCTGCGCCACCTCGACTGGTTCGAGGTCACGGGTATCCGCGGGCAGATCACCGACACCGAGGTCTCGCACTACCAGGTGACGATGAAGATCGGCTTCCGTCTCGAGGACGACGAATAGGCGTCTAGTCGGTCGAGCCGAAGGTCCGCAGCAGGGCCGCGCCGCCGGACAGCACGACGACCACACCTCCGTAGATGAACGTCGTGGTGGCCAGGCCGAGGTGCGGCGACGCGGTGCCCGCTGCGACGGCCGGGATGCCGAAGGCGAGATAGCTGACGACGAACACCGCAGCGAACAGCTCGCCGCGCTCGTGCGGCCCGACGACAGGCGTGATCGACCGCATGATGCCGAGGAACGACGCGCCGAAGCCCGACCCGGCGACGACCGCGGCGGCGATGAAGCCCCAGAAGGATCCGGCGGCGAGGGCGACGAGCGTCAAAGCCGTGCCAACGGCGAGCGCCGTGGTGCCGTAGATCGTGGTCCGGCGGGCCGTCTGGTCCCGGAACAGGTAGCACGCGAACGCACCAATCCCGGTCAGGACCGTCACGACGAGGCCCTGCTGCACGTGGTTGCCGCCGCCCAGCTCGCGTGCCACGATCGGCGCACCCAGTGACAGGTAGAGACCGCCGGTCGCCCAGCCGGCGAACAGGGCCGGAGCGCTGCGGACGAAGGGCGCCCGCGCGTTGAGCGGGATGCCGACCTGCGGACGCAACGACCGCGCCAGCCCCTCGCGCCGCGCCGACGTCTCGGGCAGGAGCCAGACCGCGGCCGCCAGCAGCAGGTAGACCGCGGTGAGCGCAGCGAAGACCTCGGTCAACGCGGACGAGGTGTACTCAAGCAGTGTTCCCGCGACGAGCGCGCCGAGGGCCAGACCGGCGAGGGGGCTGATGCTGTTGAGCGTCGCGGCGGACCCCGGCCGGTCCGCCCGCTCGAGGTCGACGACCGCGGCCGACAGCGACGACATCAGCAGTCCCGTTGCGGCTCCTTGCACGATCCGGGCCGTGAACAGCATCGCGACGCTGTCGGCGTGCCAGAAGGCAGCCATGCTGGCCGCCAGGAGGACGAACCCGACGGACACCACGGGGCGGCGGCCGACGTGGTCCGACAACGATCCGGTGATGAGGAGCGTCACCAGGAGCGCGACGGCGTACACCGCGAAGATCCCGGTCAGCGTCGCGGCCGAGAACCCGAGCTCCTGCTGCAGCACGGGGTAGAACGGCGAGGGCGCGCTGGCGCCGACCATCATCGCGACGACGCCCGCCAGAGCCAGGGCGAAGCCCGGGACGCGGGCCTTGCGGACGGGTGCTGCGGTGGCGGTGACCATAGGATCCTCGGACGTCATTGGTTCGAAAAGAATGGAACTGAAGACACGCTACTGGGGTTTCGCGCATCGTTCAAGTATTCTCGAACCATGGCGACCGTCACGAACCTCCCGCACCCCGACATCGGCGACGTGGAGCTGACTGAGGTGCTGTTCGCCCTGAGCGACCCGGCCCGGCTCGAGATCGTCCGGGAGCTCGCCGCTGGCCCACTCTCGATGGCCGAGTGTGGCGTGACGAATCCCGATCTGCCGAAGTCGACGAAGTCGCACCTCATGAAGGTGCTTCGCGAGGCGGGGATCGTCCGCAACGAGCCGGACGGGCGCCGCCGGGTCCTGACCCTGCGCAAGGACGAGCTCGACCAGGCGTTCCCCGGCCTGCTGGACTCGATCCTCGGCCGCTGAGGCACCCGACCCGCGGCCCGACCCCGCGGCCCGACGTCGTCAGTCGGCGGCGTCCGCCGCCTCGACCTCCTCGCGAGTGATGCCGAGCAGGTAGATGATCGCGTCGAGGTACGGCACGTTGACCGACGTCCTGGCCTGGTCCCGCACGACGGGCTTGGCGTTGACGCGATCCCGAGGCCCGATGCCGCGAGCATGTCGAGGTCGTTGGCGCCGTCGCCGATCGCGACGGTGTTCTTGACCGGGATGCGAGCCTCCTCGGCGAAGTGCCGCAGCGCCGTCGCCTTGCCGGCCCGGTCGACGACCGGACCGAGGATGCGTCCCGTCAGCCTGCCGTCGGCGACCTCGAGCTGGTTGGCCGCGTAGTAGTCGATGCCGAGCTCCCCGGCGATGCGCTCGATGATCTGCGTGAACCCACCGCTCACGAGCGCGAACCGGTAGCCGAGCCGCTTGAGCGTGCGGATCATGGTCCGCGCGCCCGGTGCGTACGTCAGCGAGTCGTAGACCGTGTCGAGGGCTGACACCTCGACCCCGGCGAGCAGGGCGACCCGCGCCGTCAGCGACTCGCCGAAGTCGAGCTCGCCCCGCATGGCCGACTCCGTGATGCGTGCGACCTCCGCCTCGCAGCCGGCGTGCGCCGCGATCATCTCGATGACCTCGCCCTGGATCAGGGTCGAGTCGACATCCATCACGACGAGGCGCTGAGCGTGGCGCAGGATGCCATTCTCCTGCACCGCGACGTCGACGCCCTGCTCGTAGGCCACGGCGGCGAGATCGGACTGCAGTTGGTCGGGGTCGACGCCCGAGACCTCCATGCGGATCGCGGTGACGGGATAGCGGGCCATCCGGACGATGCGGTCGATGTTGCCGCCGTCGTCCTTGATGCGCTGGGCCAACGCGGCCATCGCGGCCGGACTCAACGGGGAGCCGAGCACCACGACCTGGGCCCGGCCGACCCGGCGCGCCCGGTTGTCACCGGTGCCGTGCTCGACCGTGACCTCGAGCCCGAAGGCCTCGCCGACCCCGTGGACCGCGGCCTCCAGGTGAGCAACGTCGGTCGGCACGGTCAGCAGGGCGCTCAGGATGAGCCGTCCGCGGACGACGAGCTGCTCGACGTCGATGACCTCGACACCGAACGGCGCGAGGTCGGCGAACAGGCGAGTCGTCACACCGCTCTGGTCGGGCCCTGTGAGGGTCACCAGGACGGTGGGGTCGTTGAAGTGTGAGGTCGGCACGGGATCAGTCATCGCACCCGAGGCTATCGCTGACCCGCTGGAGGCTCGCGATAGGTTGACACCACCGCAAACGACCGATCTCCTGGAGGGGTGCATGTCTGCTGCTTTCGAGCTGTCGAAGGTGAGCGTGGTGCGTCCCGGCAAGGTCTTGCTGGACGACGTGACCTGGACCGTCGCGGAGGGTGAGCGCTGGGTCGTGCTCGGGCCCAACGGCGCGGGCAAGACGACACTGATGCAGATCATCGGCGCGTCGATGCACCCGACCCGCGGCAAGGTCCGGATCCTGGGCGAGCGGCTGGGCAGGGTCGACATCTTCGAGCTCCGCACCCGCATCGGGCACACCAGCACCGCGGTCGCCGACCGCATCCCGCCGACCGAGTCCGTCCGCGACACGATCCTGTCGGCCGCCTACGCCGTGACCGGTCGCTGGCAGGAAGAGTATGACGACCAGGACCACGCCCGCGCGCAGCAGATGATGGGCGAGCTGGGCATCAAGGCGCTCGCCGGCCGCACCTTCGGCACGCTGTCCGAGGGTGAGCGCAAGCGGGTCCTGATCGCCCGCGCCCTGATGACGGACCCCGAGCTGCTGCTCCTGGACGAGCCCGGAGCCGGGCTGGACCTCGGCGCCCGCGAGGACCTCATCGGCAGCCTCGAGATGCTGTCGGAGGCCGATGACTCGCCGGTCCTCGTCATGGTGTCCCACCACGTCGAGGAGATCCCGGTCGGCTTCACCCACGTGCTCATGTTGCGCGACGGCAAGGTCGTCGCGCAGGGACCGATCGAGACCACCCTGACAGCCGCCGCCCTCAGCACGACATTCAACCAGCGGATCCAGCTGGACCGCGAGGGTGGACGCTACGCGGCGCGTCGGGCAGCATACGGACACCGTGCCGACCACGGCTGAATGACAGGGGAGTCATGATCGACTGGATCCAGGAACACGCGGCGGCGAGCTGGCTCGGCCTCGCGGTCGTCCTCGCGCTGGTCGAGCTCGCGAGCCTCGACCTCGTGCTGCTGATGGTCGCCGTGGGCGCCCTCGCCGCGGCAATCGTGGCCGCGACCGGCGGTCCTGTATGGCTCGCGTTCGCGGTCCTCGCGGTCGTCTCCCTCCTGCTGCTCTTCGCCGTCCGCCCGTCGATCGTGGCGAAGCTGCACGGCGGACCGACCCTCACGACGGGCCACGCGACCCTGGTCGGCCGTGACGGTGTGGTGGTCGAGCCGGTCGACCGCCGTGGCGGACGCATCCAGCTCGCCGGCGAGCTGTGGTCGGCCCGGGCGGCCGACGACACCATGTACGACACCGGCGCCGAAGTCCTCGTCACCCGGATCGACGGCGCCACCGCTGTCGTCACCTCCAAGGAGATCTGATGTCCGCAGCGCTGATCGTGCTCATCCTGCTCGCCGTCCTGGCGGTCGTGATCCTCTCGATGACGGTCAAGATCATCCCCCAGGCACGATCGGGGATCGTTGAACGATTCGGCAAGTACCGCACGACCCTGTCGGCCGGCCTCAATATCGTGATGCCGTTCATCGACAAGGTCCGCTATGTCATCGACCTGCGCGAGCAGGTCGTCTCGTTCCCGCCGCAGCCGGTCATCACCGAGGACAACCTCGTCGTCTCGATCGACACGGTGATCTACTTCCAGGTCACCGACCCGGTAGCCGCGACGTACGAGATCGCCAACTACATCCAGGCCATCGAGCAGCTCACGATGACGACGCTGCGCAACATCACGGGTGGCATGTCGCTCGAGCACGCTCTGACGAGCCGCGACCAGATCAACTCCGGCCTGCGCGGCGAGCTCGATTCCGCGACCGGCAAGTGGGGCATCCGCGTCAACCGGGTCGAGCTCAAGGGCATCGACCCGCCGCCGTCGATCATCGACGCGATGGAGCAGCAGATGCGGGCCGAACGCAACAAGCGTGCCGCGATCCTGACCGCCGAGGGCGAGCGCCAGTCCGCGATCCTCACGGCCGAGGGGCAGAAGCAGTCCGCGATCCTGACCGCCGAGGGCCAGCGCCAGGCGCAGATCCTCACCGCCCAGGCCGACCGGCAGGCCCAGATCCTTCGCGCGCAGGGCGAGGCGCAGGCCATCCAGACGGTCTTCCAGGCGATCCACGACGGCAACCCGGACCAGAAGCTGCTGTCCTACCAGTACCTCCAGATGCTGCCCAAGATCGCCGAGGGCGACAACGCCACGACCTGGATCATCCCGGCGGAGCTGACCAAGGCACTCGGCACCCTCGGCGGCACGCTCGGCAGCATCCCGGTCGACGGAGGGGGCAGCAAGACCCGCATCGACTTCGACGCGCCGATCGAGGACGACGACCAGGGCGACACCGCCGCGACCAACGAAGCGGTCCAGGAAGCGCTCGACGCCGCCAAGGCCGCCGAGAATCCCGCGACGGTCTCGAGCACCGAGGCAGCTGCACCGCCCGAGGCGCCCACGGCACCCGAGGGACCACCGGCGCCGCCGGCTCCCTAGCCACACGAATCAGTACGCATTCCCCGTCCGGGCCAGCCGGGCGGGGCATCGTCGTCCGGCCCCGCGACGCCCATCGGGCGACTACCATCAACAGGGTGGCGCGCGGCACCCAGCACGATGTCCGGGGCGCCGATCACGCAGGTGGTCGGCATGGCTGAGCGTGGCCGTTCCGAGGCCGTGGCGACGACGTGTGGCGTGCTGGTAGCGGCCGGCCTCCTGGCCGTCATGGGATACGCCGCCAGTCGCACCGACACCTCGCTGCCGGAGTCGGCCCCGACCGCGTCAGACGCCCTCCCGGCCACCACGACCGAACCGGTGCGACCAGCCGCCGAGGCCGTGAAGCCGACACCATCACGCGCCCGTGGGCGCGTCGTCGCGGGTGACTGGATCACGCGCATGTCCCGCTCGACCGGCATCGGCCCGGTCGCGCTGAAGGCGTACGGGACGGCAGCCCTGCGCCTCGCTGACGAGCAGCCGCGCTGCCGGCTCGGCTGGACCACGCTCGCCGGCATCGGGGCGATCGAGTCGGGCCACGGCACCACGGGCGGCTCGGTCCTGCGGCCCGACGGCACGACCTCGCAGCCGATCCTCGGTCCCGCCCTCGACGGCACGGCGGGCACCGCCGCGATCCGATCCGACGCCGACTCCGTCCGGTGGCACGGCGACGCGGTGTGGGACCACGCCGTCGGCCCGATGCAGTTCATCCCGTCGACGTGGCGGAAATGGGGCTCGGACGGCGACGGCGACGGCGTTGAGGACCCCAGCAACGTGTTCGACGCCGCCTACGCCGCCGCCCGCTACCTCTGCGCGTCCGGTGGGGACCTCACGACGGGCGAGGGGTGGAGCCGGGCAGTGTTCTCCTACAACCACTCCGAGGACTACGTCCGCGCCATCCTGGCCAGGGCCAACGACTACGCCGACTGACCTCGGCCCGGCTCAGTGGGTGTACGTGCCGTGGAGGATCGCCCGGCCCAGGGTCTTGAAGGCCAGGTTGAAGCTCACGACTGCGGGGGATGCCGACGCGTCGACGCCGAGGTTCTCCTCGCCGACGGCGTGAACGACGAAGAAGTAGCGGTGCGGCTGGTCGCCGGCCGGGGGAGCGGCGCCCGTGAAGTCGTACGAGCCCATGTCGTTGCGGACGTGGAACCCGCCACCGGGGAGCCCGTCGTCGGACGCGCCCGCACCGGTCGGGAGCTCGGTGACGTCGGCCGGGATGTCGACCGCCGCCCAGTGCCAGAACCCGGACGGAGTCGGGGCGTCGGGGTCGAAGCAGGTCACGACGTACGACTTGGTGCCCTCGGGGGCGCCGCTCCAGCTCAGCTGGGGTGACGTGTTGCCGCCGTCGCCCACCTGGTCGTCCTTGAGCGGCGCGCCGTCGGTGATGTCGTCGCTCGTGACGGTGAATGTCGCGACGGCGGGGAGGAGGTCGTAGGGATCGGGTGTGACGGGTCGGTCGAGGCTCATGCGAACTACGCTAGCCCGGTGGCCCAGATCGTACGACTCGACGACCTCGACGACCCTCGACTCCGTGACTACGTCGACCTCCGGGACGTGCAGCTCCGGCTGAAACTGGAGTCGGAGCGCGGGCTGTTCCTGGCGGAGGGCGAGAAGGTCGTTCGGCGCGCGGTCGAGTCGGGCCACGCGCCCCGGTCGTTCCTGATGTCGCCGAAGTGGCTGGACTCGCTGGCCGACGTCCTGGACGGGTCCGACGCACCGTGCTTCGTGCTCGACGACGCCGCGATCGAGCGCCTGACGGGCTTCCATGTCCACCGCGGCGCCCTGGCCGCGCTGGAGCGCCCTGACCTGCCATCTCCTGCTGAGGTGCTGGCCGCCGCCCGCCGCGTGGTCGTGGTCGAGGACCTCGCGGACCACACCAATGTCGGGGCGATCTTCCGCAGCGTCGCGGCCCTGGGGTTCGACGCCGTGCTCCTGTCGCCGCGGTGCGCCGACCCGCTCTACCGCCGCGCGATCAAGGTCTCGATGGGCTCGGTGTTCTGGCTGCCGTACGCCCGGGTCGACGACTGGTACGCCGCCCCCGACCTGCTGAGAGAGGCCGGCTACACGACGTACGCCATGACCTTGGCCGACGACTCGGTCGCGCTCGATGAGGCGCCGCGCGACGTCGAGCGCCTCGCGCTGGTCGTCGGGTCCGAGGGCCACGGGCTCAGCACCCGGTGGGAGCAGTCCGCGGACCACCGGGTCACGATCCCGATGGCCGCCGACATCGACTCGCTCAACGTCGCGTCCTCGGTCGCCGTGGCGTGCTGGGAGCTGAGGCCCCGCTAGGTCGCCGGGCCGTCGGTGAGCTCGGCCGAGACGGTCAGGATCGCGCTGAGGTATTCCGCCGTGGCGGCCCGCTCGGGCCCGTCGGGCAGGGGATGCGCCGCGTCGTCCCGCTGTCGGAGCAGCTCCTCGATGTGTGGCCTGGCCTCGGCCGAGACGAGGCCGTGGTCGACCAGGGTCGCGACGAGGTCCTGGCCCTGCACCGCGCGCATGAGGTCCGCCAGGGGCGCCGGCTTGGCCGAGCCGCGGCGCAGGACCGCGAAGTCGTCGTTCGCGAGGTGGGCGAACGCCAGAGCTGCATAGCTGTTCCACGCCGACACGATCGCGGGGCGCAGCAGGTCGTGGTGGAGGCACTGCCGGGCGACGTCGAACTCCCGGACGGACAGCTGCAGCAGCATGCTGACGTCCTGGATCACCTCGCGTCGCGGTCGGGAGGACGCGGACGGGCTCGAGCCGGGGCCGGACACCGCGAGGTCGCTGAGCTTGCGGAACGTCGCCACGACGAGGTGCGCCTTCTCGGGGTCGTCGGTCTCCACGACCTCGGCGAGGGTCTGGTCGTCGACCTGGGCGTCGTCGTCAACGCGGGCCGCGAGATCGGGGTACGTGCTGCGCTCGGCGGCCAGCAGCACCGACTGCGGGTCCTCGGCGTCGCGGTAGGCGAGCCACGACTCGGTCGGGGTGCCGTCAGGCGACAGGAACCCGAAGGCTGTCAGGAATGCCGTGGTGTCGGCGGCGGCCTCGGCCGTGAACCCGTTCGCCTCGAGGTGGGCCGCGGTCACGGTGTGCGGCGTCGTGCCTCGGCGCACGAGGCGCAGGGCGCGCTTCAGCGACTCGACGTCCTGCACGTGCGGCAGGTCTGTCATGTCCGTCCCTCTCGTAGCCGGGCGCATCCTGTGCCCGGAAATCTATCGTTGTCCGGGCTCATCGCCCGATAGGTCGGCGGCATGTCTTCCGCCGGGTGGAGCGGCGCGAGGGACACGCGCCGCTTCACCCCTGGTGGAATCAGCGCTCGATGACGGCGTCGTCGACGAGGATCGTGACGGGCCAGTCGTCGGGATAGCCGTCCGCGAGCTCCTGGTGCTGCTTGTAGAGCTTCTTGCGGGCCCGCTCGGGCACGCGGTCGCCGAAGACCGTGCCGAACAGGTGATCGGTCTCATGCTGGAGGCAGCGAGCCAGCAGGCCCGTGCCGCGGAACTCGACCGGCTCGCCGTGCTCGTCGACGCCCGTGACGTGGGCCTGGTCAGGACGCGCGCACCCGGTGAACGCGCCGGGCAGGGAGAGGCAGCCCTCGTCGTCGTCCTCGAGGTTGCGGTCCTTGCCCTCGGGGAGCTGGAGCACGGGGTTGCACACGACGCCCGTGACCTGCTCCTGATCGTCGTCAGGGCAGTCGAACACGAAGACCTTGAGGTCGACGCCGACCTGGTTGGCCGCGAGGCCGACGCCCTTGGCGGCGTACATCGTCGCGACCATGTCGCGGACCAGCGTCTGGAGCTCGTCGTCGAAGACCGTCACGTCGGCGAGCTCGCGGTGCATGACCGGGGTGCCCCAGCGAGTGATGGGACGGACAGCGCCGCCGCCGGGAAGCGGACGGGACTGCGAGGGGGTGGTGGGCACGGTCGCTGGGCTCCTCTGCTCAGGTTGTTCCTAGGTTAACCAGCCACGGCGTGGCTGGTTACGCTGGTCCCGCGACGCTTTGTCGGATACCACGGGTATGCGAAAGTGCAACTCCCGGTTACACTTCAGCTCAGTGGTGGGCACCAGCGTCCCACCCGTTTCCCCGAGGAGTTCCTGTGGCCAGTCGCCGAGATCCCATGGGCATCGGTCTGGCGGTGCTGAACCGCATCGCCAGCTCGCCAACCATCGACAAGCTCAAGTTGCGCAAGACGACCGAGAAGGCCGTCTACGAGGGCGCCCGGAGCGGCTTCCGCGTCGCAGGCGCCACGGGTCGCGCGTTCCAGCGGGTCAAGGGCTCCGGCCGTCCCGCCCGACTGGCCCGTACGTCCGACAGTGGCGTCTTCGACCTCAATCCCACCGAGGACCAGGAGATGATCGTCGGCGTCATCCGTGAGTTCGCCGCGGAGGTCCTGCGCCCCGGCGCCGGCGAGGCCGAGGACCTCAACGACACCTCCAAGGAGGTCCTCGGGCAGACCAGCGAGTTCGGGCTGACGCTGCTCAACATCCCGGAGAGCCTCGGCGGCCTCTCGGAGGACCGCTCGGCCGTCACCGGCGTGCTGGTCGCGGAGGCCCTCGCCGAGGGCGACATGGGGCAGGCCGTCGCGTGCCTCGCCCCAGCCGCGGTCGCCACGGCGATCTCGCTGTGGGGATCCGACGCGCAGCAGCAGACGTACCTCCCGGCCTTCGCCGGGGACGACATCCCCTCGGCGGCCCTGGCGGTGGCGGAGCCCCGAGCGCTGTTCGACCCGTTCGACCTCGCGACGACCGCGACACGTACCGACGCGGGGCTCGTGCTCAACGGCGTGAAGTCCGGTGTGGTGCGCGGGTCCGAGGCCGAGCTGTTCGTCGTGGCCGTCGACCTCGAGGACCGGGGACCGACGCTCGTGATCGTCGAGTCCAGCACCCCAGGGGTGACGATCGAGGCCGATCCCAGCATGGGGCTGCGGGCAGCCGGGCTGAGCCGGCTCGTCCTGGCCGATGTCACGATCCCGGTCGACGCGATCCTCGGCGACGGCACGGACGACGACTACCGCGAGTGCATCCGCCTCTCACGCCTGGCCTGGGCCGCGCTGGCCCTCGGCACGGGCCGGGCGGTGCTCGACTACGTCAAGGACTACGTCACGACCCGTCATGCCTTCGGTGAGCCGATCGCCCACCGCCAGGCTGTCGCGTTCATGGTCGCCGACATCGCGATCGAGCTCGAGGCCATGCGCCTCGTGACGCTCAAGGCGGCCTCCCGGGCGGAGCAGGGCCTGGACTTCGCGCGCGAGGTCGCGCTGGCCCGTCGCCTGGCGGCCGAGCACGGCATGAAGATCGGCACCGACGGCGTGCAGCTGCTCGGCGGCCACGGCTTCGTCAAGGAGCACCCGGTGGAGCGGTGGTACCGCGACCTGCGGGCCGTCGGCCTGATGGAAGGAGCAGTCCTCGTCTGAGGGCGTACACACACATGATCAATCTCGAGACACCTCGCAAGTTCCGACCCTTCATCAAGCAGGCGCACCAGGTCGCCGACGAGTTCCTGCGCGCCAACTCGCGCAAGTACGACCTCGCCGAGCACGCCTATCCCAAGGAGCTCGACCTGCTCGCCTCCCTCGTCGACGGCATGGGCGACTCCGGCCAGGGACAGGGCGCCGGCGCCGCTGCGGTCCGCCGCGACGATGAGACGACCGACAAGGCGAGCAAGGTCAAGAACGGCACCAACATGTCGTCGGTCCTGTCGGTCATCGAGATGTGCTGGGCCGATGTCGGCCTGCTGCTGTCGATGCCGCGCCAGGGACTTGGCAACTCGGCGATCGCGTCGGTCGCCAGCGACGAGCAGCTGGAGCGGTTCAAGGGCACCTGGGCGTCGATGGCCATCACCGAGCCCAGCTTCGGGTCGGACTCCGCCGCCATCACGACGACCGCGGTCAAGGACGGGGATGCGTACGTCCTCAACGGCGAGAAGATCTTCGTCACCGCCGGCGAGCGGTCCGACTCAGTCGTCGTCTGGGCGACGCTGGACAAGAAGCTCGGCCGGGCCGCGATCAAGTCGTTCCTCGTTCCCAAGGACCTGCCCGGCATCCGGGTCGAGCGGCTCGAGCACAAGCTCGGCATCCGCTCGTCCGACACCGCCGTCATCGTGCTGGACGACTGTCGGGTGCCGGCCGAGAACCTCCTGGGCAATCCCGAGATCGACACCAAGCAGGGATTCGCCGGCGCGATGGCGACCTTCGACAACACCCGGCCCCTCGTGGCGGGGATGGCCGTCGGATGCGCCCGGGCTGCGCTCGAGGACACCCGTGAGCTGCTCGAGCAGGCCGGCGTCGTCATCGACTACGACCGGCCGGTCCAGTCGCAGTCGTACGCCGCCGCGACGTTCATCTCGATGGAGGCCGACTGGGAGGCCGCCCTGCTCATGACCCTCGAGGCAGCGTGGCTGGCCGACAACCGCAAGCCCAACTCGATGGAGGCCTCGATGGCCAAGGCCAAGGCGGGCCGGGTGGGCAACGCGATCACGCTGCGCTGCGTCGAGCTGGCCGGGACCCTCGGCTATAGCGAGCACGAGCTCATCGAGAAGTGGTCGAGGGACTCCAAGATCCTCGACATCTTCGAGGGGACCCAGCAGATCCAGCAGCTCATCGTGGCGCGACGACTGCTCAACCTCACGTCCTCGCAGCTCCGGTAGACGGACACCCTGTCGTGGCACTCCCTCGGTCGCGGGGGAGTGCCACGGCATTCAGTAAGGTTCACCTCATGACGAGTGAACTTCCGACCGGGCTCGACGTCGACTTCGAGCTCACCCGGTTCATCCGCCGGGTCCGGGCACGGAGCATGCGCCACCTCGGGGAGATCCACCCCAAGCTCGACTACGGGATGTTCACCTTCCTGCTCGCGATCTGCGACGCCCCCGACGGCATCCGCGGCTCGGAGCTCGCCGAGGAGCTCGGGGTGCACAAGTCGACCGCGAGCCGCGCAGTCGCGTCGCTGGAGAAGCTCGGGCTGCTGACCCGGATGGCCGACCCCGACGACGGTCGGGCCCACCTGCTGGTGCTGACGCCGTCTGCCCAGGCGGACCTCGAGGCGTACCGCAGCAAGAGCCACGAACGGCTGCTGGCGATCCTCCAGGACTGGACACCCGCGGAGGTCGAGACCTTCGCGCACAGCCTCACGCGGCTCAACGAGGGCGCCGAGAGGCTGTTTTGAGGATCTTCCACCTGGCGCTCGCCGGGGCGTGGGAGGCCGCCCAGGCCTCCGGGACGTACACCGTCTCGACGATCGGGCTCGACCTGGCGGACGTCGGGTTCATCCACTGCTCCCAGGCCGAGCAGGTCGCCGGCGTGCACGCACGCCACTACGGCGACGTCACGGAGGCGATCTGGCTGCTCACGATCGACACGGACCTGCTGACCTCACCGTGGCAGCTCGACAGCGTGCCGGGCCAGGAGCTTCCGTTCCCGCACGTCTACGGTCCGCTGAACGTCGATGCGGTCGTCGCGGTCGAGCGGTTCAGACCCTCAGCATCGTCTTGATCGCGGTGCGCTCGTCCATCGCCCGGTAGCCGTCGGCGACCTGGTCGAGGGGCAGCGTGAGGTCGAAGACGTCGCCGGGAGTCACGGTGCCGTCCAGCACGTCAGGCAGCAGCTCCTCGACGTAGGCGCGTACGGGGGCCACGCCGCCGGCGATGCCGAGGTTGCGGCCGAACATCATCGGCAGGTCCACGACCGCGTCGTGGGGGATGCCGACGTAGCCGATCCGCCCGCCGGGCCGGGCGCTGCGCATCGCCTGGTCCATGCTCTCCTTCGTGCCGACGCACTCCAGCACGTGGTCGGCGCCGATGCCGTCGAAGATCTCCTTGACCTGGTTGGCGCCCGCCCGGCCACGCTCGTCGACGACGTGGTCAGCGCCGAACCGGCGGGCCAGCTCCTGGCGGTCGGCGTGGCGCGACATCGCGACGACCGAGGCCGCGCCGAGCCGCTTGGCGGCGAGCACCGCGCTGAGGCCGACCGCGCCGTCGCCGACCACGACGACGTTGCTCCCCGGCGTCACGCCCGCGGAGACCGCAGCGTGGTGGCCGGTCGGGAACACGTCGGACAGCGTCAGCAGGTGCGCCACCATCACGGCGTCCGGCACCTGCGGGGTCGCGACGAGCGTTCCGTCGGCCTGCGGGACGCGCACGAGCTCGCCCTGCGCTCCGTCGTTCTCGACGCCGTGGCGGTCAGGGCGGCCCCAGACGCCGCCGTTGACGCACGAGGTGTGGACGCCGTGGCGGCACAGCGCGCAGGTGTTGTCGGAGTACATGAACGGCGCGATGACGAACGACCCCGGCCGGATCGTCGTGACGGCGGCCCCGACCTGCTCCACGATGCCCACGAACTCGTGCCCGATGCGTACGGGCTGGGGGTTGGGGTGGACCCCGCGGTAGGGCCACAGGTCCGAGCCGCACACGCAGGCCGCGACTACCCGCACGATGGCGTCGGTGTCGTCACGGAGCTGTGGGTCGGGGACCTCGTCGAGGCGGATGTCACGGGGGGCGTGGAGGACGGTGGCGTGCATCTGACCATTCTGGCAGGGGCGCGGTGTGGAAGGATCGGACGCATGACTGACAAGCCTGAAATCGACTTCATCGAGGGCCCCGCGCCCACCGAGCTCCAGATCACGGACATCACGGTCGGTGACGGTCCCGAGGCCGTTCCCGGCGGCATCGTCGACGTGCACTACGTCGGCGTCGAGTTCGAGACCGGAGAGCAGTTCGACGCCTCGTGGGACCGCGGCCAGTCCGCCCGGTTCCCGCTGCCCAACCTGATCCAGGGCTGGCAGGAGGGCATCCCCGGCATGAAGGTCGGCGGACGCCGGCAGCTGGTCTGCCCGCCGCACCTCGCGTATGGCAACAACGGCCCCCTCGGTGGCAAGACCCTGGTCTTCGTCATCGACCTGCTCGGCGTCTGACCCACTGGCGTCGGTTTACCACGGTCCCTGAGGAGCTTGGCGCACCCCGCAGGATGCATCCCACGGGATGCGCCAGCTTGCTCAGGGACCGTGGTAAACCAATCCGCGTCAGGGCAGGGCGTCGACGAGTGCGGTGACCCGTTTGACCGACACGGGGAACGCGGTCCGGAGGTTCTGGGCCAGCAGGCCGACCCG
This sequence comes from Aeromicrobium sp., assembly GCA_025965175.1. Classification (GTDB taxonomy): domain Bacteria; phylum Actinomycetota; class Actinomycetes; order Propionibacteriales; family Nocardioidaceae; genus Aeromicrobium. The sequence goes on from JAOPXL010000087.1 coordinate 23,910, forward strand.
CAGCTCCTCCAGCGCCCAGCGCACGTGCTGGACCTCGGGGGAGAGCCGGGCCCACGGCGACAGGTCGGCCGTACGTTCGTGGAACCGGGCCTCCAGCGCCTGCGTCGCCAGGAGGTCGTCGGTCACTGATGCCTCGAGCCGCCGCCGGGCCGCCTGGAGGTAGATCGGCAGCCGGCGCATCTGCGGGGCGCCCGCATCGCGGATGAAGCCCGGGTAGATCAGCCACGACAGCTGCACCCGGACGTCCTCGCCGGCCTCGGTCTGCGGGAGAGGCACGAGGTCGCCCATCGCCCGCAGCGTCGCCAGGACGCTCTGCACGATCTGCTCGGTCTCGTCGTGTGCCTCGGCCCGCACCGTCTCGTGCAGCAGCCCGAAGTCCACCTCCTCCCACACCGGACCACCGTGTCGCACCAGGAGCACCTCGATCGCGGCCAGCCACGCCTCCTCGATGGCCGCCGCCGCATCCCGGTGCGGCCCGGTCGACAGCAGCAGCTTTGAGTGCACGTCCAGCGACCGGCCGATCTGGGGCACGGGGGTCGCCATGGCGTACGACAGCAGCTTCGCCTGGCCCTTGATCATCGCGACCGACTGCTCCGCCGCCGAGTCGAGGATCCGCAGCGCCACCCAGGACCCCTCGTCGACCAGAGCGGGATAGCCCGTGACCTGCCCCGCCCGGATCGTCGGCTCGATCGTCCCGACGTCCCACGTGCGCAAGCCCGTGCGCTCCTCCTGCCGGGCGACCGCCGTCAGGTCGGCGCGGACGTGGCTGGCCAGCGAGCTGCGCAGCTCGGCCAGGTCCTTGCCGCGCGCAAGCTCGTCACCCCCCTCGACGACGCGGAACGTCACCCGCAGGTGCGAGGGGAGCGACCCGAAGTCGAAGTCGTCCGCCGACACCACCGTCCCATTGAGCAGCCGCATCTGGCGCGCGAGCTCCTCGCTGAGGTCGGTCGCAGACGGATCCATCGCCTCGACCAGCCGAGGGGCGAACTGGGCGGCGGGGACGAACTCGCGGCGTAGCCTCTTGGGCATCGACCGGATCAGCTCGGTGACGAGCTCGACCCGGTGCCCGGGCACGTGCCAGTCGAACGCCCGGTCATTGACGACCAGCAGTCGCTCGACCGGCAGGTCGACCGTCACGCCGTCCTCCTGCGTGCCGGGCTCGAAGGCGTACGTCAGGGGGTACGACTCGCCGTCCGAGTGCCACTCGCGCGGAAACTCCGCGTCGGCGTCGTCGGGCCCGCTGGTCAGCATCGCGGGGTCGAACGTCAGGAGGTCCGGCTGGGTGTGTCGGGTCTTCTTCCACCACGCGTCGAAGTGCCGGGTCGAGACGACGTGGGCGGGGACCCGGGCGTCGTAGAAGGCGTACAACGTCTCGTCGTCGACGCGCAGGTCGCGGCGCCGGAGTCGGTCCTCGAGCTCCTCGACCCCCTCGATCATCCGCTTGTTGTCGGCGTAGAACCGGTGGTGCGTACGCCACTGCCCCTGCACCAGCGCGTGACGGATGAACAGGTCGCGGGACACGACTGGGTCGATCGGCCCGAGCTGGACGAGCCGGTCGGCGACAAGCGGGATGCCGAACAGCAGAAGCTTCTCGCGCGCCATGGCCGAGCCGCGCCGCGTCGACCAGTGCGGCTCGCTGTAGGACCGGTTGATCAGGTGCTCGCCGGCGGCCTCGACCCACTCCGGCTGGATCTTGGCGGCGGTCCGCCCCCAGAGCCGGCTGGTCTCGACGAGCTCGCCGACCATCGTCATCCGCGGCGGCTTCTTGGCCAGGCCCGAGCCGGGCCAGATCATGAACTTCGCTTGCCGGGCGCCCAGGAACTCGCGGCCGTCGGTGTCGCGCAGGCCGATGTGTGACAGCAGCCCGGCCAGCAGTGCCTGGTGGATACGGTCCGGGTCCGCGCCGATGCTGCCGGGCTTGAGCCCCAGCTCCTTGGCGGTGCGGCGCAGCTGGGAGTGGACGTCGTGCCACTCACGGATCCGCAGCCAGTGCAGGTACTCGTCGCGGCACAGCCGCCGGAACGCCGAGCTGGACAGCTCGTCACGCATCTCACGGATGTACTTCCACAAGGTGAGGTACGACAGGAAGTCCGAGTCCGGCTCGCGGAACCGGCGGTGCATCTCGTCGGCCGCCTGCTGCTGCTCCAGCGGCCGTTCGCGCACGTCCTGGATCGACATCGCCGAGACGATGACCAGGACGTCGGCGAGGCAGCCGAGCCGGTCGGCGGCCAGCAGCATGCGGGCCAGCCGGGGGTCGGTCGGCAGCGTCGACATGCGACGGCCGATCTTGGTGAGCTTCTGCCCCTCCATCGCGCCGAGCTCGTAGAGCAGGTTGAGGCCGTCACTGATGGCGCGGGAGTCCGGCGGGTCGAGGAACGGGAAGTCCTTGATGTCGCCGAGCTCGAGGGAAGCCATCTGCAGCAGCACCGAGGCGAGGTTGGTCCGCTGGATCTCTGGATCGGTGAACTCGGGACGACCGTCGTGGTCCTCCTGCGAGTAGAGCCGGATGCAGATGCCGTCCGCGACCCGACCGCACCGGCCCGCCCGCTGGGACGCGCTGGCCCGGGAGATCGGCTCGATCGGCAGCCGCTGCACCTTGAGCCGCTGGCTGAAGCGGGAGATGCGGGCGAAGCCGGGGTCGATAACGTACCGGATGCCGGGGACCGTCAGCGAGGTCTCCGCGACGTTGGTCGCCAGCACGATCCGGCGGCCGGGGTGACTGCTGAAGATCTTCTGCTGGTCGGCAGCGGCGAGCCGGCCGAACAGCGGCAGGATCTCGGTGCGGGGATACTTCCTGCCCGTCAGGAACTCCGCGGCGTCGCGGATCTCCCGCTCGCCGGAGAGGAACACCAGGATGTCGCCCTCGGCCGGGAGCTCGGACACGGCGTGCGCGATCGCCTCGAGCTCGTTGTCCGAGCCTGTGTCGGCGATCGGGCGGTAGCGGACCTCGACGGGGAACGTCCGTCCGCTGACCTCGATGACCGGCGCGTCGAACATCTCCGCGAAGCGTTCGACGTCGATCGTCGCCGAGGTGATGACGAGCTTGAGATCGGGACGCCGGGGGAGCAGCTGCTTGAGGTAGCCCAGCAGGAAGTCGATCGACAGGGACCGCTCGTGTGCCTCGTCGATGATGATCGTGTCGTAGCGGGACAGCCGGCGGTCGCGTTGCAGCTCGGCCAGCAGCAGGCCGTCGGTCACGAGCCGGATCGCGGTGTCCTCGCGGGTCTGGTCGTCGAACCGGACGGCGTACCCGACCTCCGCCCCGAGCTCGACCTCGCACTCGTCGGCGATCCGCTTGGCGACCGATCGGGCCGCGATCCGCCGCGGCTGGGTGTGAGCGATGGACCGGCGCCCCAGCTCGTAAGCGATCTTGGGCAGCTGGGTCGTCTTGCCGGAACCGGTCTCACCGGCGACGACGACGACCTGATGGTCACGCATCGCGGTCGCGATGTCGTCGTGGCGGTCACTGATCGGCAGTGCGGGGTCGTACGAGATTTTCACTTGAGGCCCAGCGAGTCGGCGAACAGGAGGTAGCCGACAAAGGCTACGACGTCGAGCAAGGTGTGTGCGACCACGAGGGGCAGGACGCGTCGGGTGCGGTGGAACCAGTAGCCGAACACGAGTCCCATCACGAAGTTGCCGATCCCAGGACCGACCCCCTGGTAGAGGTGATAGCTGCCCCGCAGCGCGGCGGCGGCCACGATCGTGGCGGTGGTCGACCAGCGCAGCTGCCGCAGACGGGTCATCAGGTAGCCGACCACGACGACCTCCTCGACCAGCGCGTTCTGCACTGCGGCGAGGACCAGTACCGGCACAGTCCACCAGTACGACGTGTCCGGGGCCGGGATGACCTGCGCCGTGATGCCCAGCAGGCGCCCGATGCCGTACAGCGCGAGGCCGGGGACGCCGATGCCAAGGAACAGCAGGCTGCCCCACAGCGCGTCGTGCCGCGGACGGGACAGGTCCAGGCCGATCCGCTCGGTCACCCGTTCCTTCACGGGATCCGCCGACAGCAGATAGAGCGCCAGCGCCACGATCACGAGGGCGAACCCGATGCCCAGCACCTGATAGACGAAGTCGAAGACCTCGCGGTTGTCCTGCGAGGCGTTCAGAGTCGCGGTCTGGCCCTTGAGGCCGCCGTCGGCGGTGGCCTTGCGGATCAGCGACACCAAGGAGTAGACGCCGGACGCGCCGAGGGACAGCCCCAGGACGATCCAGACCTCGGCCTTCAGACGCCGGTCAGACACCGATCACAGGTCGTTCGTGCTGAAGGTGTCACACGAGTTGGCGGTGCCGCCCTCGTAGCCGGCCATGAACCACTTCTGGCGCGACTTGCTCGAGCCGTGGGTCCACGTGTCCTGGTTGACGTTGCCCCCGCCGAGTGACTCCTGGATGTGGTCGTCGCCGACGGCCGCGGCCGCCGAGAGGGCGGAGTCGATGTCGGCCTGGGTCAGCGGTTGCAGCAGGGTGTTGCCGTCGGCGTCCTCGGTCGTGGACGCGTGCTTGGCCCACACCCCCGCGAGGCAGTCGGCCATGAGCTCGATCCGGACGCCACCACTGAGCGGACCGGTCTTGCCGTCCTGACCCTTCTGGAGGAACCCCAGGATGTTCTCGACGTGGTGGCCGTACTCGTGCGCCACGACGTACTCCTGCGCCAGCGCACCGTCGTCGGCGCCGAACCGACTCGTGAGCTCGTCGAAGAAGCTCGCGTCGATGTAGACCCGCTCGTCGCTGGGGCAGTAGAACGGTCCGGTCTGGTTGGACGCCGTGCCGCAGGGAGACTGGGTCGCGCCGGAGTAGAGGACCGTCTTGGCCGCCCGGTACTGGCGGCTGACGTCGGCGGGCAGGGCGTCGTTCCAGTAGTCCTGCACGCTGTTGACGGTGCCGATGACGCGGCACGTGGCGTCACGGTTGGCGTCGGCGCCGGTCTTGCACTGCTCGAAGCTCTGCGTGGACTCCTGGCCACCCGGCTGCACCTGGCTGGTGTCGAACGGGCTGCTGCTGCCCGTGATCGAGGAGAGGTCGACGCCGAGGAACGCCCCGATGAGCACGATGACCAGTCCGCCGATGCCACCGCCGATCGCGAGCCCGCCGCGCGAACCGCCGCCCCCGGTGACCTGACTCGTGTCGAGGTTCGCACCCTCGTTGAAGCTCATGCGCTGCAGTCTACGCACGGCAGACGGGCGTCGCCGCGGATAGTCTCGCCGTGTGACGACGACACATGCGACCGCCGGTCTTGCGATGCCCGAGGGCCTTTCGGCCGGTGATGCGGCGCGGTTGAAGGGCCTGCGCAGGATGCGCGCGCTGGCGCTGTCGCTCCTCGTGCTCGCCGCGGTCGTGTACGTCCTGACCCGCCACCACGACACCGGCTGGCTGGGCTACGTCAACGCGGGGTCCGAGGCGGCCATGGTCGGGGCGATCGCCGACTGGTTCGCCGTCACGGCCCTGTTCCGGCACCCGCTCGGTCTGCCGATCCCGCACACTGCGATCATCCCGAACCGCAAGGAGTCGCTGGGGGAGAGCCTGCAGGAGTTCGTCGCCGACAACTTCCTGCGCGAGGACGTCATCCGGGAGCGCATCGCCTCGGCCGGAGTGGGGCATCGTGTCGGCGAGTGGCTGGTCGAGGGCAACCATGCCGATCGTCTGGTGCGCGAGGGGTCACGGATTCTCTCGGACGCGTTGTCCCACGTCCAGGAGACCGATGTCGCGGCCCTGGTCGAGCAGGCCCTGATCCCGCGCCTGCAGGAGGAGGAGCTCAGCCCGGTCGTCGGTCAGCTGATGGACGAGGTGCTGCGTGACGACGCGCACCGCGGACTCGTGGACCTCGCGGTGGACGAGCTCGGCCGGTGGCTGCTGCACAACCATGACGAGGTCGCCGCGCTGATCGAGAACCGCGCACCGTCGTGGACGCCACAGTGGCTCGACAAGCGGGTCGCCACCTGGGTTCACGAGCAGGTCGTCGCCTGGGTCGCCGACATCGGCCGCACCCCGGACCACAACGCGCGCATCGCGCTCGACAAGTGGCTCCGTCAGCTCGCCCACGACCTGCAGCACCAACCCGAGACGATGGAGCGCTTCGAACGCCTCAAGGTGCGGATGCTCGCCCAGCCGCGGGTCAGCACCACCTCGGTCCAGCTGTGGGACGCCCTGCGCCGCGCTCTCATCGGGTCTCTCGGCGACGAGACCGGACTTCTGCGCACCCGGGCCAAGGAGGAGCTCGACAAGCTCGGCCGGCGGCTCACCGACGACCCCCAGCTCGCAGCGCGCGTCGACACCACGATCTCCGACGTCGCGGCGTACGCCGTCAACCACTACGGGCACGAGGTGGCCACGATCATCTCCGCCACGGTCAATCGGTGGGACGGGAAGGAGACCGCCGAGCGGATCGAGCTGCACGTCGGACGGGATTTGCAGTTCATCCGGATCAACGGCACCGTCGTGGGCGGCCTGGCCGGTGTCGTGATCCACGCGATCTCGACCCTGCTCTGAGCTCGACGCCCGACTCTCGACCTCGGGTCCAGACTCGTCCACATGTGTGGACAACCTGTGGGTAACCTGACGTGAACTGTGGGTGACACTCGTCACATTGTGGACATCTGTCTCACTTCCGCGGATTCCTGGAATTGGATCGAGAAGTCCCTTGCGTACCCCCCCGTCCAAGGCTTACAACTGACCTACGCGCTCCTCCGGGAGAGCGGGAACGGATCCACCAACCAGCTCCATGGCCGGCGATGCAAGTCAACGGCAGTCACCCAGTGATGTGGGGGCCGAGCGGGGCAAGGGTCCGGGACACGAGAGAGTCATCACGCTCGATCACCGAGGCCCCGGGAACTCATACTTCCCGGGGCCTCATCCTCATTCTACGGGCTCCGGAGGTGTCGGGCAGATGACCGTGTTCGGCAGACTCGAACGCAAGCTCGGCCGGTACGAGGGGGCGCCGGGCCACCGAGGTCGCGGTCAAGGACATGTCCCGCGAGGACCAGGTTGCCTACATGGACGACCCGCGCGGAGCTGTCGGGCGCATGGGAGCCCGCGAGGGCGTCAAGTCCTCCGGCCCCACCCCGGGCCTGGACGTCTTCGGTCCGGGAACACCCTGAAACGCCGGGCCGTCAGGAGGTGACCGGCCCACCGGTGTCAAGAGGTGGGCCGGGGGTTTGCTAGAGTTCAGTGCTGCACGGCGCCCCACTTGGGGCGCACGTCCGGGTGGCGGAATGGTAGACGCGCTAGCTTGAGGTGCTAGTGCCCTGTTAGGGGCGTGGGGGTTCAAGTCCCCCCTCGGACACACATAAGAACTCTGGGCCGGAATCATTGAGATTCCGGCCCTTTGTCATGTCCAGGTCCGTCGCTGGGGGATGTCCCTCTGCTCCGTCGGGCGGGCAGTGGCACCGTTGCCCGCACGGTCAGACCTCGACGTGGGATCCCAGCATCACGACCCGGTCGCGCGGCAGGTTGAAGTGCTCCGCGGCGTCTGCTGTGACGTGCGAGGTGGCGATAAAGAGGCGCTTGCGCCAGGCGGCCATGGCAGGGTTGTCGCCGGCGCGCAGCTCGATACGGGACAGGAAGTAGGTCGCGCCCTCGAGGTCGACCACACCCTCAGTCTGCTCGGGGGTCAGCGATCCGAGAGCAGCAGGGAGGTCGGCCTCCTCTGCGTATCCGAATCGGACGATGACACGGGTGATGCCGTCCTGCTCGTGGCCCAGGGAGTCGACTTCGACGCGGTCTGTCGCAGGCACTCTGGGGATGGTCTCGATCTCCACCGTCACGATGACCACGTGCTCGTGGCGGACGCTGTTGCGCTCGACGTTCGCGCGCAGCGCGAGGGGAGTCGTCGTCCCGCGGTTGAGGAAGATGGCCGTGCCGGGGACGATGAGCGGTCCGTCGGGGCCGGTGTCGAGCTCGTCGATGAAGTCACGGAGCGGCCCCTCGAGCTCCTCACGACGCGTCGTGACGAGCACGCGACCACGCTGCCAGGTGATCATCACCGTGAACGCGGTCAGGGCGATGACCAGCGGCAGCCAGGCGCCGTGGACCAGCTTGGTCAGGTTGGCGGCGATCAGCAGCGCGTCCAGGGCGAGCAGCGGCACGGCGGCCAGCGACAACAACCAGGTCGGCGTGGACCAGGTGCGGTGTGCGACGTAGAAGAACAGGATCGTGGTGATCGTGATCGTTCCGGTGACGGCCATGCCGAAGGCGTACGCCAGTGCTGCCGAGGTCCGGAAGGCGAAGACGAGGGTGAGCACCGACACCAGGAGAATCCAGTTGACCGAGGGGACGTAGATCTGTCCGTGGGAGGACCTGGATGTGTGCAGGATGCGCAGACGCGGAAGGTAACCGAGCTGTGCGGCCTGGGACGTGACGGAGAACGCGCCGGTGATCACGGCCTGTGCCGCGATGACGGTGGCCCCAGTCGCGAGCACGATCATCGGGATCCGCCCCCACTCCGGCGTCAGCAGGAAGAACGGGGCGCTGATGTTGTCGCGGTCGGCCAGGATGAGGGCGCCCTGCCCGAGGTAGCTCAGGGCGCACGCCGGGAAGACCAGCAGGATCCAACCTGTCGCGATGGGCCTGCGCCCGAAGTGCCCCATGTCGGCATACAGCGCCTCCGCGCCGGTCACGGCCAGCACGATCGCGGCCAGGGCGAAGAAGGCGTAGTGGAAGTTGCCCACGAGGAACTCCAGCGCGTAGGTCGGCGAGACGGCCTTCAGGATGGTTGGGTCCTTCGAGATGCCCCAGGCTCCGCAGGCGCCGATGGCGGTGAACCAGGCGATCATCACCGGGCCGAAGAATCTGCCGACCACGGCGGTGCCGTGCCGTTGGACCGAGAACAACACGACGATGATGACCGAGGTGACCGGGACGATCCATGGTTCGAAGTCGGGCGCGATCGTCTTGACGCCCTCGACGGCGGACAGCACGGAGATCGCCGGGGTGATCATGCTGTCACCGAGGAACAAGGCCGCGCCGAAGAGACCGACGCTCGCGAGGACGGCCGTCGTACCGCGCTTGCCGGTCGTATTCCAGCGGCGAAGGAGCGAGTTGAGCGCCATGATGCCGCCCTCACCGTCATGGTCCACGCGCATCGCCAGCATCACGTACGTGATGGTGACGATCAGCGTGACCGACCATAGGATCAACGAAACCACGCCGAGCACGTTGGAGTCGGACACCGGGACCGGGTGCGGGTCCTCGGGGTTGAACACAGTCTGGATCGTGTAGATCGGACTGGTCCCGATGTCGCCGAAGACGACCCCGAGCGCTCCGACGACCACAGCCAGACGCAGGACGGCGTGTGACGAGGTACGGGAGGAACTCACGCGACCAACCTACGGGTTGGTGGGCATGCCTGCGCGGGCCTTGGAAGACCAGCAACTGCCATCACGGCATGCGCGCTCTCGACGACGTACCCACGCCTCCCGCTGACACCCGGAAGACGGTCAGGGGCCAGACCTGCGTCGCCTGGTTCGACGAGCGTTCATGCGCAACTGCGTGCGCGTGACCCCGGGAGCGTCGGGTGAGTCAGCCTTCGAGCTGTCCGTCACGGCGGGCCCGTCCTCGAATTCCGGCGGGGGAGAGTTCGTGGCCATGATCGAAACCATCCTTGCGTTGTTGGAAGGTGTCAAGGTCTCCTGAGCAGTCCTTCGTTCGGGTTTGGCCCGCCAACGAACGGCGGAGCGTCGCGGCCGAGTCGCCGGTAGGTGCAAGCCCAAGGTCGAGCGCGGGCCTGGTTCGGCTGTGGGTCCAACGATGGGCGACGACAAGCACTTGAGTGGGATAGGGGCGGACGTAGTGGAAGAATGACTGCGGGGCAGACGCCGGTGAGGCTAGCGCTCGGACCGGGGCGACAAGGTGCTGGCGGTCGCGCCTGTCCTGACCGCGGTGGCCAGGAGTGGCGCGAAGACAGAGGGAGCGGGTTCGGCACGATGGGCACTGCCATCGTTCGTCACGCGCCGTTGCCGAGCACGGAGTCGGGGTGACGATGGACCACGCCCTTGGTGAGCTCTTCACCTGCTCGGGTCTCGCGCTGGAGGAACGCGCCGAGGTCCCCGATGGTGCTCATCAGTGGAGCAGGGAACACCACCGTGGTGTTCTTGTCGACGCCGATCTCGAGAAGACTCTGCAGGTTGCGTAGCTGCAGCGCAATGGGGTGGTCCACCATGATGTCGGAAGCGTCCCCGAGCGCGGCAGCGGCAGCAGCTTCGCCCTCGGCCGCGATGATCTTGGCGCGCTTCTCGCGCTCAGCCTCGGCCTGTCGTGCCATGGCTCGTTTCATGCTTTCGGGGAGCTGGATGTCCTTGAGCTCGACGAGCGTGACAAGAATTCCCCAGTCGGTGGTCGTCCGGTCCAGGATCTCGCGAATGTTGGCGTTGATCGCGTCGGTCTCGGACAACGCTTGATCCAGTGTGTGCTGGCCGACGACGTTGCGAAGGGTGGTCTGCGCGATCTGGTTGATCGCGGAAGCGACGTCCTCGATGGCGACGACAGACTTGACTGCGTCCGTGACCTTGAAATACGCCACGCCTGCCACGTCGATGCTGACATTGTCCTTCGTGATGATGCCCTGGGACTGGATCGGCATCGTCACGACACGCAGCGAGACCTTCCTGAGCCGGTCGATCACCGGGATGATGAGGGCGAGACCCGGCTCGCGCACCTTGCGCACTCGGCCGAGCCGGAACAGCACACCCTTCTCGTACTGGTTGATGACACGCAGCGCCGCAGCGATCACGACGATGCACAGCACCACGACGATGATTCCCACGACATAGGGGCCCATGGCAGTTCTCCTTCGCTGTCCACTTCCATGGTCTGTGCCAGCGCCCGCGCACGGTCAGGGGCGAAGGTCACCGAGGTCCGAGACAAGAACCTCCGCCCGATTGACGCTTGTCGGTCCGTCCGGGGAGCCGTCAGCTGCCAGCACATAACTGAGCCGCTTCTCGATCCACCGGATGTCGGGGTCCGTTGACGCCCGCAGCGTCTCGAGCGCCGGCAGGCCCCGCTCGGGATCCGCGGTCCAGGCCGGTCGCCATGAACGGCACGACCACCACCGGGCTCTCGGCGAAGAGCAAGCAGTGCTCGACGGTCTTGCGACCGTGATGACGCCCCTGGCTGCCGCGGGTGGTCGACCCCAGCACGATGAGCTGGGCATGACGCGAGGCCGCGACCAACGCTGGCCCCGGAAGATTCTGTTCGACCTCTCGGACGACCGACGACGCATCGGGGTCCCGGAGCCGCACCTTGCTCGATCACGTGATTGAGCACCTCGGTTGCTTGGGCGTGGGTGGAGCACAACAACGGACCGGAGTCGTCCCGGCGATCCTCGGACGGCCAGCAGCTGAGCGCGCGCACGTGCGTCCCGCGGAGCTTCGCCTCACGCAAGGCGAACTCCAGGGCCGCAACAGACGCTTCTCCGCCATCCAGTCCTACGACGATCGGCGCTGCGTTGGACATGGGTGGACTCCCACCGACACGGTCCGGACCGCGTGCAGGGCGCATCCCCAGTGGTCGGCCAGCCCGAGGGCCAAGGTGAGGAGTGGACGACTGGCGTTGTAGCCGTGGAGCGCCACGACGACACCCTCGTGCCGTTCGTCGTCGGCCATCGAGTCCGGCACGGTCATCAAGGGGCAGTGGGTGTGTCGAGCGAGGTGACCTGCCACGGCAGTCGTGAGCAGCCGGTCGTACCAGGTGATGTCGTCGATCCCGGTGACCAGGAGCCGCGCCGTCTCGACACCTCGACGAGCACCTCCGTGGGCGCGCCGTCGGAGAGAACGTACTCGACTTCCACGGGCTTCTCGCGCCCGTCGTTGAACGCCCGGGTGGTGTCCAGGATGGTCTGTCCGGCCGTCATGACGTCGCGATACATCGTCTCGCTGAGGAACAGCTCCGCCGCCCCCGCGGGCACCTGCGCACAATGGACGACGCGCAGAGTCGTCTGCCGGCGCGCTGCTTCCGCCAGCGCGAGCTCGGGCGCTGCGCCCCACTTCCCGCTGTCACCGTGGACGACCGGTCGTCTGGCCCTCATGTGTTGTTCCTCCTCGCCGACGGGATGTCTCAACGATCCCCCTGGGATGCGCGCGCTCGACACGGTCGCGCGACCCATCAGGCCGGGGCGTTCGCTCTTGGCGAGACTCGACCTCACCCCATGCCGGCAGCTGCGCGACGAGGAGCTGGCGACAGACTTGCCAGCAGCTCTCTCGCAATTTGACTAGGCTCCGATGGTGAGCAACTCAGGTGCGGTCGGAAGCGTCGAACGCGTGTTGGCGCAGCCGAGGCAGCTGCACCGGTCGGAGCGGTCGATGCGGTGGCCCGCGAGCTCGGGTCGGCCTTCGACGCAGTTGCCGTGACGTTCCTCGTCACCGACATGTCTGGACGAGCCATGGTGCGCCTGGCGCACGTGCCACGTTCCCGTGCGACCCCAGCCACAGCCCCGGAGCCACTTGCTCAGGGCGAGAGGCGCGGGGACCGGGAGTCGGCGACCGTCGCCGTTCGATGGTGGGCCCTACGAACAAGCCATGCGCACGCAATCCATCCTGGTGCTGCAGCCCGACCGGGGAGCGGGCAACGACCGCGGCGGCCTGTGGACCGTTGTGGCGCCGGTCACCGAACGAGGAGAGTCGATCGGGCTGCTTGAGCTCTACCTGCCCGAGGAGCCGCAAAGGGAGGTGATCTCCGAGATCGGGCGGGTCGCCCACCTGTTGGCCTTCGTCATCATCGCCAATGGCCGACACACCGATCTCTTCGAGTGGGGGCAGCGCAGCCGGGCCTTCAGTCTCTCCGCCGAGATCCAGCAACGGCTGCTCCCCGAGGCCCGGACCTGCGAGGCGGCAGCCTTCACGCTCGCAGGATGGCTGGAGCCGGCCGCGGACATCGGTGGCGACACCTTCGACTACAGCCTCGCGCGCGACTCGTTGCACCTGTCACTGACCGATGCGATGGGCCACGGCGTGGACGCGGCGTTGACGGCCAGTGTGTGTCTCGGGGGCCTCAGGGGGCGCGTCGTCGTGGCCACTCCTTGCTGGAGCAAGCGGCCGAGGCCAACAGCGTCGTTCAGGAGCACACCGTCCGCAGGGGCGACGTCGACTTCGTCACAGGACTGATAGGTCGACTGGTGCTGAGCTCCGGCCGTCTGGAGATCGTCAACGCCGGGCACGTCCTGCCGTTCCTGCTGCGAAGGAACCAGCTCACGACCCTGGATCTGGAGAGCAGTCCACCGTTCGGGGTCTTCTCGAACAGCGTCTACACCACGACGCTGGTGCCACTCGAACCCGGCGACCGCATCGTCTTCGTCACCGACGGCATGCTCGAGCGCAACGTGGCATCCGTCGATCTTCCCAGCGCGATCCGTGAGACCCGGGACCTTCATCCGCGAGAGGTCGTCCGCGCCCTGGCCGATCGCGCGCTCGCGGCTGCTGGACATGCCCTCCAGGACGACGCGACCCTGCTGTGCCTCGACTGGCACGGCGCAAGCAACCTGCCGCGAACCGCGCTGTCCGGGGCCGAGCCGGCGCGAGCCAGCACGGGCTCCTCGCCAGACCCGGCGCACTGAACCGGGGCGCTGCCATTGGGACGCCCTGTCGCCTCCCTCATGGGCCGGCTCTATGCTGGGCGCAAAGGGGGAAGAGGACACATGCGGGTGGGTATGACAATGCTCCTGACGGGTGTCGTGCTCGTCGTGGGCGGATGCGGCGGTTCGGACAAGGCGCCCGACGATCAGAAGAACGACAAGTCTGCGGCCACCGCCGCCGGAGGATGGCAGACCGTCACGCTCGGAGCCCTGGAGCTCGACGTGCCGGGGAGCTGGAAGTCCTCGAGCAAGCCGGGGGCGGACGTCCAGGTCTGGGGCCGGCAGGACCACGGCATCGCCACGCTGGTCGCGACCAGCGACGACACGACCTCCGAGGCAGAGCTGCAGCAGGCCCGGAAGGACGCCGCCGGCAACGGCATCGAGGTCGGCGAGGCGCGCGAGATCAAGGTCGGCGAGCTCGGCACGGGGTACCGGTTCCCCATCACCCTCAAGAACGGTGACGTTCAGGACCAGCTGGTCCTCGCGACCATCGACGGGATCTCGGTCAGCATCCAGGTCGACGACTACGACGAGTCGAGCCCCTCGGTGACAGCTGACCGGATGTTCGACAGCCTGAGGCGCCCGTCGTGAGGGTACGCACATGGGCGGCGGTGGTCAGCCTCTGCGTCGCACTGGCCTCCTGCGGGGCGTCGAGCGACGGCACCCAGTCGACGGCACCTGAGACGATCGCCCCGCCGAGCGCCACGGCGGTGGAGCAGATGGGCGGACAGAGCATCACGTACGACGACACGCAGCGGCTCAGCAAGACGTACACGAAGCTGTTGCGCACGAAGGACCGGAACGGCTTCCTGGCGACCTTCGCGCCCGCGGCCACGGGCGCTCGCAAGCAGATGGGCCAGTGGTTCGACAACCTGCAAAGGCTCGATGCGACCAGTCTCTCCCTGTCGTTCATCAAGGCCACCCGCGCGCGCGACAGCTCCGGCACGGAGAACCTGGCGGCGGACATGGGGCTGATCCTTCAGATCCCGGGCGTCGACCCGGTGCCGCTTTCGGAGTGGTACTCGTTCACGTTCGCACCGAAGACGAGCAAGGGCGAGCTCAAGGTTCTCAGCGTCAAGGGCGCGAGCGCCGACCGATCGACCGGAGAGAAGTACTCGCGCTACTACCGCCAGGCCTGGGATGACGGCCCCATGGCGGTCGTCCGCGGAAAGCGCGCGGTGCTGATCGGGCCGGCCGCCGACGCACCGTGGATGCGAGCCAACCTTGCTCGGTTCGACGCCGGCGTGAAGTCGCAGGTCAACCGGGTCGCCAAGGCCGGGATCGAGCTGCCTGCCGGCGCCGCCACGCGGTCGTGGCTCTTCACGATCCAGTCGCCCAGCGTCAAGGACGTGTTCGACTACCTCGGTGGCAAGGTCGATCGCACCGAGGCGCACTTCGCCGGGTTCACCCAGGCCATGTACGCAGCCGATGCCGAGTCCGGGGTGTTCGACCGCGGCCGCGTCGCCACCTCGCGCATCGTGATCGCGCGCGAGGCCATGAACGACCCCGGGCTCGACGGGACCATCCGCCACGAGATGACGCACGCGGTCGAGCAGAGCTGGCAGGGCGAGTCGGACCGAGCACCGGCCTGGATCGTCGAGGGCCTCGCGGTCTTCCTCCAGCAGCCGTCGACCGCCGAGGTGGTCTTCCGCACGAGGTCGGGCCTGGCATACCTGCGCAAGGCGAAGACGATGCCCGACAGGGACTTCTACGAGGGCAACGACGAAGCGGTCGGCTCGCACTACGGCGCCGGATACCTCGGGGTCGCCTATCTCGCGGACCGCATGGGCGAGAAGAAGCTGCTCACCACGATCCGGGAGCTGGAGAACACCAGCGCCCCGTTGGAGGAAGTGTTCGGCATGGACGAGATGCAGATCGCGAAGGGGGCCATCGCATGGGCATCGTGACCAGAGCCCGTCGCCGCGGGCTCGGTGTCCTGGCGGCCGTCCTGTTGTCCGTCTCGTTGACGGCGTGCGGTGGCGGCGAGATCTCCGACAAGAAGGTCGACAGCACCGCCGATCCGGTGCGCTGGCCGCGTTACTGGGCGACGGACGAGCAGGCGGAGACCGGTTCGCAGGACGTCGCGGGCACGGGCTACTTCGCCGGCTACGACGACGCTGCGGTGGTCTACAACGGCCAGGACGTGGTGCGGTTCCTCGACCCCGCGACGGGCAAAACCAATCATCCCGCCGTGACGATCAAGAGTCCCGAGATCGTCTGCGGCGCACAGCCCCGCCGGCAGATCGAGAACCATCGGGCGCTGCTGCTCGAGGGCGTCGAGGGTGAGTCCTGCAAAGAGTTGGTCGCGTACGACACCCAGACGGGCAAGGAGGCGTGGGACTTCGGCTTCCCCGAAGGCGGCCACGGGACCCTCACGACGGACCAGCGCGACGGCACCGTCCTGTTCGCATCGGGTGACGGATACCTCGTCGGTCTCGATGCCGCCTCTGGTGACGTCGCCTGGAAGTCGACGGCCGCGGACTATGTCCTGGCCGGCAAGTCCGCCAAGGTCACCGGCTGCTCGACCAGCGCGGCCCTGGCCGCGGACCGCCCGGTGATCATCGCGAGCCTCTCCTGCTCCGCGCCATCGCCGCAGGGCGGAGTCTGGGGCATCGACCTCGCGACCGGCAAGGAGCTGTGGCACGACGACTCGTCCTCAGTGTCACCGGACGCGGACCCGCACCCCATCGACGGTCGGCTGCTCATGCAGCGCGAGAAGGGCGCCGCGTGGGTCTCGTCGAAGAGCGGCAAGATCACGAAGCTGGCGATCAAGCCCGCGACCCAACGCCTGGAGCAGGTGAAGGCGCCGTTCGCTCCCTGCGACGACATGCAGGGCGGGTCGAGGGGCTCTCCGAACGACACGTCCTGCATCTGGTCGAACGGCAAGACGCTTGTGCTGGCGACCACGATGACGTACAAGAACCAGTTCGGCATGCAGCTGGAGGGTCTCGACCCCGCGTCCGCGAAGTCGCTCTGGACGTGGAAGAAGGTGGGGGAGTACGACCCGGACAAGCACGAGTTCAGCAACGGCTTCGCCCCGATCGGGTTCACCGAGGACGGCAAGGAGTTCCGGGTCATCTCCAACCAGGAGACCGTGCTGCGATTCTCGGCGAAGGACGGCAACGTCGTCGGCAGGGGAACGCTGGCGCCCGGCATGAACCTCGTCCAGCTCGGGGTCTCGGGCCCGGGATTCCTCCTGCTGCGACGCCAGGGCGGCATCCTCGACGCGAAGTCGGGGCTGTCGTACTACCGGACCGAGTCCTGAACCACTCCGGAGCGGTGCATCAGGGCTGGCTGCCCCAGCTCAGCAGCAATTCCTCGAGCTTGGCTGGTGACACGGCTGGGCTCCACAAGTAGCCCTGGCCGCGGGTGCAGCCGAGCTGCCGCATGTAGTCGGCCTGCGCCTGGGTCTCGATGCCCTCCGCGACAGTGGTGAGCGACAGCGCACGGGCCAGATCGATCATCGAGCGGGCGATGGCGCATGAGCCGGGATCTGCCGGGACGTGCTCGACGAAGGAGCGGTCGACCTTGAGCGTGGCGACCGGCAGTCGCTGGAGATAGGCCAGTGAGCTGTAGCCCGTGCCGAAGTCGTCGATCGCGATGGACACGTCGAGCTCGCGCAGGCGGGCCAGCACAGTGGCAGTTGCCTTGATGTCACTCATCAGGACGCCTTCGGTGAGCTCGAGGGTCAGCTGCCCCAAGGGCCAGCCCGTGAGGCGGCCTACGTCATTGACCACCCGGGAGAGTCCGCCGCCCTCGACGCTCTGTGCGCTCAGGTTGACTGCCAGGGCGATGTCCGGCCCCACGCCCCGGCTGCGCAGACCTGCCATGTCGGCACATGCTCGCTGCAGGACGCACACGTCGAGTCGCTCCGCCAGGCCTATCGCGCGGGCGGTCGAGACGATCTCGGGTGGGGGTACGGGCCCGAGCTCAGGGTGCTCCCACCGCAGCAGCGCCTCCACTGCGACCACGTGGCCACCGACCAGGTCGACGATGGGCTGGTAGCCCAACGTGAGCTGGTCGGAGTCCAAGGCCTTCCGCAGGGCGTTGGCCACCTGCAGCTTGCGCGTGGTGTCGGTGGTGACGGATGCGTCGTAGACGTGCACGCGGCCGCGACCCTGGGTCTTGGCTTGCCTCAAGGCATCATCTGCGGACCTGAGCAGGGCCGCCGGGGACTGCTGCAGGCCCACGGCCACACCGACGCTGGCGTCCATGTACACCGGCGTGCTGGTCCCGGCGAGCGGTTCGAGGAGCGACGTACGCAGGCGAGCTGCCAGCTCCAGCACGGCGTCGATGCCGATGTCCTCGGCGACGACGACGAATTCGTCACCTCCGAGGCGGGCGACGGTGTCGCCCGGTCGGGACACGTCGCGCAGACGTTTCGCGACTTCAAGCAGTATCGCGTCGCCGACCTCATGGCCGTGGACGTCGTTGATGAGCTTGAAGCCGTCCAGGCCGACGGAGAGCACCGCGACCTCAGGGTGGTCAGCCTCCTGATTCTGCCGGGAGAGCGCCATCGAGAGCCGGTCGTGGAGCAGGGCGCGGTTGGGCAGTCCGGTGAGAGAGTCGTGAAGGGCTCGGTGCTGGAGGTCGTCCTGGATGCGCCGGGCGTCGGTGACGTCGGAGATCATCGCGAGGGTCCCGGTGGCGCCGTCGACGTTGAGGGAGATGGGGGAGGCAGCGACCTCGAAGACCCGGCTGCCCCCGTCGGGATGACGGTAGGTGACTTCGAAGCGATGGTTGCCCTTGTGTCGGCGCGACGCGATTTGTTGCCGCATGTCCTCAGTCGTGACGTGCCCGACGAAGTCGCTCAGCTGGCGGCGGTGCAGCTTCCTCTGCGAGTGCCCCAGGATCTGGGACGCCTTGAGGTTGGCGACGAGGACGCGTGCGTCACGGTCGAGCACCAGCACGCCTTCCTGAGCGGTCTCGACGATGGTTCGGTAGCGCCGCTCGGAGGCGGTGAGCGCCGCTCGTGCCTCGACCTCGTTCGTCACGTCACGCAGATTCGCCACGAGGCCTTCGACACCGACGACGTCGGTGCAGTTGGTGAGCGTCTCCTCGATCCAGCGCCACTCGTCGTGCGCATTGGAGACCCTGAACGTCTTGCGCTCGACTGCGCCGGGGCTCGAGACGACCCGGTCCACGAATGCCTGGACACCAGCCAGATCATCCTCGTGGACCAGGCCCAGGCCCTTCGAACCCACGAGCTCTTCGGGAGTGAACCCCAGCACGTCCCTGATCGATGGCGAGGCGAACATGATCTCCGTGTCGGCCTTGGCGATCATTGCGACATCCGAGGAGCGGCGGCTCAGAGCCACGCTGAGCGAGTCCTGTTGTGCCAGCTGGGTCTGCAGCCTGATCTGGTGGACGAGGCTACGCACTGATGCACACGCGCCCATGAATGCTCCGGTCGACGGATCCAGGACCGGTCCCATCGCCACCGAGACCTCGACGATCTCGCCGTCCCCGCGACGCCGTTGGGCCGAGTAGGTGACGGCCCTGCCCGTGCGCCGCATCTCCTCCAGGAACTGCTGCTGCTGCTCGACGTTCTCCTCCAGGGCCAACACGGTGATGGGTCGCCCGGTGAGCTCGTCCGGGTGCCAACCGAGCACGTCGGAGGTGGCCGAGGTCGCCCAGGTCACGACCCCTCGGGAGTCAAGGGCGATCAGCGCGTCGGGCAATGCGTCGATCGTCGTGATGAGCCGCATGGCTGCGCTCGCCACGGCTGCCTCGGGGGGCTCCGTATCGGCCTCTCCACAGGCTGCCAGCGTGGCGGCAAACCTCTCCGCCGGTCCGCGGTCCCCTGACTTGCCAACGCCTACAGACATGATGACTCACATTCCCTCCGACACCAACGGCTCCCGTGGCGCACCCTACCAAGCGAGAAGGTGCGCGAAGTCACAACCGGCCACGGGCCGGCGAGTGGGGTGAGAGACGCTCCCAACGCAGCAGTAATCGATGTCGGGGTATCGCCACGGTTCCCCGGCCCAGGCGCTACGATTCGGGCAGAGACGGGGAGGCGGACGCTCGCTACCCACCTTTTGGCGCCAGGCCACACGCCTGACGCCAGCACGACAATGGCAAACCCGATGTGAGTCGGGGACGCAAAGCCACGGGGCCCATCCGGGTCAGCCGGGTTACCGAACAGGATCCTCGCTCTTCAGCACGTGCCGGTGATGTCGTCGGCACGGTCTTCAGGCTGTCGTGCGCGGGATCCGCCACCAGAAAGCTGAGAGTCATGAAGACACTTC
The DNA here is from genome assembly GCA_025965175.1 of Aeromicrobium sp. GTDB lineage: Bacteria > Actinomycetota > Actinomycetes > Propionibacteriales > Nocardioidaceae > Aeromicrobium. The sequence goes on from JAOPXL010000087.1 coordinate 43,722, forward strand.
GCACCTTGGGGACCGTCGCCGTCACCGGCACGGTCCTCGCCATCCTCCCGCTCGGCTCGGCGATGGCCGCCAGCTCCGGGGACACCACGGCCACCTTCACCCTCGCGGGTGGCAGCCTCGACGTCACCACGGCAGCGGGCGCAGCGCTGACCAATGCGGCTCCGGGAGCTGCATCGGTCAGTGGTTCGCTCGGCGCCGTCGGAGTCAGCGACACCCGCGGTAGCACGGCGGGCTGGGTCATGTCCGCAGCATCGACGACCTTCGTCGACGGAGCTGGGTCGGTCTCGACGGGCGTCTCGTACGACTCCGGCGAAGCCACGGCAAGCACCGGCACGGTGACCCCGACCACCACGGGGGCCACCAGCATCACGACGGGGGCCCCGGTGGCCGAAGGGACCTTGGCGAGCGGCAACAACACCGCCTCGTACACCCCCACCCTGACGGTGACCCTGCCGGCGAGCGCCCTCGCGGGTGACTACACCGGCACCGTCACCACGTCGATCCTCTGAGGTTCAGCACCCCTCATGCGTCGACTGCTCATCCTGATCGCGCTGGTGGCCGGGACTCTGTCCCCGGCCGCCGGCGCGTTCGGCAGCTCTGCCCTCACCGCCGAGACCGATCACACGGGTCTCGGCATCCGCCTGGTCGACGCGCCGGTCGCCGCCCGCGACGACCCCCGCGCCCGGGTCTACATCATCGACCACGTCAAGCCCGGCACCACCATCAAGCGGCGCATCGAGGTGTCCAACAACACGGGCAAGCCGACCGACATCGCCGTCTACCCGGCCGCAGCGGCCATCAAGGGCAACTCGTTCATCGGGCTGCCCGGCGACACGCCCAACGAGCTGTCGACGTGGACCAAGATCAGCGCCCCCCGCTCGCCGCTGGCGGACAACGCCAAGCAGATGCTGGACGTCACGATCAACGTCCCGTCCGATGCCGCCCCCGGTGAGCAGTACGCCGTGCTGTGGGCCCAGACCTCCTCCGCCGGCGCCGGCGCAGTCACCCAGGTCAGTCGTGTCGGCATCCGGGTCTACCTGTCGGTCGGACCCGGCGGAGCACCCGCGCCCGCGTTCACGATCAAGTCGTTCAAGGCCGAGCGCGACGCGTCGGGCACCCCGGTCGTGGCCGCGACGATCCGCAACACCGGCGGTCGGGCACTCGACCTGCAGGGTGAGCTCACCCTGAGCGACGGTCCCGGCGGGTTGTCCGCCGGTCCGTTCCCCGTCACGCTCGGCACCACGCTGGGTCTCAAGAAGACCGCACCTGTCACCGCCCGGCTGGACAAGCAGCTGCCCGACGGGCCCTGGAAGGCACACCTGGAGGTGACCAGCGGCCTGCTCACGGAGACCGCGCAGGCCACGCTGACCTTTGCCGCGACCGGGAACGGTCAGACGGTGGCCGTCACGGACGGCACCAGCATCTGGTGGTGGATCGGGGGCGGACTCCTTGTCGTGCTGCTCGCGATGGCGATGTGGATCGTGGTCCGGCGCCGCCGCGGAAGTGGTGCGGTCACCGGACCACACCGATCGCCCGCCACCTCAGGAGACACGGCGCCTTGACTCTGTCCCTTCGCCATCGGTCGGTCTCGATCGTCTCGGCATGTGCTTGTCTCGTGTTCCTTGCGTCGGCACTGCCCGCGTCCGCGGAGCCGACGGCGGTCAGCACCGCCACGGTGACGGTGGAGGGCGGGGGACTGTCCATCAGCGCGCCCGGCGATGCCGGCAACCTCGGGACCCAGTCCAACGGCGTGGGCCCCCTGACGATCAGTGGCCCACTCGGCCAGGTCCAGGTCACCGACTCGCGCGGAGCGCCGGCCGGGTCGGGGTGGACGGCGACCGCGATCTCCACGGCGTTCACCCAGACCGCGGGGCCGTCCATCGGAGCGGACGCGGTGGGATATTCGGCCGGGCCGATCACGAAGGTCGGCACGGCGACATACACGGCGAACGACCCTGCGAACCTCACGGGCGTGTCACCGGTGGTCACGGCCACCGCCATCACCGGCGACAACACCGCGACGTGGAATCCGACCATCCACGTCGCCGTCGCCGCCGACATGCCGGCCGGGGTCTACATCGGCACCATCACCCACTCGGTCTCCTGATGAGTGACCCGACGTCCGAGGGACGAGCAGGCATGCCGGTGACGAGACCGCGCGCGGTTCAGACCCCCGACACGCGGACAGGGAGCGTTTACCATGGTGGATGAGATGGGAGACCAGTCGGAGAGCTCAGTGCCACCGTCCGAGCTCGCGGCGCGACTGGCGCGACGTCGGCGGGACAACGGTCGGGCGTACGCTCTCGGCCCCGCCTCCTCCGATCCGACAGCGTTGAGCGCTGAGCTCGCTGCCACCCA
>JAOPXL010000140.1 GCA_025965175.1 Aeromicrobium sp.
ACCTCGCGGACCTCGCCGCGGAGATCGGGCTGGACCGGGACAAGGTCGTGCAGGCGCTGGGCTCCGGGACGTACGTCGCCGCGGTCCAGGCCGACAAGGACCAGGCGATCGCCTACGGGATCTCCGGGGTCCCGTTCTTCGTGATCGACGGCCGCCTCGGCGTCTCGGGCGCCCAGGACCCTGCTGTGCTGCTGGACGTCCTGCAACAGGCAGCGGCCGGCTCATGACCGGGCCGCTGGAGATCGTCGGCGACGAGGACGCACCCGTCTGCGAGGACGGCGCGTGCGCAGTGCCCGTCGCCGACGACGACTAGACCGGCGGCCCGGCGCCGTCGGGCTTGCGAGCTGACCGGCGCCTCGACGGGGTTCAGGCTCGGGGGCTGCGCCGGTACGCCGACACCGTCGGGTCGCCCCTGACCCAGAACCGCCACGGCACGTCGGCAGCCTTCGAGACGCCGACGCGGGGCCCGGCGCTGATCTCCGGGATCGTCACGGGCGGGTCCCCCAGACGTACGCCGTCGGGTCCCAGCAGGTCGGTGCCCAGGTCCGCGAGCGACAGGCCCAGGGCCCGGGCAAGGTTGCCGGGGCCGCGGGCTAGCTGCGCGTCCTTGACGCCGATCCGGCGCTCCCGGGCCAGGTCGATCCCGTCGACGACCTCCCCTGCCCGGACGAGGACCGCGGAGGCCTCCTCGGTCGGGCCTGTCACGATGTTGGCGCAAAAGTGCATGCCGTAGGAGCGGTAGACGTACAACCGCCACGCGCGGCCATACATGATCTCGCTGCGGGGCGTGCGGGTGAAGGCGTGCGACGCGGGGTCGTGGACTCCCCCGTAGGCCTCGACCTCGGTGATCCGCACCGCGACGTTGTGACCGTGCAGCGTCCGGCCGAGGAGCCCGCGGGCGAGCTCGTCGACCGTGGCGCCGCCGTCGACGGTCAGGCGACCTTCTCGATGACGACGTCCTTGGCGGGCGAGACGCCGTCAGCGCCGTTGCCGTCCTTCTCGATCTGCTGCGCGATCTTGAGGCCCGCACGGTCGACCGTGCCGAAGACCGTGAACTCCGGCGGAAGGTCGGCCTGGGCGAGGACGATGAAGAACTGGGAGCCATTGGTGTCGGGGCCGGCGTTGGCCATCGCCAGCGTGCCGGCCGGGTAGGTCTCCTTGCCGGTCAGCTCGTCGGCGAAGCTGTAGCCGGGGCCGCCGCTGCCGGTCGCCGACGGGTCGCCGCACTGCAGCACGAAGCCCGGGACGAGACGGTGGCACTTCGTGCCGTCGAAGTAGCCCTGCCCGGCCAGCGACGCGAACGAGCTGACGGTGCACGGCGCCGTCCCGGGATCGAGGGACGCCTTGATCGCACCCCGGTTGGTCTGGATCGTCAACGCGTCGACGCCCTTCGGCTCGGTCGGCGGCAGATCGGCCTTCTTGCCCGGCTCGGAGGCCTTCGTGTAGCTGCACGTGCCGGCGTCGGTCGATGCCTTCTCCTCGGAGCCACCGCACGCGGTCAGCAGGGAGATCAGCAGGACGGCGGCCGAGGCGGCCAGGAGTCGAGAACGCATGCGGGGAGCGTATCGAGCCGTGCCACGCCCACCGCCCGTGCCCTCAGGCAAGGCGCGAGCGGAGCTCGGCGAGCTGTTCGGTGACCCGCACCTGGGCGGTGCCACCACGGGAGCTCCGCGAGGCGAGCGAGCCCTCGACGGTCAGGACCTCCCGCACCCCGGGCGTCAGCGCCGGGGAGATCGCGTCGAAGTCGGCGTCGGACAGGTCCCACAGCTCGATCCCCCGCTGCTCGCAGGCCTGGACGCACGCGCCGGAGATCTCGTGTGCGTCGCGGAACGGCACGCCCTCGCGGACCAGCCACTCCGCGATGTCGGTCGCGAGCGCGAACCCCTGCGGCGCGAGGGCCTGCATGCGCTCGGTGTTGAACGTCAGCGTCGCGACCATGCCGGCGAACGCCGGGAGCAGGACCTCGAGGGTGTCGATCGAGTCGAACACCGGCTCCTTGTCCTCCTGCAGGTCGCGGTTGTACGCCAGCGGGAGCCCCTTGAGCGTCGCGAGCAGGCCCGTGAGGTTGCCGATCAGGCGACCCGACTTGCCACGGGCGAGCTCGGCGATGTCGGGATTCTTCTTCTGCGGCATGATGCTCGACCCCGTCGAGTAGCCGTCGTGCAGCGTGACGAAGTCGAACTCCTTGGTGTTCCAGATGATGATCTCCTCGGCCAGCCGGGAGAGGTCGACCCCGATCTGGGCCGTGACGAACGCGAACTCCGCCACGAAGTCCCGGGCGGCGGTGCCGTCGATCGAGTTGGCGGTGGAGCCCGTGAACCCGAGGTCCGCGGCGACCTTCTCGGGGTCGAGGCCCAGCGACGAGCCGGCCAGGGCGCCCGATCCGTAGGGCGAGTCGGCCGCGACTCGGGCGTCCCAGTCGGCGAGCCGGTCGAGGTCCCGCACCAGCGGCCAGGCGTGCGCCAGGAGGTGGTGGGACAGGAGGACGGGCTGGGCGTGCTGCAGGTGCGTACGCCCGGGCATCGCCACGCCGAGATGGGTCTCGGCCTGGGCCGCGATCGCCTCGACGAGCTGGGTCACGTGGGCAGCGATCTGCCGGCCGTGGTCGCGCAGGTACATCTTGAACAACGTCGCGATCTGGTCGTTGCGCGACCGTCCCGCCCGCAGCCGGCCACCCAGGTCGGCGCCGAGCCGCTCCAGCAGGCCGCGCTCCAGCGCGGTATGCACGTCCTCGTCACCAGGCTGGGCGACGAACGCACCCGACTCGACGTCGGCGGCCAGGCCGTCGATCCCCCGGATCAGCGTCGTGAGGTCGTCGCGGCTCAGCAGGCCCGCGGCCTGAAGGACGGCGGCGTGCGCCCGCGACCCGGCCAGGTCGTAGGGCGCGAGCCGCCAGTCGAAGTGGGTCGACCGGGACAGCGCGACCAGCTCGGGCGACGGCCCGGAGGCGAAGCGTCCACCCCACAGGGCGGTGCTCTCGGCGGACGGGGCGGCGGGATCGGTCACTGGTTCTCCTTGGGTGACGAGCCGGCCAGGCTCGTGAAGCGTTGGGCGACGGCCTCGCCGCCGTTGGGGTCGCGGCAGATCATGACGACGGTGTCGTCGCCGGCGATCGTGCCGATGACATCGTGCGGGTCGGAGTGGTCGATCGCCGAGGCGAGGTACTGGGCGGCACCGGGGGGCGTGCGCAGCACGACCAGGTTGGCCGAGGACTCGGCCGCCACAAGCAGCTCTCGGGACATGCGGGCGAGCCGCGCCTGCGACGCCGAGCGGTCCGTGGCGGGGCGCGGCCGACGGTCGCCGCCCTCGCCCGGCACGGCATAGATCAGGCCGGAGCCGCCGTGCCGCACCCGGACCGCGTCGAGCTCGACCAGGTCGCGGGACACCGTCGACGGGGTCGCGTTGACGCCCTGCTGATCCAGCAGCTCGACCAGCTCGCCCTGCGAGCGCACGGCGTTGCGCGACAGCAGCTCCACGATGAGCTGCTGGCGCGCGGTCTTGGTGTCTGCCGTGCTCATGCGGCCCGCCTCATCAGGAGCGTCCCTCGGACGACGCCGCCAGGAGCCAGACCATCAGGGCCTTCTGCGCGTGCAGGCGGTTCTCCGCCTCGTCCCAGACCGCGCTCTGCGGCCCGTCCAGCACCTCCGAGGAGATCTCGAGGCCTCGGTAGGCCGGCAGGCAGTGCAGGACAATGGCGTCCGGCGCCGCGAGCGCGAGCCGGTCGGCGGTGACGGAGTAGCCGCCGAACAGCGCCAGTCGCGCGTCCTTCTCGGCCTCCTGGCCCATCGAGATCCACGTGTCGGTGATGACGACGTCGGCGCCGTCGACCGCGGCGGCCGCGTCATCGGTGACGGTGACCGATCCCCCGGTCCCGGACGCGATCTTCGCTGCGTCCGCGACGATCTGCGGATCGGGCTGGTAGCCCGCGGGGGCCCCGATGCGTACGTGCATCCCGGCGGTCGCCCCACCCAGCAGGTAGGAGTGACCCATGTTGTTGGCGCCGTCACCGAGGTAGGCCACAACCAGGCCGGCGAGGGTGCCCTTGCGCTCCAGGACGGTCTGCCAGTCAGCGAGGATCTGGCACGGGTGGAAGTCGTCGCTGAGGGCGTTGATGACCGGCACCCCGGCGTGGGCCGCCATCTCCTCGAGGCCCGCCTGGGCGTACGTGCGCCACACGATCGCGCTGGTCATGCTGCCCAGCACCCGGGCCGTGTCGGCGATCGACTCGCCGCGTCCGAACTGGGTCGTGACCGAGTCGAGGATCAGCGGGCTGCCGCCGAGGTCGGCGATGCCGACGCCGAACGAGACCCGGGTCCGGGTCGACGCCTTGTCGAACACCACGGCGACGGTCTGCGGGCCGGCCAGCGGCTTGCGGGCGTAGGGATCGGCCTTGATCGCGGCAGCGAGGGCCAGGACCTCGGCCTGCTCGTCGGGGCTCAGGTCGTCGTCCCGCAGGAAGTGCCGCAGCTGCCCGTTCATGCTGAGACCTCGTCCAGGACCGCCCGGATCCCGGTGACGGCGTCCGCCGCCTGGTCCTCGCTGAGGATCAGCGGCGGCGCCAGGCGCAGGCGGTCGGGGGTCGCGTTGTTGAGGATCAGGCCCGCGGCGAGCGCGGCCTTCTGCGCCGGAGCGGCGACGGGCTCGCGCAGCACGATGCCGACCAGCAGTCCCCGCCCGGTGACGTCGGTGACCTGTGGGTGGTCGGCGAGACCACGGCGGAGCTGGTCCCCGACCCGGGTGACGTGCCCGAGCAGGTCCTCGCGCTCGATCGTCGCGATGACCGCGAGCCCCGCGGCGGTCGCGACGGCGTTGCCGCCGAACGTCGTGCCGTGGTTGCCGGGCTGCAGCAGGCTGCCGGCGGCACCCACGGCCAGGCACGCGCCGATCGGGATGCCACCGCCGAGCCCCTTGGCCAGCGTCATCAGGTCGGGGACGATGCCCGAAGCGGAGTAGGCGAACCAGTCACCGGTCCGGCCCATGCCGGTCTGAACCTCGTCGATCCACAGCAGCGCGCCGTGCCGGGTCGTGAGGTCCCGCGCGGCCTGCAGGTAGCCCTCCGGGGGGACGACGACGCCGGCCTCGCCCTGGATGGGCTCGAGCAGGACCGCCGCGACGGTGTCGTCGACCGCGGCCTCCAGCGCTGCCGCGTCACCGTACGGCACCCAGGTGACGTCACCGGGGAGCGGCTCGAACGGCGCGCGGTAGGCCTCTTTGGAGGTCAGGGCCAGCGCGCCCATCGTGCGGCCGTGGAACGATCCCTCGGCGACGACGATTCGGGTGCGTCCGGTGCGGCGGGTGATCTTGAACGCCGCCTCGTTGGCCTCGGCGCCGGAGTTCGCGAAGAAGACCCGGGCGTCCTGGCCCACGAGGCCCACCAGCTTCTCGGCCAGCGCGATCTGGGGCTCGGTCGCGAAGAAGTTCGACGTGTGGCCCAGCGTCGTCAGCTGCCGGGTGACGGCCTCGACGATCGCGGGGTGGCCGTGCCCGAGGGCGTTGACGGCGATCCCGGCGAGCAGGTCGAGGTACCTCGTGCCGGCGTCGTCCCAGACGTACGCGCCTTCGCCCCGCACCAGCAGGCGCGCGGGGGTTCCGAACGTGTTCATGACCGCGCCCTCGTAGCGGTTGGTCCAGGTCGTCGTCATGGCTTGGCTCCATGCTTGGGCGGAGTGGTGACGCTGGTCGAGTAGAGCGCCGTGCGGATGCGCGTCTCGGCGCCCGGCACGACCTGCGTGCCGACGCCTTCGTCGGTGAAGATCTCGAGCAGCACGGCATGCGGCTCGCGGCCGTCGATCACGGTCGCGCGCTTGACACCCTCCTGCACGGCCTTCAGGCACGCCGTCATCTTGGGGATCATGCCGGTCGCCAGACCGGGGATGAGCTCGGCCAGCGACTCGGGGCTGATCTCGCCGATGACGTCCGAGCTGTGGGGCCAGTCTGCGTACAACCCCTCGACATCGGTCAGCACGAGGAGCTTCTCGGCGCCGAGCGCGACGGCCAGGGCCGCCGCGGCGGTGTCGGCGTTGACGTTGTGGACCTGACCGGACTCGTCGGGGGCGACGGTCGACACGACCGGGATGCGGCCCGCGTCGATCAGGTCCTGGACGGCCTCGGGGCGTACGCCCACGACCTCGCCCACCAGGCCGATGTCGGTCTCGACCCCGTCGATGACCGGCATGGTCTTCTGCGCCGTGAACAGCCCGCCGTCCTCACCGGACAGCCCCACCGCGAGGTCGCCGTGCTGGTTGAGCAGGCCCACCAGCTCGCGCCCGACCTGGCCCGTCAGGACCATGCGGACGACGTCCATCGTCTCGGGGGTCGTGACCCGCAGGCCCCCACGGAACTCCGACTCGATGCCGAGCCGGTCGAGCATCCTGTTGATCTGCGGTCCGCCGCCGTGGACGACGACGGGCTTGAAGCCAGCGAGGCGCAGGAAGACGATGTCCTCCGCGAACGCCAGCTTGAGCGTCTCGTCGGTCATGGCGTTGCCGCCGTACTTCACGACGATGACCGTGCCGTGGTACTTCTTCAGCCACGGCAGGGCGTGCGCGAGCGTGGCGGCCTTGGCGGTCGCCTCCTTCCAGTCGTCCTGGCGCCAGAACTCGGTGGAGGACTCGTCGGGGGCGGACTCGTCGGATGTCGTCAGGCCGTCATCTGTCATGAGCTGTACGCCGAGTTCTCGTGGACGTACGCCTGAGTCAGGTCGTTGGTCCAGATGGTGCCCGACGCGTCGCCGGACTTGAGGTCGATCGTGACGGAGACGGCCCGGGCCTCGAGGTCGATCGCGTCGGGCGACTCGCCGGGGCCGCTGTTGCGGCAGACCCACACGTCGTTGAGCGCGACGTCGAGGTCGGCGGGGTCGAACGCGGCTTGCGTCGTGCCCACCGAGGCGAGGATCCGGCCCCAGTTGGGGTCTCTGCCGAAGATCGCGCACTTGAACAGGTTGCTGCGGGCGACCGAGCGACCCACCTCGAGGGCGTCGTCGACACTGGCCGCGTGAACGACCTCGATCGCGATCTCGTGGTCGGCGCCCTCGGCGTCGGCGAGCAGCTGCATCGCGAGATCGCGGCACACCTCGGTCACCGCGGCGGTGAACGCGTCCGGGTCCGGGCTCGTGCCCGTGGCACCGGACGCCATGAGCAGCACGGTGTCGTTGGTCGACTGGCAGCCGTCGGAGTCGAGCCGGTCGAACGTCTGCGCCGTCGCGGACCGCAGCGCGGCATCGGCCGTCGCAGAGTCGACCTCGGCGTCGGTCGTGATGACGACGAGCATCGTCGCGAGGGCCGGCGCCAGCATTCCGGCGCCCTTGGCCATCGCCCCGACCGTGTAGCCGTCGCCCTGGGCCACGGCCTCCTTGGCGACGGAGTCGGTCGTCATGATTGCGGTCGCGGCGGCGTGCCCGCCATCGGCGCTCTGGCCCTCGAGAGCCGACCGGACACCCGACAGCAGTGCGTCACGGTCGTTGAGCAGCCCGATGAGCCCCGTCGAGCACACCTGGACGTCGACCGCTCCGACGCCGAGGTGCTCGGCGACGGCCTCTGCGGTGCGGTGCGTCGTCGCGAAGCCCTCGGCGCCGGTGTAGCAGTTGGCGCCGCCGGAGTTGATCGCGACGGCCACCGCACTGCCACCCTGGATCGCCTGCTCGCTCCACAGCACAGGATTGGCCTTGCACCGGTTGCTCGTGAAGACCGCCGCGGCGGCGGTGGACGGTCCCTGGTTGACGACGACGGCCACGTCGGGCGCACCCGTCGACTTGAGGCCGGCGGGCACTCCGGCGGCCGTGAAGCCCTTCGCTGCAGTCACGCTCATGCGGATGCCTCCGTCACAAACCCACGATACGAAGGCGTCCGCATGACGGCTGCCTCATGGTTCATTCGCTGGCGCTCGTTCATGGCGCAGTTCCGATCGTGGAGAGGCCCGTGGTCTCGTCGAGACCCAGGGCGAGGTTCATGGACTGGATCGCTCCACCGGCGGTGCCCTTGACCAGGTTGTCGATCACCGAGACCACCACGAGGCGGTTGGCCCGGGCGTCGATCGCGACCTGGATCTGGGCGGTGTTGGCGCCGAGCGTCGCGGCGGTGGTCGGCCACTGCCCCTCGGGCAGGAGGTGGATGAAGGTCTCGTCGGCGTAGACCGCGTCGTACGCCGCGCGCACCGCGGCCAGGTCGACCCCGTCGACGAGCCGGGCCGTCGTGGTGGCCAGGATCCCCCGTGCCATCGGTACCAGGGTCGGGGTGAACGAGATCGTGACGTCGTCGGCGCCGGCCAGCCGGAGGTTCTGCATGATCTCCGGGACGTGCCGGTGCGTGCCGCCCACGCCGTACGGCGATGCCGCACCGAGTCCCTCGGCCGCCATCAGGTTGGTCTTGGGCGCCTTGCCGGCACCCGAGAACCCGTTGGCAAGGACCGCGACGAGATCCGTCGACTCGACCAGGCCGGCGGCCACGGCGGGCTGGATGCCCAGCGTGATCGCGGTGACGTTGCAGCCGGGCACGGCGATGCGGTTGACGCCCTTGAGCGCGTCGCGCTGTCGTCCCGCCCCCACGATGAGCTCGGGCAGGCCGTACGGCCAGGTGCCCGCGTGCTCTCCGCCGTAGAACTCGGTCCAATCGGCGGCCGACTGCAGCCGGAAGTCGGCACCGCAGTCGATCACGAGGACGTCGTCGCCGAGCTCGGCCGCGACGGCCCCGGACTCCCCGTGCGGCAGGCCGAGGAAGACGACGTCGTGACCCGAGAGGATCTCGGTCGTCGTGGGTTGCAGGATGCGGTCGGCCAGGGGCACGAGGTGCGGGTGGTGCCGCCCGAGGGGCGTGCCGGCGCTCGACGCCGCGGTGAGCGCGCCGATCTCGACGTCGGGGTGCGCCAGCAGCAGGCGCAGCACCTCCCCACCGGCGTACCCGCTCGCGCCGGCTACGGCGACGGTGATCGTGGTCATCTCTCCACCTTTGCAGATCTGTCGTGTGACGTTGTCGGGACGGCCTGGCTCAGTCGGTGCCGAACTCCATCGCCGCCGCATCGAGCGCGTTCTCCTCGTCGGTGGTGGCGGCGGGGTTGGCCTCGATCCGCACGGCACCGCCGGCTGGCAGCTCGCCGAAGAGCGTCCCGTTCTCGACCAGGACCTGGCCCTGGTCGAGCGGCTGCGCGGCGTACATCTCGAGCATCGCGCGCGAGTCGGCGATGTCGAGGTTGCGCATCGTGAGCTGGCCGATGCGGTCCGTCGGGCCGAACACGGCGTTCTCGGTGCGCTCCATCGAGAGCTTCTCAGGGTGGTAGGAGAACGCGGGCCCCTGCGTGTCGAGGATCGAGTAGTCCTCACCGCGGCGGAGCCGCAGCGTGACGTCACCCGTCACGACCGAGGCGATCCAGCGCTGCACGGACTCGCGCAGCATCATGGCCTGCGGGTCGAGCCACCGGCCCTCGTACATCAGCCGGCCCAGACGACGCCCGTGCTGGTGGAAGTTGGCGATCGTGTCCTCGTTGTGGATCGCGTTGACGAGCCGCTCGTACGCGATGTGCAGCAGCGCCATGCCGGGCGCCTCGTAGATGCCGCGGCTCTTGGCCTCGATGATCCGGTTCTCGATCTGGTCGGACATGCCGAGCCCGTGACGACCGCCGATCGTGTTGGCCTCGTGCACCAGGGCGACCGGGTCGTCGGCGAACGACGTCCCGTTGATCGCCACGGGGCGACCCGCCGCGAAGGACACCGTGACGTCTTCGGTCTCGATCTCGACCGCGGGGTCCCAGAACCTGACGCCCATGATCGGCTCGACGGTCTCCAGGCTCGTGTCGAGGTGCTCGAGGGTCTTGGCCTCGTGGGTCGCGCCCCAGATGTTGGCGTCGGTCGAGTAGGCCTTCTCCTGGCTGTCCCGGTAAGGCAGGTCGCGCTCGGTGAGCCACTGACTCATCTCGGTCCGGCCGCCGAGCTCGGCGACGAACGCCGCGTCGAGCCACGGCTTGTAGATCATCAGCTCGGGGTTCGCGAGCAGGCCGTAGCGGTAGAACCGCTCAATGTCGTTGCCCTTGAAGGTCGAGCCGTCGCCCCAGATGTTGACCGAGTCCTCGTGCATCGCCCGCACGAGCAGCGTGCCGGTCACCGCCCGCCCGAGCGGAGTCGTGTTGAAGTACGTCCGACCGCCCGAGCGGATGTGGAACGCGCCGCACGCGAGCGCGGCCAGTCCCTCGTCGACGAGGGGCCGCTTGCAATCGATCAGGCGCGCGAGCTCGGCGCCGTACTGCATCGCGCGGCCGGGGATCCCGGAGATGTCCGGCTCGTCGTACTGGCCGATGTCGGCGGTGTAGGTGCAGGGGACGGCACCCTTGTCGCGCATCCAGGCGACGGCGACGGAGGTGTCGAGGCCTCCGGAGAAGGCAATGCCGACGCGTTCGCCGGTCGGGAGGCTGGTGAGGACTTTGGACATGCACACATTCTTGCACAAGGATG
>JAOPXL010000146.1 GCA_025965175.1 Aeromicrobium sp.
GCGTCTGGCACAACGCCCAGCCGACGTTCCGCCCGACCGCGGCCGGCTCGGTCGCCCTGGGCCACAACGGCAACCTGACCAACACCGCCGAGCTCGTCGAGCTGCTCCGCGAGCGTGACGCCGAGGCAGGTCGCGCCGCCGGCAAGGGCGAGACCGCGACCTCCGACACCGCCGTCATGGCGACGCTGCTGTCCTCCTACCCCGATCGCTCGGTCGAGGAGGCGGCGCTCGAGGTGCTGCCCCAGCTGCGGGGCGCGTTCTCCCTGGTCTTCATGGACGAGAACACGCTCTACGCCGCGCGCGACGCCCAGGGCATCCGTCCCCTGGTGCTCGGCCGGCTCGAGCGCGGCTGGGTCGTCGCGAGCGAGACCGCGGCCCTCGACATCGTGGGCGCCTCGTTCATCCGTGAGATCCAGCCCGGCGAGTTCATCGCGATCGACGAGGACGGCCTGCGCACCGAGCGGTTCGCCAAGGCCGAGCCCAAGGGCTGCATCTTCGAGTACGTCTACCTCGCCCGCCCCGACACCACGATCTCCGACCAGCGGGTGTTCTCGGTGCGCGCCGAGATCGGCCGCCGACTGGCCCGGGAGTACCCGGTCGACGCGGACCTGGTCATCCCGGTGCCGGAGTCCGGCACGCCGGCCGCGATCGGCTACGCCGAGGAGTCGGGCATCCCGTTCGGCCACGGGCTGGTCAAGAACTCGTACGTCGGCCGGACCTTCATCCAGCCCTCGCAGACGCTGCGCCAGCTCGGCATCCGGCTCAAGCTCAACCCGCTGCGCGACGTCATCGCCGGCAAGCGGCTCGTCGTCGTCGACGACTCGATCGTCCGCGGCAACACCCAGCGCGCGCTGGTCCGCATGCTGCGCGAGTTCGGCGCCGCCGAGGTCCATGTCCGGATCTCGTCCCCGCCGGTCAAGTGGCCCTGCTTCTACGGCATTGACTTCGCGTCGCGCGCCGAGCTCATCGCCAACGGGATCTCGGTCGAGGAGATCCGCCGCTCGATCGGCTCGGACTCGCTGGCGTACATCTCGCTGGACGAGCTGGTCGAGGCGACCAACCTGCCCAAGGACGATCTGTGCCGGGCCTGCTTCGACGGGATCTATCCCGTCGCCCTCCCCGAGGACGACGTGATCGGCAGGCACCTGCTCGACGTCCAGGAGACCCTACCCATCGAGGCCATCTGATGACGACCGAGCCGACCTCCTACGCCAGCGCCGGTGTCTCCATCGAGGAGGGCGACCGCGCGGTCGAGCTCATGAAGGAGTGGGTCGAGAAGGCCCGTCGCCCCGAGGTCGTGGGCGGCATCGGCGGCTTCGCCGGACTCTTCGACGCGACGGCCCTGAAGTCGTACACCAAGCCCTACCTGGCCACCTCCGCCGACGGCGTCGGCACCAAGGTCCAGATCGCCCAGCGGATGGACAAGCACGACACGATCGGCTTCGACCTTGTCGGCATGCTGGTCGACGACCTCGTGGTCTGCGGCGCCGAGCCGTTGTTCATGACCGACTACATCGCGACCGGCAAGGTCGTCCCCGAGCGCGTCGCCGACATCGTCAAGGGCATCGCCCAGGCGTGCGCCGAGGCCGGGACGGCGCTGCTGGGCGGGGAGACCGCCGAGCACCCAGGCCTGCTGGGTCCCGACGAGTACGACATCGCGGGCTCGACGACGGGCGTCGTCGAGGCCGACCAGCTGCTGGGCGCCGAGCTCGTCCGTCCCGGGGACGTCGTCATCGCGATGGCCTCGAGCGGTCTGCACTCCAACGGCTACTCGCTGGTCCGGCACGTCTTCTTCGACAAAGCGGGCTGGGAGCTGGACCGCCACGTGCCCGACTTCGGTCGCACGCTGGGCGAGGAGCTCCTGACACCGACCCGGCTCTACACCCTGCCGTGCCTGGCCCTGGCCAAGCAGGTCGAGGTCCACGCGATGTCGCACATCACGGGCGGTGGGCTGGCGGCCAACCTGGCACGCGTCCTCCCGAGCACCGTCTCGGTCCGCATCAACCGCTCGAGCTGGACCCCGCAGCCCGTGTTCGGCCTCGTCGGATCGCTCGGCCAGGTGGCCCAGTCCGATCTCGACCTGGCGCTCAACATGGGCGTCGGCATGGTCGCACTGGTCGCGCCAAACGCCGCAGACGCGGCACTGCATCTGCTCGCCGAGCACGGGATCGATGCCTGGATCGCCGGCGACGTCGCCGAGGCCGGCGCGCACGGTGACGGCGGTTCGGTAACCCTGGTGGGGGACCAGCCCGCGAGCTGAGCGGCGATGGTTGCGAAATGCGCCACAGTTCGGGGGGTCGATGCGGGATTGTTGACGATCTTGGGTAAGGTTGGCCTCACGACATACTGACTATTTCTCTGCGAGGGGGTCGGCACCTATGGGGCGCGGCCGTGCGAAAGCCAAACAGACCAAAGTTGCGCGCGACTTGAAGTACAGGACGCCGGACACAGACTTCAACACCTTGCAGCGAGAGCTCCACGGAGAGTCGGGCGAACCGATCCCCGAGCAGTATCGCGATCTTGTCCGGGAAGATCCGGCAGCGAGCTAAGGCGCGCGGCTACTCCGTCGCCGCTCTGGCCGATCGTTCCTCACCGCCGCCGCCTGCCTGCGCTCGCTCGGCCCATGGTCACTACATGGACCGAGCGAGCCGGTCTGTCTCCGGTTACGGCACGTAGACCTGACGCAGGCGACCGATCTCGCGCATGCGCTGCTCGGCCATGCGGTCGGCGGCGATCGAGGGGGACACGCCCTCGGCTCTGGCACGCTCGAGCACGCCCAGCGTGGTGTCGAAGATCGTCGTGGCCCGCATCTTGGCCCGGTCGAAGTCGAATCCCTCGAGCTCGTCGGCGACCTGGATGACCCCGCCGGCGTTGACGCAGTAGTCCGGGGCGTACGTGATGCCACGCTCCTCGAGCCGCTTCTCGATGCCCTCGTGGGCCAGCTGGTTGTTGGCCGCGCCGCACACGACCGTCGCGGTCAGCGCCTCGACGGTGTCGTCGTCGAGCGCCCCACCGAGCGCGCACGGGGCGTAGACATCGAGCGACTCGCCAATCAGGGTGTCGGTGTCGGCGACCGACGTGATCGACGGGTACGTCTCGCGCAGCGCGGCGACCGCCCGCTCGTACGGATCGGTCACGACGACCTCGGCGCCTTCGGCCACGAGGTGGCCCACGAGGTGGCGGCCGACCTTGCCGACGCCCGCGACGCCGATGCGGCGGCCGGCCAGCGAGGTGTCGCCCCACAGGTGCTGCGCCGACGCACGCATGCCTTGGTAGACGCCGAAGGCCGTGAGGACCGAGGAGTCACCGGCGCCACCGTGCTCGACGGTGCGACCCGTGACGAAGTCGCACTCGCGCGCGATGAGGTCCATGTCAACGCTGAACGTGCCGACGTCGCACGCCGTGAAGTAGCGACCGTTGAGGGACTGGACGAATCGGCCGTACGCCCGCAGCAGCGCCTCGGTCTTGAGCGTCTTCGGATCGCCGATGATGACGGCCTTGCCGCCGCCGAGGTCGAGGCCGGCGAGCGCATTCTTGTAGGCCATGCCCTGCGAGAGGTTGAGGACGTCGGCGAGCGCGTCCTGCTCCGAGGCGTACGGATAGAAGCGCGTGCCGCCGAGGGCCGGGCCGAGCGCGGTGGAGTAGATCGCGATGATGGCCTTGAGGCCGGTGGCCTCGTCGTGGCAGAAGACCACCTGCTCGTGTCGGCTGCCGAAGGCTGAGGGGGTGCTGCGAACGGTCACGGTAGTGCTCTCTGTCGTGGGTCACGGGGGAGCGTTGGTGGGCTCCCCCATCGGGTGGGGCACGGGGTGATGTGCCTCACCCGACTCTACTCGGGTCCTGACCCCTCACGCAGCGGGCGCCGCCTGCGGGGTGCGCACGGCGGTGGTCGTGCCGTCGGACCACACGACGAGCGCCGTGCGGTCGACCCGCGTGGCCAGCCACTCGGCCGCGGCGGGCCCGTGGGTGTACGCGGCCGTGGCATCGATGTCGGCCCAGGTCAGGGACCCGGTCGCGACCGTGACGGAGGCGACACCGGTGGGAGCGCGGCCGGTCCGGGCGTCGACGAGGTGCTCACCCCGGTGGGCCGTGCCCGACGTCGCGACGGCGCCGTCGGTGATCTGCAGGCGGGCCAGGACCTGGGACGGTTCGCGCGGGTCCTCGATCCCGATCGACCAGCCGGGGGAGCCCCCCGCGCGGGTCCGGCAGACCATGTCGCCGCCGGCGGACAGGCAGCTGTCGGTCTCGTCGAGGCCGTCGAGCAGACGGGTGGCCCGTTCGACGGCCCACCCCTTGACGGCGCCGCTCGGGTCCAGCACCCGGTCGCCGTCCGCGCCGGTCCGCCAGGCGTCGAAGGCGCCACCGCTGACGATGCGGGCGGCCTCGCAGAGCGTCAGCACCTCGATGACCTCGGGGGAGGCGAGGTCGTGCGTCAGGGTCCCGGCCCGCAGTCGGGAGATCTCCGAGTCGTCGCGGTACGTGCTGAAGACCCGGTCCGCCTCGCGGAGCGAGTCCATGACGGCGGACCACGCGGCCGCGCCCGCCGCGCTGCCCGCGTGGCGGCCCCGCAGCACGAGCGTCACGGGCATGCCCATGACGTGCTCGACGCGGCGGACCTCCGGAAGGCTCACAGGTGAGCCTCGTCGAGGGCCGCCTGCAGGGACTGCAGATAGCCGTTGCTCGTGACGGTTGCGCCGCTGACCATGTCGATGCTCGCGCCCTGAGCCTGGATCGTCTCGTCGATGAGGATCGGCAGGGCGTACGCGTTGATCTCCTGGTCCTTGTGGTTCCCGTTGGGATAGACCGGCACGGTGACCCGGGTGATCGTGCCGTCGGTGACCGCCAGGGCGACCTGGACCGGTCCCCACTCGGTGCTGACCGAGGGCCCGGTCACTGTCGAGGCACCCTTCGCGGTGCCGGTGCCCGCCGTGTCGCCCGACCCGGTGCCGCCGCTCGAGGACGAGGGAGCCGGGGAGCCGACGATGCTGCTGCTTCCGCCGACGGGTCCGGAGGTGGAGGTGTGGTAGCCGAACAGCAGGACCAGGACGGTCAGGGTGCTGAGGAACCAGGTGACGATGCGTTTCATGATGTTCACCAGCTGAAGCTCTCGAGATGGATCTGGTCAGGCGCGAGGCCCGCGGCCCGCAGGGTCGTGACGACCTGGGCGGTCCACACGGTGGGCCCGCAGACGTACACGTCACGCTCGGTGATGTCGGGCACCCACGACGTCAGGGCCGTGAGGTCGTCGGCGGACCCGACGTGGCCGCCGAGCCAGGAGCGGTCCGAGCGGCGGGTGCCCGGAAGCCACAGGAGCTCGAGGCCGCGCTGGTCCGACAGCCTCTCGAGCTCGAGCTGCATGAGGGGGCGGTCCCGGTAGCGGTGCAGCATGACGGCCTCGCCCGGCGCGTACGCCATGCCCTCCGCGAGGGCGCGCAGCGGCGTGATGCCGACACCGGCGCCGATGAACGCGACCCGGTCGCGGGTACGGGCGCGGTCGCCGAGGCGGCCGAACGGCCCCTCGAACAGCACCCGGGTCCCGACGGCGAGCTCCTTCAGCCGCCCGCTCTGGTCGCCGAGGTCCTTCACCGTGATGCGGAGGCTCTCGTGGGTCGGCGCGGCGGACAGGGAGTACGGGTTGCCCCGCGTGCGCCCCTCGCCGGCGAGGAACCGCCAGACGAAGAACTGGCCGGCCTCGGCGCGCAGGCGGTGCAGGTTGCGGCCCCCGAGGTGGACCGAGACGACCCCGTCGCCCTCCGCCACGACCGAGGTCACGTGGACGCGGTGCCGCAGGTTGCGCCACGCCGGGACGCCGAGCCGGAACACCAGGACGGCGGCCGCGGTGACGGCCCAGGCCGACCACCAGAAGATCGTCCTGCCGGTCGAGCCGACGAGGTCCGTGCCGGTCCACAGCTGGTGCGGCAGAGCCAGGCCGACGCCGAGGTAGGCGTACAGGTGCAGCAGGTGCCACGACTCGTAGCGCAGCCTGGCGCGGGCGGCCCTGATGCTGGTGACGACGACCATGACGAGGCACAGGGTCCCGGCGACCGCGATCAGCATCCCGGGGTCGTTCCACGTCATGCGCCACGTCTCGGCGGGGATGTGCGGGACGGACCCGCCGGCATACCCCCACACTATGAGGACGACGTGGGCGACCATGAGGTCGAACGATGTGAAGCCGACCAGGCGGTGGACGTGGGCGAGGCGGTCCTGCCCGAACGCGCGCTCCAGCAGGGGCAGGCGTGCCATCAGGAGCACCTGGACCAGCAGGAGGTCGGAGGCGACGAGGCCCGAGATCCGGCCTGCCGACAGCAGACCGCTCTCCCAGCTGCCGAGGTCCTGGACCCCACCGGCGGCGACCCACCAGTAGGTCACCAGCAGCAGGCTCAGCCAGAGCAGGCTGCCGGCGCCGAGCCGGACCACGGCGTCGGTCCGTGCCCGACCGCCGCGCACGGGCGCGGCGGGCGCGGAGCGGAGGAGGAGGATCGACCGTGCCATGACCTCAGTGTGGCTCCCAAACCTGAAGTCGTTCCAGGAGCAACCTGTGAGCGCCCTGTCAGGCGCGCGGGGTCACAGCACCCAGAAGAAGCCGATCACGGTCGGCACGAACGCGAGCAGGGCCCACGGGGACCGCAGTGTCGCCGCGAGGATCAGCCGCATCACGACGTACGTCACGAGGGCGAACACTGCCGACATGACCAGCAGCAGGACGGCGTCGGCGGTCCGGTCCTGGCCGTGCACGACGTGCGCCACGACGATCAGGCCGAGGACGCCGTGGATCGCGACCGCGAAGAAGGCGATCGCCGCGACACGACGCTGGACGCGGCGCAGGGCTGCAAGCTCGGCGGTGGTGTTGCGGGTGGTTGTCATACAGTCACGCTTTCGTGGGCCGCATCGATGATGCGATGGAGGACGGCGTTGGTGGCGGTGAGGTCGGACT
>JAOPXL010000156.1 GCA_025965175.1 Aeromicrobium sp.
GTAAAGTTCACGGCTGTTGCGGGCGTATAGCTCAGCTTGGTTAGAGCGCTTCCCTGATAAGGAAGAGGTCCGAGGTTCAAGTCCTCGTACGCCCACTCAACGAGGAGGTCAGATGAAGAAGATCCTCGCTCTCGGGATCGCCGCAGCAGGGGTCCTCTGGGCCCTCGGCAAGGCGAAGAACAGCAAGCCGACCGACACCTGGGCGGCCGGCACCGACAGGCTCTGAACCCCCAGACCACCACCGGGGGCCGTGGCGCACTTGGTAGCGCACCTGCTTTGCACGCAGGGGGTTAGGGGTTCGAGTCCCCTCGGCTCCACAAACTACAAACAAAACAAGACGCCCCCACCGACCCCGATCTTGGGTCGGTGGGGGCGTCTTGTTTTGTGAATCCAAGCGAGGAACTCGAGTCGGCCCCACCGACCCCGTTGAGCCCCAGTTGTGCACACCTGTGTACACACCTGTGGAAAATAACACCGGTGTTTTTCCGCAGGTCAGAGCCATAATTGTCGTTCGAAGACGAATGACATGTTCCCCGTGAAACAGTCGTCAGCCCCGCCCGGTGGTGACGCAACCAGGTAACCGATAGCGTCGTCGAGAGACCACGCCACACCAAGGGAGCACGCATGCCGCAGACCGTCCGAGGAGTCATCGCCCGCGCGAAGGGGGCACCCGTCACGGTTGAGAACATCGTGATCCCGGACCCGGGTCCGGGTGAGGCCGTCGTCGACATCTCGGCGTGCGGCGTCTGCCATACCGACCTGCACTATCGCGAGGGTGGCATCAACGACGAGTTCCCGTTCCTGCTGGGTCATGAGGCTGCCGGTGTCGTGGAGTCCGTCGGTGAGGGCGTCACCGACGTCGCCCCCGGCGACTTCGTCGTCCTCAACTGGCGGGCGGTGTGCGGCAGCTGCCGGGCCTGCCGGCGCGGTCGCCCCTGGTACTGCTTCGACACCCACAACGCGAAGCAGAAGATGACGCTCGAGGACGGGACCGAGCTGTCCCCGGCGCTCGGCATCGGCGCCTTCGCGGACAAGACGCTCGTCGCGGCCGGACAGTGCACCAAGGTCGACCCGACCGCCTCCCCCGCGGCCGTCGGCCTGCTCGGCTGTGGCGTCATGGCCGGACTCGGCGCCGCTATCAACACCGGCAACGTGCAGCGCGGCGACTCGGTCGCCGTGATTGGCTGTGGCGGCGTGGGTTCGGCGGCAATCGCCGGAGCGCGGCTGGCCAATGCCGCCAAGATCATCGCGATCGACCTCGACGACCGCAAGCTCGAGCTGGCCAAGACCTTGGGCGCCACCCACACGATCAACGCCGGGTCCGGCGATGTCGTCGAGGCGATCCAGGCCCTGACCGACGGCAACGGCGCCGACGTCGTGATCGACGCGGTCGGTCGCCCTGAGACCTGGAAGCAGGCCTTCTATGGCCGCGACCTGGCCGGCACCGTCGTGCTGGTCGGCGTGCCGACCCCCGAGATGCAGCTCGAGATCCCGTTGCTGGACGTCTTCGGCCGCGGAGGATCGCTCAAGAGCAGCTGGTATGGCGACTGCCTCCCGTCCCGGGACTTCCCGATGCTCGTGGACCTCTACCAGCAAGGACGGCTCGACCTCGACGCGTTCGTCACCGAGACGATCGGAATCGACGACGTCGAGGCCGCCTTCGACAAGATGCACGCCGGCGAGGTCCTGCGATCGGTGGTGGAGCTGTGAGCGAGCGCCAGCGAATGAACCGGCAGGACAGGCTCACGGCCGCGTCCGCGCACACTGCACTTCCCGCGCAGGCGGGGCTGTGATGAGCGCCGAGATCCAGAAGGTCGTGACGTCGGGCCAGTTCTGCCTCGACGGTGGGAGCTGGGACGTCGACAACAACGTGTGGCTGATCGGCGACGACGCCGAGGTGCTCGTGATCGACGCCCCGCACGACGCGGCACCGATCCTCGACGCGATCGACGGACGTACCGTCGTCGCGATCGTCCTGACCCACGGGCACAACGACCACATCAACGCGGCGGTCGAGCTGGGCCGGGCCACGGGCGCGCAGGTGTGGTTCCCGCCGGCCGACCGCATGCTGTGGGACGCCGAGCACGACACCGCCCCCGACCAGGAGCTCCACACCGGAGCGACCTTCGAGGTCGCAGGCACGACGCTGCGGGCGATCCCGACGCCGGGACACTCCCCGGGCAGCACCTGCCTCTACGCCCCCGACCTCGGCGCGGTCTTCACCGGCGACACGCTGTTCAACGGTGGCCCCGGCGCGACCGGCCGGTCCTACTCGGACTTCCCGACGATCATCGACTCGATCCGCGAGCGGCTGCTGCCGCTGCCGGACGAGACCGTGGTCCACACGGGCCACGGCGACGACACGACGATCGGCGCCGAGGCGCCCCACCTCGACGAGTGGATTGCCCGCGGCGCCTGATGCGGCAGGACGTCATCCCGGGCGAGCCAACTGCGGCGCGTACGCGATGACGCCCCCGGGGCTAGTGCTTGCGGGGCCAGAGCAGGGCCGCGACGACAAGTCCCGCCGCCAGCACGCCTGCCGCGGCGAACGGCCGCTTGTCGGCGGACGCGATGGACTCCTTCGCCCGGCCCTTGACGTCGAGCTTGGCGGCCAGCGCGTCGACGGTCTCGCCGAGGTGCTCCCGGGTCTGCTCGATCTCCTGCTCGAGGTCAGACGTCATGGGTCGCTCCCTCGGTCCCGTGCTTGGCAGTGGCGATGTCGGCCTTGACGCTCTCGACCCGTCCCTGGGGTGACTCGCCCGCGTGGCTGATGCGACCCTTGCCCACGAGTGCGGCGACGCCGGCGGCGACGAACAGCACGACCGCCACGATGATGGCCGCGAGCCACGGCTCGAGCCCCTCGGCGATACCGAGGATCGCAGCAGCGATCAACGCACCGAGCCCGTAGAGACCCAGGGTGCCCGCGAGGCCGAACAGCCCCGCCCCGACGCCGACCTTCTTGCCGCTCTCGGCGAGATCCTGCTTGGCCAGCTGCATCTCGTCGCGGATGAGCTGGGAGATGTCCTGTGTGGCCTGGACCAGCAGCTCGCCGGTCGACGCGTCGGCCGGCGGGGTCCGCTGCTCGGTCACAGCGAGCTCGGGCCGGACGGGGCAGACGGGTACGGCTGGTCCTCGCTGCCGCGGTCGGTGACCTTCGACTTCACGTCACCGGCGGCGTTGGCGACCGTCTCGCCGACCTTGTGCCCGACGTCGGCGCCGGTCTGCTTGGCCTGGCTCTGCACGCCGTCGACGGTCTCCTGGACCTTGGGGTTGTTCCAGGCCTTGGTCGCCTGGGTCTTGATCTGCTCGTAGCGCTCCTGTCCGGCACGCGTGCCAAGGACGTACCCGGCGCCGGCGGCGATCAGCAGGGACAGCTTCTTCATGGGTCTTCAACTCCTGAATGTCGATGTACCTGGGAGTCAGGGGCGTACCCCATATCCCGGGAATGACACGCAGGAAGACGATGCGGCCCCCGGGGAGGGCGGCATCCACAGCTCTTCCGCACGCTCTGGCCCGGGCCACCTCCGACACCCCGGCAGACCAGTCAGCCTGCGACGGGTCCCCCGGCTGCTGACTCCGGCCGGGCCTGCGGCGCGCCCGCGCCCATCGCCCACCGGATCGCGCCCGTGACCGCGATCCCGCTGGTGCGCACGGCGGTGGCCTCGATCAGCGGCAGGTACGGCAGGCGGAGCGGAACCCGGGTCCATCGCGGCATCATCGCGACCGCCGCGGCCGACAGCAGGCCGTACGGTGCGCGCAGCGGCAGCGGGAGCGGCGGGTGCACCAGGATGAATCGCGCGGCCCGGCGGGCGGTGGGGGTGCCGGCGAGCTCCGGCCGATATCCAGCAAGCACCTCGTCGAGCTCGGCGACGGTCTCCGGGACGTCGAGAGCACCGAGGGCGCGAGCGACGTGGGCAGCCTCCGCGACGTACGCATTCCGGCCCGCGGCGTCGAGCGGTCGGGCACCGTAGCGGTCGTGCGCGCGCAGGAAGCTGTCGATCTCGGCGACGTGGACCCAGCGCAGCAGGTGCGGGTCGGCGGCGGCGTACGGTCGACCGTCCGGCGCGACGCCGGTGATCCGCCCGTGCACGGCCCGGACGATCGCGATCGCGCGGTCGGCGTCCTCGATCGTCCCGAACGTCGTCTCAGCCAGGAACGTGCTGGTCCGCTGCAGCCTCCCCCACGGGTCGCCGCGGTAGCCCGAGTGCTGGTCGACCGCTGCCATCGCCAAGGGGTGCAGGGACTGCAGCAGCAGGGCGCGCATGCCGCCGACGAACATCGAGGCATCACCGTGGACCCGGTGGATCGCCGAGTCCGGGCCGAAGCGACGCGGGCCCTCCGCGAAGTGAATGCGGTCCCGCCGGGCGGGACCCTCGTCACCGGCGATGCGGGCGAAGATCGTGTCGCCGACATGTCGGCGCAGGGAGCTGAGCGGACTCACCTTCCCAGTCTGCTCCCCCGACCGGGAAGTGGCCCGCCGAAACGGAACGGGCCACCTCGCGGTGCACGGTCAGGAGATGTCGGTCAGCAGCGCGCCGCGCTCGGCCCTGCGACGGGCCTGCTCCTCGGGATCGGGCACGGGTACCGCGGCGATGAGCCGCTTGGTGTACTCCTCCTGCGGGTTGCCGAGGACCTGCTCGCGCGGGCCGATCTCGACGAGCTTGCCGTGCTGCATCACTGCGACCCGGTTGGCCAGGGTGTCGACGACCGCGAGGTCGTGGCTGATGAACAGGCACGCGAACTGCAACCGCTGCTGCAGCTCGGTGAACAGCTCGAGCACCCGGGCCTGCACCGACACGTCGAGGGCCGAGGTCGGCTCGTCGGCGATCAGCAGGTCGGGGTCCAGGGCCAGGGCCCGGGCCAGGCTGACCCGCTGGCGCTGGCCACCGGACAGCTCGTGCGGGAACCGTTCGGCGTACGACCCGCCGAGCTCGACGCTGTCCAGCAGGGAGCGGACCTTGACGTCGATCTCGGCCTGACCCAGGTCGGTCTGCACGTGCAGCGGCTCGGCGATGCACTGGCCGATCGACATGCGCGGGTTCAGCGAGGACGCCGGGTCCTGGAACACGAAGCCGAACCGCGACCGGAGTGGACGCAGCTGGCGGTCGCTGAGCCCCGAGACCTGGTTGCCCGAGACGTGGATCGTGCCGCTCGTGGGCTGCTGGAGCCCCACGGTCGTGCGCCCGATCGTCGACTTGCCCGAGCCGGACTCACCGACCAGGCCGAGCACCTCACCCTTGCGCACCTCGAGCGACACGTGGTCGACGGCGCGGAACGGCGGCTGGCCGAACTTGCCCGGGAACTCCACGACCAGGTCGTCGACCACGAGCACCAGGTCGTTGTCGTCGACCAGACCGGGGCCGTCGGCCCGGCCGAGGTGCGGCACGGCGTCCAGCAGAGCTCGCGTGTACGGATGACGGGGCGCCGCGAACAGCTGACGCGCCGGCGCCTGCTCGACGATCGTGCCGCGATACATCACGACGACCCGATCGGCCATGTCCGCGACGACGCCCATGTTGTGGGTGATCAGCACGATCGCGGTGCCAAGGCGGTCGCGCAGGGACAGCAGCAGCTCCAGGATCGCGGCCTGCACGGTGACGTCGAGTGCCGTCGTCGGCTCGTCCGCGATGATGACGTCGGGGTCGCAGGCGATTGCCATCGCGATGACGACGCGCTGCTTCTGGCCACCGGACAGCTGGTGCGGGTAGTAGTCGACCCGCTCCGCCGGATCGGGCATCCCGACCAGCTCGAGCAGCTCGACGGCGCGCGCCCGGGCGGCCTTCTTGGAGATCTTCTGGTGCGCCTGCAGACCCTCCACGATCTGCCAGCCGACGGTGTAGACCGGGTTGAGCGCGGTCGACGGCTCCTGGAACACCATCGAGACCTGGTCGCCGCGGATGGGTCGCAGCGTGTTGTTGGACAGGCCCAGCAGGTCCCGGCCACCGAGTGTCGCCGACCCGGTGACCTCGGCGGTCGACGGCAGCAGCCCGAGGACCGCGCGGGAGCTGACCGACTTGCCGGAGCCGGACTCGCCGACGACCGCGACGACCTCGCCGGGGGCGACGTCGAAGCTGATGCCGTTGACGGCCCGGACCTGGCCGGCGTCGGTGCGGAACGTCACGGCCAGATCGGTCAACGACAGCGCCGCGACCCTCTTCTCCGCCGTGGGGGTCGCGGGACGGGCTCGTGCCTCGTCCTCCTCCACCGGCGAGATGGCGGTCAGCTCTTCGAACTCCTGCTCGATCTCGGCCTGGTCGGCCTCGCTGGTGTCGGCGCCACGCGTGCGCAGCAACGGGTTGAGGATGTCGTTGAGGCTCTCCCCCACGAGGGTGGCACCCAGCACGATCAGGACGATCGCCATGCCAGGGAAGATGCCGGTCCACCAGATGCCGGACGAGGCGTCGGGCAGGGCCTTGTTGAGGTCGTAGCCCCACTCGGCCGCCGCCGATGGCTCGATGCCGAAGCCGAGGAAGCCCAGGCCGGCGAGGGTCAGGATCGCCTCGGAGGCGTTGAGCGTGCCGATGACGGGCAGGGACGACGACACGTTCGAGAAGATGTGCTTGGTCAGGATCCGCGGGGTCTTGACCCCGACGACCTTGGCCGCGTCGACGTACGGCTCGGCCTTGACCGACAGCGTGGCGTTGCGGATGACCCGGTAGTACTGCGGGACGAAGACGGCGGTGATCGACACCGCGGCGGCCAGGATGCCGCTCGTCGCGCCGCTGCTGCCACCCGAGACGACGATCGAGATGACGATCGCGAGCAGCAGGGACGGGAACGCGTACATCGCGTCCATGACCAGCACCAGGACCCGGTCGAGCCAGCCGCCGAGATAGCCCGAGAGCAGGCCCAGCGGGACGCCGATCAGGCCCGACAGGACGACCGCGAGGATGATGACCTCGACCGCGGTCCGGGCGCCGAAGATGACGCGGGACAGCACGTCGGTGCCGCCGACCGTCGTGCCGAACCAGTGGTCGGCGGACGGGCTCTGCTGGGTGCCGAACACGACACCGCCGGAGCGGTCGGCGTTGAAGCCGTAGGGGGCAAGCCACGGCGCGAAGATCGCGAGGAAGACGAACAGGACGACCAGGCCGAAGCCCAGCAGCAGCATGAAGCGCTGCAGGCCGTGGGACTGGCGGACGACGGTGGGGACGAGAGTCATCAGAACCTCACTCGGGGGTCGACGAACGCGACGATGACATCGATCAGGAAGCTCGAGACGCCGACGATCAGCGCGATCAGGGTCACGATGCCCTGCACCGCGAGGAAGTCACGCTTGATGAGGTACTCCGACAGCTGGTAGCCCAGGCCCTTCCACTCGAAGGTCGTCTCGGTCAGGATCGCGCCGCCGAGCAGCAGGGCGATCTGCATCCCCATCACCGTGACGACGGGGACCAGCGCATTGCGGAACGCGTGCTTGTTCATGACCCGTCGCTCGGAGACGCCGCGGGCGCGAGCCGCGGTGACGTAGTCCATCCGCAGTGTCTGCAGGAGATTGACCCGGACCAGGCGCAGGAACACGCCGCCGGTCAGCAGGCCCAGCGCGATCGCGGGGAGCAGTGCGTGCTGCAGGACGTCCCAGATCAGCGCCGGGTCACCCCACAGGATCGCGTCGACGATCATGATGTTGGTGTGCGGGTGGACGTCCTGCAGGGTCAGCTCGGTCGAGACGCTCGCGCGGCCCGACGACGGCCAGCCGAACGGCGAGAACGCGAGCTTGAGCAGCAGGCCGACGAAGAAGACCGGAGCGGCGTACACGAGGATCGAGAACAGCCGCAGCAGGACGTCCGGGAGCCGGTCGCGGTGGCGGGCGGCGATCCGGCCGAGGGGGACGCCGACGGCGAACGCGACGAGCAGCGACCAGAACGCGAGCTCGAGGGTCGCGGCACCGTTGACGATCAAGATGTCCGACACCTTGCGGTTGTCGGTCAGGGTGACGCCGAAGTCGCCGCGGAACAGGCCGGAGATGTACTCCCAGTACTGCACCAGGATCGGCCGGTCGAGCCCGGCCTCGGCCTTGCGCTCGGCGATCTGCTCGGCGGTGAGCCGGCCACCCAGGGCGGCCTGGATGGGATCGCCGATGACGCGCATCAGGACGAACACCATCGTGACCAGCACCCAGATCATGGGTACCAGCAGGGCGAGTCGTACGAGCAGGTAGCGGGTCAGTGGGCTGAGCTTGCCGCGGCGGGGGCCGGACGGCTCGGAGCCGATCGGGTCCAGCGGGGCGAGGACTTCGGCGGTGGCCATGGGTTCCTCCGGTTAGGCAGTTAGTCCAACATACGAAAGGAGGGGCGGACCCGTCAGGGCCCGCCCCTCCCTCACCGGATCACTTCGACAGCGAGGTGAAGCGGAACTTGAATGACGCGTCGAGCGTCTTGTCGATTCCCTTGATGCCGTCGACGCCGATCGCGACCTGCGAGCCGGTCAGCAGCGGCAGGTACGGGACCTGCGAGGCGACGCGGTCCTGGATCTCCTTCAGCGTGGCCTCGCGGGAGGCCTTGTCGCTGTCGGTGCGCTCATCGTCCAACAGCTTGGTCATCGTCGGATCGGCGAACTCCGTGGCCTGGTCGTTGTAGTGCGAGTTGGTGAAGTTGCCGTTGACCTTCTTCTTGGTGTCGTACGGCGCGAGGAACGGCGACAGGTAGTTGTCGGCGTCCGGGAAGTCCGGGAACCAGCCGAGCTGGAAGACCGGGTAGGCGTCGGCGTTGTACTCCTCGGAGTAGGTGACCCACTCGGTCGACTGGAGGTCGACCTTGAACAGGCCCGACGCCTCGAGCTGACGCTTGACCGCGTTGTACTCCTGGTCCGAGCTGGAGCCGTAGTGGTCGGGGTTGTACTGCAGCTTGATCGTGACGGGAGCCTTGACGCCGGCGTCGTCCAGGAACTTCTTGGCCTTTGCCTTGTCCGGGGTCTCGCCGTAGACGTCCTTGAACGGCTCGGTCGCGCCGGCCTGGCCGTTCGGGACCATCGAGTACGCCGGGGTGTAGGTGTTCTTGTAGACCTGCTTCGACAACTCGGCACGGTCGACCGAGGCCGCCATGGCCTGACGGATCGCACGCTTCTGCTCCTTGTTGTCACCGGGCATCGTCGTGAGGTTGAACGTGATGTAGCGCAGCTCGCCGCCGGCGCCGGTGAAGACCTTGAGGCCCTTGGTCTTGTCGAGGTCGGCGATGTCGGTCGGCGTCAGCGAGCGGAACGCGACGTCGATGTCCTTGTTCTTGATGTCGAGCTTGAGGTTCTCAGCCTTGGCGTAGTACTTCATCGTGACCTTGTCGGTCGTCGCCTTGCCGTAGGTGCCCTGGTAGTCCGGGTTGGCCTTGAACTCCGCGAGCTGGTTCTTGCTGTACTTCGCGATCGTGTACGGGCCGGAGAAGCCGTTGGCCTTGACCGCGGCGTCGTCATCGAGGACCTTGTCGGCGGGGTAGGTCTCCTCGTCGACGATCGGGCCGGCCGACGTCACGAGGATCTGCGGGAACGTCTGGTCGTTGGCCGCGTTGAGCGTGAACGTGACGGTCTTGTCATCGGTGGCCTCGACGCTCTTCATGGCGCCCAGCAGCGAGGACGGGCCGCTCGGGTCGGCGATCGTGACGATGCGCTTGTAGCTGAAGGCGACGTCGGACGCGGTCAGGTCGTGCCCGTTGGCGAACTTCAGACCTGGCTTGATCGTGCAGACGTACGTCGTGGGGGTGTCGTAGTCGCACTTGTCGGCGGCGTCGGGGGTCAGCTCGGTGCTGCCCTCCGGGTAGTTGAGGAGGTACTGGAAGACCTGCGTCTGGACGTTCATCGACCCGTTGTCGTACGAGGCGGCGGGGTCGATCGAGACGACCTTGTCCGTGGTGCCGACGACGATGCCTGAGCCCGATGAGCTGTCGCCCTTGCCCGAGCCACACGCTGCCAACGCCACTCCGGCGATGGCGGACACCGCGATGATCGCGGTTCCCCGACGGAACATTCTCATTGTTCTCCTACGAGTTCGAGCCGCGCCCGTCCGGACGACGGCGGGAGTTGTCCACATCATGGACCGAGCCTTTCCGCACGCTACACGCGCTCGAGAGGCCCGTGGCGGTGTGAAAGATTGCATTTTGGTTACCACAGCGACGTAATCCGTCGCGACATGACGATGGCCCCCACCTCGGCGTGCGCGATGGGGGCCATGACCTGGATCGTCGCAGTACGTCCAGCTCGCTCGAGCCGTTCCTGCCGGCCACCGGGGTAGGTGACCGCCATCCTCTGGCCGGGCGGAGGGAGAGCCGCTTGCGACCGTGGCGGGAGAGCCGTGAGGCAACGACACGAGTTCGTCCACGTCATCGTCGCCCGGCGGAACCGCTCCCACACAGGGACCTTCGTCCTCGCCCCGGTCCGCAAAGGTCGCCAAACACCGGTGGGAGTTCGCGGGATTACGTACGCTGGGCCGAAAGGGAGTGACATGGCTGGGAGTGCCAAGGTCGCGGCAGACCGATTGCGGGGCGTGCTTGATGCCGTCGCGTCGATGTCGTCCGATCTGTCGCTGGACGGCCTGCTGGAGCGCATCCTGCGCCAGGCGGGCGACCTCGTCGACGCCGAGAGCGGCTTCCTTGATGTGCTCGACCGCCGCACGGACCGCCGGATCGGGGCGTTCGCGGCGTACGGCATCCCGGGCGTGGTCGACGACCAGCACCCCGGCCGGGAGCTCCTCGTGACGCTGCTGAAGCAGCCCACCCCGCAGCCGGGACCGGGCTCGAGCCGCGAGGACGACCGGTCGGGATTCATCGGCGTCCCGATTCGGATCCACGACTTCGTGTTCGGCAACCTCTACCTGGTCGGCAAGCGGCACGGCACGGGCTTCACCCGCGAGGACGAGGAGCTCGCTGCGGCGGTGGCCTCGGCCGCCGGCGTCGTGATCGAGAACGCGCGCCTCTACGAGCAGGGCGAGCGGCAGCGGCTGTGGCTCGAGGCCGCCGCCGAGATCACGACCGCGCTGCTGTCACCAATCTCGCGCCCCACGGCGCTGCAGCTCGTGGCGGACCGGGCGCGGGACGTCGCGGCGTCGGACTTCGTCGCGTTGCTGATGCCGAGGGACGCGAGCTCGTTGATCGTTCGCGCCGTCTCGGGCATGCCGCCGGAGGGAATCCTGGAGGAGCCGATCAGCACCGCCCACAGCATCGCCGGCGACGCGGCTCGGCTGCGCCAGACGATCGTCATCCCCAACACGGACCTCGAGCCCCGTTACGAGGCGCACAAGACCCCCGGCTGGCCGGACCTGGGCTCGCTCATGGTCCTGCCGCTGCGCAGCTCGGAGGACGCCGGCGCCATGGTGGTCGGCTGGCTCAAGGGACACCAGACCGATCGGTGGGAGCTCGACCCGTCGGTGCCGCAACGCTTCGCCGACCAGGCCGCGCTGGTCCTGCAGGTCGCCCGCGCGCAGGAGAACCAGGCGCTGCTGGCGGTGTTCGAGGACCGGGACCGCATCGGCCGTGACCTGCACGACCTGGTGATCCAGCGGCTGTTCGGCATCGGCCTGATGCTCGACAACACGACCAAGCTGGTCTCCTCCCCGAGCGCGGCGGTGCGGTTGTCGTCCGCGATCGACGACATCGACGAGACGATCAAGGACATCCGCCGGACGATCTTCGCCCTGGGCACGGCGCCGGGCGCCAAGGACCTCCGCTCCCAGATCGAGCAATCCGTCGACCACGCCGCCAAGCTCTTGGGCTTCCACCCGGAGGTCAGGCTGACCGGTCCGGTCGACGGCGTCGTGTCCGACGTCGTGCGCGAGCACCTGCTCGCAGTCGTCGGGGAGACCCTGTCCAACGTCGTCCGGCACGCCGAGGCGTCCCGGGTGCTGCTCGAGCTCGACGTGAGCAGCGACATCGACCTCCGGGTGAGCGACGATGGACGTGGGCTCGGTGCCACGAAGGTCGGCACGGGGTTGCGCAACATCCGTCAGCGGGCAGAGCTGCTCGGCGGTAGCTGCGAGGTCGACAGCGGGCCGAACGGCGGCACCACGATCCACTGGACGGTACCCAGGAGAGCGACATGACCCCCATACCCATCCGGCTCTTCCTGCTGGACGACCACGAGGTGGTCCGCCGCGGGCTCAAGGACCTCCTCGAGCAGGAGCCCGACATCGAGATCGTCGGTGAGTCCGGCCTCGCCAAGGACGCCGCGGCCCGCATCCCGGTCGTCAAACCGCACGTTGCGGTGCTCGACGCACGTCTCCCCGACGGCTCGGGGATCGAGGTCTGCCGGGAGGTACGCTCCGCGGACCCCTCGATCGCGGTCATCATCCTCACGTCGTACGACGACGACGATGCGCTGTTCGCCGCGATCATGGCCGGCGCCGCGGGCTACGTCCTCAAGCAGGTGCGCGGCACGGATCTCGTCGACGCGGTGCGCCGGGTCGCAGGGGGTCAGTCGCTGCTGGACCCCGCCGTGACCCAGCGGGTGCTGACCCGTATCCGGGAGGGCCAGCCGGCCGACGACCCGCTCGCGGCGCTGACCAAGCAGGAGCGCCGGATCCTGACCCTGATCGGCGAGGGACTGACCAACCGGCAGATAGCCGGCGAGATGTTCCTGGCCGAGAAGACGATCAAGAACTACGTGACCCAGCTGTTGTCCAAGCTCGGTCTGGAGCGCCGGACCCAGGCCGCGGTCCTGGTGACGCGACAGGCGTCGAGGAACCAGTCCGACCGCTGAGCCGGGGCCCGAAGCGGTCGGTCGCGCCCGTTACGCTGGGGGCATGAGCCACAACCAGCACCTGTCCGAGTTCGACCCTGACATCGCAGCGCTTCTGGATGCCGAGCTGCACCGCCAGCAGTCGACGCTTGAGATGATCGCGTCGGAGAACTTCGCCCCCGTCGCCTCGCTCGAGGCCCAGGGCAGCGTGCTGACCAACAAGTACGCCGAGGGCTACCCCGGCAAGCGCTACTACGGTGGCTGCGAGTTCGTCGACCAGGTCGAGACGATCGCGATCGACCGGCTCAAGCAGCTGTTCGACGCGGACTACGCCAACGTCCAGCCGCACTCCGGCGCCACGGCCAACGCCGCCGCGCTGCACGCCATCGCCACGGTCGGTGACACGATCCTCGGTCTGGACCTGGCCAACGGTGGGCACCTGACGCACGGCATGAAGCTCAACTTCTCCGGCAAGCTCTACCACCCCATCGCCTACCACGTCGTGCCCGAGACGGGCCTGGTCGACATGAACGAGGTGCGCGCGCTCGCACGCGAGCACTCCCCGACCGTCATCATCGCAGGGTGGTCGGCCTACCCCCGCCAGCTCGACTTCGCGCTGTTCCGCGAGATCGCCGACGAGGTCGGCGCCCGACTGTGGGTGGACATGGCGCACTTCGCGGGTCTCGTCGCAGCCGGCCTGCACCCCAGCCCGCTGCCCCACGCGCACATCGTCACGACCACGACGCACAAGACCCTCGGCGGTCCGCGCGGTGGCGCGATCCTGACCAACGACCCCGAGATCGCCAAGAAGATGCGATCGGCGGTCTTCCCGGGACAGCAGGGCGGTCCGCTCGAGCACGTCATCGCGGCCAAGGCCGTGGCCTTCAAGATGGCCCTCGGGCCCGGGTTCAAGGAGCGCCAGGAGCGTACGATCGAGGGCGCGCAGATCCTCGCGAACCGGCTGCTCGCCGACGACATGACCGCCGCCGGCGTCAAGGTCTTGAGCGGCGGCACCGACGTCCACCTGGTGCTGGTGGACCTGCGGGACTCCGAGCTCGACGGCCAGCAGGCCGAGGACCGGCTGCACGAGGCCGGCATCACGGTCAACCGCAACGCCGTCCCCAACGACCCGCGGCCGCCGATGGTCACTTCGGGCCTGCGCATCGGCACGCCCGCACTGGCGACCCGGGGCTTCGGCGCCGACGAGTTCACCGAGGTGGCCGAGATCATCGCGGCCGCCCTGCAGCCCGGCGAGGTCGACCTCGAGGGCCTGCGCAAGCGCGTGACCGTCCTGGCTGAGCGCTTCCCGCTCTACCCGGACATCACCCCCTTCACGGCGTGACCCGGGGCGGGGCCGTCCGACGCTGGTTCACCCCCGGTCTGGTCGGCCTGCACGTCTTCGCCGTCGTCGCCGTGGTGTTCTGCGTCCTCATGGGGCTGTGGCAGGCCGGCATCTACGACTCCCGCAAGGCCGATGAGCGGGCCGACAAACAGGACGTCCCCCGGGTCGCGTTCACCGGGCTGTGGGAGGTCGACGAGCCGTTCACGAGCCGGCTCAACCACCGGCCCGTGACGATCACCGGCACGTTCGCGCCCGCCGACCAGCAGGTGTGGGTCGTCGACAAGGAGCAGGGCGGGCGTACGGGTGCATGGCTGCTCGCGCCGTTGCTGATAGACGGTGACGCCCTGATGATCGTGCGTGGCTGGTCCCCGACGACGGGTGAGCTGCCGGCGGTCCCGCCGGGCGCCGTGACGTTCGACGGTGTGCTGGAGCCCGGCGAGGGCAACGCCGCGGCGTACGACCCGGACCGCCGCACGATCGGCTCGGTCCGGATCCCCTCGCTGCTCAACGAGTCGCCGTACGACCTGTGGGCCGGCTACGCGGTCAGCACCGACGCCGCGGTCAGTGGCGGCCTGGACCTGGTCCCGCCGCCGCAGCCGGGTGACGTGTCGTGGACGGTCGGGCTGCGCAACCTCGCCTACGCCGTGCAGTGGTGGGTCTTCGGTGCGTTCGCCGTGTTCATGTGGTGGCGCATGTCGACCGAGAGCATCGCGACTTCGCGGGCGAAGGTAGCCTCGGGATCGTGAAGTCCGAGCTGCTCCGTTATCGCGTCATGGCCAACATCGTCGGCGTCCTGCTGATCATCCTGATTCTCGTCGGGGTGCCGCTGAAGTACCTCGCAGGTGACGGGTCGTCGGCGCAGGAGCTCGGCGAGAACATCACGACCTACCTCGGCATCGCCCACGGCTGGCTCTACATGATCTTCCTGGTCACGGCCGCCCTGCTGGCCCGAGCCGCCCGCTGGACGATCCCGTTCACGATCACGACCCTGCTCGCCGGGACGATTCCCGTCGTCAGCTTCTGGGCCGAGCACCGCGCCACCCGAGCCGTCCGCACCGCCCAGTCCAAGCCGGTCTGAACGGTTGGGGTCACCCCCGGCTGTGACGGTCTATCGAAGTTCCCGGCAGATCACTGACCCGTGAAGGTGGCCTTGCCGGGGCCGTGGGCGAGGAAGGACTCCATCCCGCGCTGCAGGTCGTCGGTGTCGAACAGCTCCGAGGCGATCGCGGTCGTGTGGGCGTTGGCCTGGGGCACGCCACCGGCCTCGAAGTGGCGCAGGATCTGCTTCGCGGCTCCGAACGCCCGGGTCGGCCCGTCCGCGATGCTGCGGACGAACGTCAGGACGGCCTCGTCGAAACCGTCGACCGGGAGGACCCGGTTGACGACGTTCCACCGCTCGAGCGTCGCGGCATCGTAGAGGTCACCGGTGAAGACGAATTCCTTGGCCCGACCGACACCGGCCCGGGCGGCGAGGCGCTGCGTGCCGCCCATCGTCGGCGTCAGCCCGATGACCCGCTCGACCAGCCCGAACCGGGCCTTCTCCGAGGCCAGGATCAGGTCACAGGCCACCGCGACCTCGAACGCCCAGGTCAGGGTCAGCGCGTGGGCGGCGAAGAACGTCGGGAAGTCGAAGGCCTCGATCCGGTTGGGCAGCTCGAGCATCCGGTCGTACATCGCCAACGTGTCGGCCTTGGTCGTCCGCGCGTGGAACTGCGCGACATCGACGCCGCCCGACACGATCTTGCCCTCGGCCCGGATCAGCAGGGCGCGGGGCGGCGAGGTGAGGACCTCATCGAGGGCACGGTCGAAGTCGTCGTGCAGCTCGAGGGAGTAGAGGTTGACCGGTGGCGCGCTGAACGTCAGGACCGCGATGCCGTCGTCGGTCCGCTCGACGGTCACGCTCATGCGCCGGGCTGCGGGTCGTACGACCCGCCCTTGTCGGCGAGGGCCTGACGGACCCCGAGCACGGCCAGCGCGACGAGCGCGAGGATCAGGAGCTTGCGGACAGGGTGTCCGCCGGAAGACGTTGACATGCGACCCAGCCTAGCCAGCCGAACGGGCCGCCGCCGCTCCCGCCCGGCGGCGGGCCGATGTTGCCGACGCATGAAAAGATGGGGCCAGCACATCGAAAGGAATCCCCCTGTGTCTTCGCAGCTCACCGCGACCTTCACGACCAACCATGGCGACATCGTCGTGGAGCTCTTCCCCAACCATGCCCCCAAGACCGTCGACAACTTCGTCGGCCTAGCCGAGGGAACCAAGGAGTTCGTCGACCCCTCCACGGGCCAGGTGGCGACCAAGCCGTTCTACGACGGGCTCGTCTTCCACCGCATCATCAAGGACTTCATGCTGCAGGGCGGCGACCCGCTCGGCACCGGCACGGGTGGCCCCGGCTACACGTTCGAGGACGAGTTCCACCCCGAGAAGCAGTTCGACCGCCCCTACCTG
>JAOPXL010000172.1 GCA_025965175.1 Aeromicrobium sp.
GTCTTCCTTGGCGACGCCCGCAACAGTGGGCGCAGCAGTCTTCTTCGACACTTTTCTCCTCCAAGAGATTCGTTGCACGGCGCGCCCGGGCACATCCACCGGGGCACTATCAGTCCGTGGCCGATCACACGGCAACGACCAGACTATCAGCGCCCGCGGTGCGGGGGCGAATCGGTGACCCGGCGGCGAACTAGCCTGAGGGCATGACCATTCTGCGCCCGATTCCCGTCGTCCTGGCCCTCCTGCTCGCGGTGGGTGCGTGCGGTGGCGAGTCCGGCACAGCGGCCATCGACACCCCGAACGGTCCCCGCTACGTCGCGCTGGGCGACTCGTTCACCGCCGGACCGGGCATCTCCCCCGTCGACAGCCGGTCGATGGAGTGCGCCCGGTCCAACCTCAACTACCCGCGCCTCGTGGCGAAGGCCGTCGACGCCGCGAGCTTCACCGACGTCAGCTGCGCGGGGGCCACGACCGCGAACGTCCTGGAGACGACGCCGAACCCCGGCAGCACCGCCCCTCTGAAGGCGCAGCTCGCCGCCGTCGACCCCGACACCCAGCTCGTCACAATCGGCATCGGCGGCAACGACTCCGGGCTGTTCTCCTCCTTGTCCAGGGCGTGCACCCAGCAGGGCGACGCGTGCGCGGCCTACCTCGAGGACCGACTCCCGGACGTCCTGCGGAGCACCCGCGGCCATGTCGTGGAGGTCTTGCGCAACATCGCCGAGCGCGCTCCCAAGGCCCAGGTCGTGCTGGTCGGCTACCTGCGCGTCGTCCCCGAGGACCGTGGCTGCGAGGCACTCGGCGGCGCCGCGCTCGACACTGGGCGGGTCGCCGACGGCGAGGCCGCGATCGACGCCATGATGCGTGCCGCCGCACGGACGGCCGGTGCGACGTACGTGTCGATGAGCGCGGCCTCGGAGGGGCACGACGCCTGCACCGCCGACGCGTGGACCAACGGCCTCGTGCCCGAGCTCGGCGACGGCATCCCGCTGCACCCACGCAAGGCCGGCATGCAGCAGGTCGCGAGGGCCGTCGAGCAGGCCATCGCCTGACCCACGAGGGGCCGTACGTCGCGCGGCTTCCGCGCTACACCCCGAGGATGTCGCGAGTCCGCTCGACGTCGTCGGCCATCTGCACGACCAGCGCGTCGACATCGCCGAACTTGACCATCCCGCGCAGCAGCTCGACGAGCTCGACGCGGATCTCCTCGCCGTACAGCTCCAGGTCCGTACGGTCCAGGACGTACGACTCGACCCGCCGCTCGATGCCGTCGAACGTCGGGTTGGTGCCGACCGAGATCGCGGCGGGCAGCCGGTCACCGTCGGCGCGCACGACCCAGCCGGCGTAGACACCGTCGGGTGGTACGGCGTACGCCTCGTCGATCGGGACGTTGGCGGTCGGGTAGCCCAGGTCCCGCCCCCGCTGGTCACCCTTGCGGACCGCTCCGGACACCTCGTGCGGGCGCCCGAGGACGTCGGCGGCCTCACGCATGAGGCCCTCCGCGACGAGCCGGCGGACCAGCGTCGAGGAGTACGGCTCGGTGCCGCCGTCCAGGTGCAGGCCGTCGACCGCGAAGCCGGCCCGCGCCCCCGCCTCGCGCAGGAACGTCGTGTCGCCCTTGGCGCGGTGGCCGAAGCGGAAGTTGTCGCCGACCGCGACGAGCGACGCCCGCAGCTGCTCGACCAGGACCCGGTCGACGAACTCCTGCGGCGTCCACGCCGCCATCTCCCGGGAGAAGGCGAGAATCCGGACCTCGTCGGCGCCGGCGGCCAGCAGCAGCTCGACCCGGCGTCCCGTCGTCGTGAGCCGGCGCGGCGCGTGATCGGGGGCGACCACCGCGAGCGGGTGCGGGTCGAACGTGACCGCGATGACCGGCAGCCCATCGGCCAGCTCACGGGTACGGGCGATGACGTGCTGATGGCCCCGGTGCACGCCGTCGAAGTTGCCGACCGTGACGGCCGCAGGATCGCCCCGGGGCGCGGTCGAGGCTCCCGGGAAGTCGCGCCAGATCGTCACGGGGAAACTGTGCCACACCGCCGGCCGGACCATCTCAGCGATCCGCGAGTGGCGCAGTTCGGAGAAAACGAGACGGCATGTCGTCGACATCTGCGCCACTCGCGGACCCCGTTGCGCCACTCGCTCCGAAGGGACTACAGCAGCGGCCCGAGCGGCCGCAGGATCGCCTCATAGACGCGTGCGACGAGCGGCCGGGTCATCCACTCCTCCAACGTCAGCTGCTCGCACTTGGCGCAGTCCTGGTCGAAGACGTCCTGCATGCCCTTCGCGAGACCGGGATCGAGGATCTCCAGGTTGATCTCGTAGTTGCCGAGCAGGCTCAGCCGGTCGATGTTGGCGGTCCCGATCGTGGTCCACTCGCCGTCGATCGTCGCGGTCTTGGCGTGCACCATGTGATCGGTGTAGCGGTGGATCTCGACGCCGGCGCGCAGCAGCCGCCCGTAGAACCCGCGCGACAACCAGTCGGTCACGACATGGTTGGAGACCCTCGGGACGATGATTCGCACCCTGACCCTGCGCCGGCGGGCCTCGAGAAGCGCCTCGAGGATGTCCCGGTCCGGGATGAAGTAAGCCGCGGTGATGTCGATGCTCCGGTGCGCCCGGTCGATCGCCTCGAGGTACATCCCGCGGATCGGATACATCAGCTGGCGCGGCACGTTGCGGTGCGCACGGATCTCGGGCCGCCAGCTCGCGGATGGCTTCTGCGGGAGTCGGGGGGTGTCCCGCCGCGGGTGGGTGTTCCAGAAGTCGACGAACGCGTTGTCCAGATCCCACACCGCGGGCCCCTCGACCCGCAGGTGCGTGTCGCGCCACTCGGTCGCGTACGCCTCGCCGATGTTGTAGCCGCCGACGTACGCCACGTCGTCGTCGACGACGAGGATCTTGCGGTGGTCGCGGCCGATGTGCCGAGGGCTGAGCAGCTTCCACGAGGAGAACACCGGATAGCGCAGGACGCGGACCGAGGCCGGGAACTCCTTGAACCTGCGCCGCACCACGAGGTTGGCGAACTCGTCGAAGATCACGTAGACGTCGACGCCCCGCTCGGCCGCGTCGATCAGAGCCTGCTTGAAACGGCGACCCACGTCGTCGCCCTTGAAGATGTACGTCTCGAGCAGGATCCGGTCCCGGGCGCCGGCGATCGACGCCAGCATGTCGTCGAACAGCACGCCGCCGTAGGTGTACGTCGTGGCGACGCTGCCGTCGTTGATGCGGTGGGACACCGGCGCGGCGGGCGGGAGCTGCGTGTCCTTGTTGTCGCGGAACAGCCGCCGCGCCCGGTCGGCCCCCATCAGCGAGGCAATCGCCGCGACCTGCGCCGCGAGCATCGCCAGCAACCCGCGGCGGATCAGCTGACGGGTCGACCGGCGCAGGCTCACGCCTGCACCCTAGACGAAGACCGCGACCGGCTTGGCGACTCCGCCGCGCTGCTCGTAGAGCGCGAGGAACTGACCCGCCGGGTCGAACAGGGCCACGGCCCGCGGGGCACCCAGGTCGATGCCCGTGAGCGCCCGGCCGAAGCGCACGTCATTGGCCTCGCGCTCGGGCAGGTCGTACGAGTCGAAGCTCGCCCGGGCGACGTCGTCGAGGCTGATGACGTTCAGCTCGTTCTCGAGCTGCTCCAGCGTGCGGGCCAACCTCAGCGGGAAGCCGCCGACACGGGTGCGACGCAGCATCGTCAGGTGTCCCCCGACCCCCAGGTCGGCGCCGATGTCGCGCGCCAGTGCCCGGATGTAGGTGCCGCTGGAGCAGACGACCCGCACGTCGACGTCAACGACGTCGCCCTCGGCCCGCACGGCGTCCAGGTCGAATGTCGAGACGGTGACCGGACGCGCCTTCAGCGTGACCTCGGCGCCGGCCCGCACCGCGGCGTAGGACCGGACCCCGTCGACCTTGATCGCCGACACCGAGGACGGGACCTGCTGGATGTCGCCCGTGTACGCCGGGAGCACCGCACGCACGGCCGCCTCGTCGAGGTGACCGGCGGGCGTGGACGCGACGAGCTCACCTTCCGCGTCGTCGGTGACCGTCGACTGGCCCAGCCGGATCGTCGCGACGTACTCCTTGTCGGCGTGGGTCAGGTAGCCCAGCAGGCGTGTGGCCCGGTTGATCCCAAGCACCAGCACGCCGGTCGCCATGGGGTCCAGCGTGCCGGCGTGGCCGACCTTCTTGGTCGAGGCGAGCCGGCGCATGCGGCCGACGACGTCGTGCGACGTCCAGCCGGCGGGCTTGTCGACGATGACCAGGCCGGAGAGGAGCTCGGTCACTCGTCGTCAGCGTCCTCGTCGGTCACGGGCTTCTTATACGGGTCGGCATCGCCGGCGTACTGCGCACCGACCGTGCGCGACGCGACCTCGTCGTCGGACTGCTTGACCTTGGCCAGCAGCTCCTCGATCTCCTTGGCCGTCTCCGGCACGGAGTCGAGGAAGAACGTGATCGAGGGCGTGATGCGGGTGCCGAGCTGCTTGCCGACCTCGGACCGGATGAGGCCCGTCGCGCTACGGAGCGCTGCTGCGGTGTCCGCGCGCTGCACCTCGTCGCCCATCACGGTGTAGAACACCGACGCCTGCTGACCGTCGCCGGTCATCCGGACGTCCGTGATCGTCACGAAGCCCAGCCGCGGGTCCTTGACCCGCCGCTCGAGCATCTGCGCCACGACGACCTTGATGCGGTCACCGACCTTGGCATTGCGCGGACCAGCCATGAGTTCCTCCAGAAAGTGGTGGGACGTCATCCCTTACGTGCCGATCATGGCTCGCACGGGATGACGTCCGGGGTGGTGCTGACTACGCGCGCGGCTTCTCGCGCAGCTCGAACGTCTCGACGACGTCGCCGACCTTGATGTCGTTGAAGCCCTTGAGCACGAGACCGCACTCGAAGCCTTCGCGGACCTCGGACACATCGTCCTTCTCGCGCCGCAGGCTCGAGAAGTCCAGGTTGTCCGCGACCACGGAGCCGTCGCGGAGCAGGCGTGCCTTCGCGTTGCGCTTGATCGTGCCGCTGGTGACCATGCAACCGGCGATGTTGCCGATCTTGCTGGAGCGGAAGATGTCGCGGATCTCGGCGGTACCGAGCTGCGCCTCCTCGAACTCCGGCTTGAGCAGGC
>JAOPXL010000193.1 GCA_025965175.1 Aeromicrobium sp.
GGCGACTACATCTACGAGTACGGCAACGGCGAGTACGGCTACGGCAACAAGAACGTCGACGTGCGCAAGCACGTCCCGGCGCACGAGGTCCTGACGCTGACGGACTACCGCCAGCGGCACGCGCAGTACAAGCAGGACCCGGACCTCGCCGGGCTGCACCAGAAGCTGCCGTTCGTCCTGGCGTGGGACGACCACGAGACCGCCAACGACACCTACGCCGACGGCGCCGAGAATCACACGCC
This sequence comes from Aeromicrobium sp., assembly GCA_025965175.1. Taxonomy (GTDB): domain Bacteria; phylum Actinomycetota; class Actinomycetes; order Propionibacteriales; family Nocardioidaceae; genus Aeromicrobium. Next base: position 243 of record JAOPXL010000193.1, read on the forward strand.
CGAGACCGAGGGCGACTTCGCCGAGCGTCGCCGGGTGTCGCTGCAGGCCTACGACGAGTGGCAGCCCGTACGCCTCGGGGGCACCGCCGCGATCGACGACGCGAAGACGATCTTCCGCAAGTTCCGCTTCGGCAAGCTCATCGAGCTGTCGCTGCTGGACCTGCGGTCGTACCGCAACGCCCCCGGCGAGGAGTTCAGCCTCGAGATCGGCGTCACCGGAGACCCCCAGCGGGTCATCGCCGGTGAGGCGCAGCTCGCCTGGCTCAAGAACAACCTCTCCACGTCGACCGCGCGGTGGAACCTCGTCGGCAATCCCGTGATGATCACGCCGGTGCTGGTCCCGCCGCTGCCCAACCTGGTCACCGAGGCGCTGGCCGGGTTCGCGGGGATCCTGCCGACCGAGGGCATCCCCTACAACACCGACCAGTGGGACGGGTACGCAGTCGAGCGCAAGAAGCTCACCGACCACATCGCCCACAACAAGATCAAGAACGTCGTCTTCCTGACCGGCGACATCCACTCCGGCTGGGCATGTGAGATCCCCGCCGACAAGGGGCTCTATCCCCTCGGCGGATCGATCGCGACGGAGCTGGTCACGTCTTCTGTCACCAGCAACAACCTCGACGACATCCTCGGTGCGCCGTCGCGGTCGGCGTCGATCGTGGCGGAGACCGCGTTCCAGCTGCTCAACCGCTACATCAAGTACGTCAACCTGGACGACCACGGCTACTCGGTCCTAGACGTCACGCCGCAGCGGATCCAGATGGACTGGTTCATCATCAGCGACCGGGCCGACCCGAGGGCGACGTCGAGCCGGACCCGGTCGTACGTCGTCGCGGACGGCAAGCAGACCGTCACCCCGGTCAGCACCGGGATCGTCTGAGCCCACGCATGACGAAGCCCGGCGGGGTCACCTTCCCTTGTGACCTCACCGGGCTTCGTCCTACATGGTGCCGTGCCTAGCTGTAGACAGGCACCGCGATCTCCGAGCCCATCTGCAGGGCGGAGGCATTGGGGAGCGCGTTGAGACGGATGATGTCGTCCACCGTCGCACGGATGTCGCCGTTGGGGTTGGCCTCGGCGGCGATCTCCCACAGCGTGTGACCGGGCAGCACCCGCACCTGGGTCGTCTCTGGCGCGACGCCGGCCTCGCTGGACGCGGTGGACGAGGGGCCGAACGCGATCGTCAGGATGCCGATCACGGCGACGGCCAGCGTCACGATGACGATCTTGCCGCGGCGGGTCAGTTGGACGTGGGCCGGCTGGTGCGCTGCGGGAACGGCGCGCAGGTGGCGGACCGGGCGGGCGGCCGAGGGGCGGACGTCGTAGGAGCTGACGCGGTCGAGGGAGATGGTGCTCATGAGTGCCTCCGTGGGGGAAGTGAGACTGTCGGGGTGAAGTTGGTGCGTCCGAACGAACGCTGCTCTCGATGTCATTCGATGGTGCGAACAGGCGTTCGATCGAACACATGTACGACATTAGGGGCCACCTACGACAAAAGGAAGGCCTGATCGAACACAATTTCGATCAGGGTTCGCTTCTCCCTGGGCTTGCAGTGAGAAATTCTCGAAGATTTGTCGCACGTCACGGGTCTCTCCCCCGCGGGAGACGGGATTCCAGCGCGCCGAGAGGCATTCGAACGCGTCCGCCACTACCGTCGTGGAATGGCAACGAAGAGCACCGTCCTGATCGCGTGGAAGCAGGCCTCTGCCAAACAGGCCCCCCTGCTCGCGGCCGGCGTCGCCTTCTACACGTTCCTGTCCCTGTTCCCCGCGCTCATCGCGGCGGTGCTGACGTACGGCCTGGTCGCGTCCCCCGAGACCGTCGCCAAGCAGTCGGCCGAGATCACCAACCACCTGCCCGCGGATGCCGCCTCACTCATCACAGGACAGCTCGACGAGCTGACGTCGACGCCGACCAGCTCGCTGGGGCTCGGCCTGATCATCGCGCTCGCGCTCGCGATCTACAGCGCATCCGGCGGCGTCGGCAACCTCATCACCGCCATCAACGCGATGTTCGGGCTCAAGGACGACCGCAGCTTCATCAAGCGCAAGCTCCTCGCCCTCGGCCTGACCCTCGGCGCGATCCTCTTCCTCATCGTGATCATCACGCTGGTCGCCGCGGCGCCCGCGGTCTTCGACGCGATCGACATCGTCCCCGGCGTCCGCATCGTCCTGGAGGCGGCCCGCTGGGCGATGCTGCTCGGCGCCGTCGTCATGGCGATCGGGGTGCTGTTCCGCATCGCGCCCAACCGGACGCCCGCGACCAGGCTCGTCTCGAAGGGCGTCCTCGTGGCGGCCCTGATGTGGGTCCTGGTCTCGGTGGGCTTCTCGCTGTTCGTCGACAACTTCGGCAGCTACGGCAAGACGTACGGCGCCCTCGCCGGGGTTGTCGTCCTGCTGCTGTGGCTGTGGATCGGCCTCTACGCGATCCTGCTCGGCGCCACGATCGAGGCGGTTCGCGAGGACATCGTCACGAAGGCCACCGTCGCGGAGGACGAGGAGATCGCCGAGTGGCGGACGTACGACGCCGAGAACGAGACCGTCGCCCCGCAGATCGTCTACGAGCCGCCGGCCGAGACTCCCGCGCCGGAGCCCGAGAAGTCCCGGCGCCGCCTCAACCCGTTCCGCCGCAGGAGCAAGGTCGCCGGCTAGTCCGTACGTCGTGCGGCTCGCTTGAGCCGCATCGCACCGACCTGTCGCAGGACAGGGTCGACCCGGGCCGCGAATCGTGGCGCCATCGAGGCCGTGCGCCCGATGACGCCGCGCCAGACCGGCATCGTGCGATAGACCCGGCGGGTGCCGAACATGTCGACCAGCGCCTGGGCTACCTGCTGCGGCTCGTACATCACGCCGGCGGCGAGGATCGCGCGCGTGCCGCCCTCGGGGTCCATCGCATCGACCATCGGCGTGCTGACCCCGTCGGGGCACAGCGCGTGGACCCGGATCCGGTCCTTGCGGAGCTCGGCGTGCAGTGACGTCGCCAGTGACAGGACCGCAGCCTTCGTCGCGGCGTACGTCGCCAGCCCCTGGACCGGAGCGTGGGCGCTGAGCGAGGCCATGATGCCGATCTCGCCGCCCTTCATGCCGATCGCCGCCTGCTCGCGGAAGGCCTCGGCGGCCACGCGTACGCCCCACATGACGCCGAGCACGTTGACCTCGACCATCGCGCGGGCCTGTCCCGTCGTGATGGCGGTCAGGTCGCCCTCGAACAGGACTCCGGCGTTGCACACCCACGCGCCGAGCGGCGCGATCTCCCGGGCGCGGGCCGCCACCGCGGCGTTGGCGTCGGGATCGGTGACGTCGAGCCGCAGACCCGCCCGCGCCCCGATCTGCTCGGCTGTCCGCTCGGCGGCGTCGATGTCGACGTCGGTCACGACGACCTCGTAGCCCCGCAGCACGAGCTCGACGGCGATCGCCTTCCCGATGCCTCTCGCGGCTCCGGTGACGACGGCTGATCGGGGGCTTCCTGGCTGCACGAGCGTGGTGGGCATCGGACCAACCTAGGAGATCCGGACCGCGACACGCCATCGAACATATGTTTGAACTGGACCCGTGATCCGGGTTACCCTTCCCGCATGAGCGATGATCGCAACGCCGACGTCACCGAGCTCCCGGACGGGCCGGCCGACGACTCCGGGCTGACCGCACGCCAGCGCAAGGTGCTGGTGTTCCTGCGCGACGAGATCGAGAAGCGGGGTTACCCGCCCAGCATGCGCGAGATCGGCGCCGCAGTGGGCCTGACCAGCACGTCCTCGGTCGCCCACCAGCTCCGTGCCCTCGAAGGCATGGGCTACGTCAAGCGCGATCCCAACCGTCCCCGCGCGCTCGAGATCTTCCTGCCCGACGTCCTGGCGGCCCGCCGGGCGATGAGCCCCGCAGCCGAGATCGACGAGACCGGCATCAACGACGCCGCTCCGTCCGCGGTCAACATCCCCATGGTCGGCCGCATCGCCGCCGGCGGTCCGATCCTGGCCGAGCAGCGCGTCGAGGAGATCTTCCCGATGCCCAAGTCGCTGGTCGGCGACGGCACTCTGTTCATGCTGGAGGTCTCCGGCGACTCGATGATCGACGCCGCGATCTGCAACGGCGACTACGTCGTGATCCGCCAGCAGCCCAACGCCGAGAACGGTGAGATCGTAGCGGCGATGCTCGACGGCGAGGCCACGGTCAAGACGTTCCAGCGCAAGGACGGCCAGGTCTGGCTGCTCCCGCACAACGACGACTACTCCCCCATCGACGGCACCCACGCCACGATCCTCGGCAAGGTCACCGCCGTCATCCGCCGCGTCTGACCCACCCAGCCCAGATTTGCGGA
>JAOPXL010000203.1 GCA_025965175.1 Aeromicrobium sp.
GCTGGTGTTCCGCCACGTGTTCGACTTCGCGGGAGCCGACTCGTCGTTCCCGTTGTTCGCCTTCGTGTTCCTCGTCGCGCTCGGTATCGACTACAACATCTTCCTCATGACCCGCGTGCGTGAGGAGACGCTCCGGGTCGGCACCCGGCGGGGCGCCCTGATCGGTCTCGCTGCGACGGGTGGTGTCATCACCTCGGCAGGCTTCGTCCTGGCCGGCACGTTCACGGCGCTCGCGACCCTGCCGATCGTGTTCCTCGCCGAGCTCGGGTTCGTCGTCGCGCTGGGCGTCCTGCTGGACACGATCATCGTCCGGTCGGTGCTCGTGACGGCGCTCAACCTCGACATCGGCCGTCACATCTGGTGGCCCAGCAAGCTGGGCCGGCGCGAGGACGTGGCCGAGGAGGCGCCCGCCCCACAGGAGAGGGTCAACGCGTAGCGGGTGCCCCGTGCGGGCCACGGGCAGCACCCGTGGGTCCGGCACCTAGACTTGCCTGCTGTGAACACCGTCCCGGAAAAGCCTGTCCTCGAAGGTCTCGAAGCCACCTGGTCCGCCCGTTGGGCCGAGCAGGGCACCTACGCCTTCGACCGCTCGAAGAGTCGCGAGGAGATCTTCTCGATCGACACGCCTCCGCCGACAGTGTCGGGCTCGCTCCACGTGGGGCACGTGTTCTCCTACACGCACACCGACCTCATCGCTCGCTACCAGCGGATGCGCGGCAAGGAGGTCTTCTACCCCATGGGGTGGGACGACAACGGCCTGCCGACCGAGCGCCGGGTGCAGAACTTCTTCGGCGTCCGCTGCGACCCGTCCCTGCCCTACGAGGCCGACTACACCCCACCGGACAAGCCCGACGCCAAGCGCCAGGTCCCGGTCAGCCGCCGCAACTTCATCGAGCTGTGCAACCGGCTCGTCGAGGAGGACGAGCTGGTCTTCGAGCAGCTGTGGCGCACGCTGGGCCTCAGCGTCGACTGGAACCAGAAGTACACGACGATCGGTGACGAGTCCCAGGTCGTGTCGCAGCGCGCCTTCCTGCGCAACGTCGCGCGCGGCGAGGCGTATCAGCAGGACGCGCCGACCCTGTGGGACGTGACCTACCAGACCGCGGTCGCGCAGGCCGAGCTGGAGGCGCGGGAGTACCCGGGTGCCTATCACCGGGTCGCGTTCCACGGCGCCGACGGTCCGATACACATCGAGACCACCCGCCCCGAGCTCATCGGCGCATGCGTCGCGCTGATCGCCCACCCCGACGACGAGCGCTACCAGCCGCTGTTCGGCACCACCGTGAGGTCGCCGCTGTTCGGCGTCGAGGTGCCCGTCGTCGCGCACGCCTCCGCCGAGCCCGACAAGGGCTCCGGCATCGTCATGTGCTGCACCTTCGGTGACCTGACCGACGTCATCTGGTGGCGCGAGCTGCAGCTGCCCAACCGGACGATCATCGGGCGCGACGGCCGCATCCTCCCGGACGCACCGGAGTGGATCAGCGACGAGGCAGGCCTCGGGCTGTATGCCGAGATCGCCGGCAAGACAACCTTCACCGCGCGCGAGCTGACGGTCGCGGCCCTCAAGGAGTCGGGCGACCTGGACGGCGACCCCAAGCCCACCCAGCGCATGGCCAACTTCTACGAGCGGGGCGACAAGCCGCTCGAGATCGTGTCGACCCGCCAGTGGTACATCGCCAACGGCGGCCGCTCGGCGGAACTCCGCAAGGCGCTCGTCGCGCGGGGCGATGAGATCGACTGGGTGCCGACCTACATGCAGTCCCGCCTCACCAACTGGATCGAGGGCCTGAACGGTGACTGGCTCGTGTCGCGCCAGCGCTTCTTCGGCATCCCGTTCCCCGTGTGGTACCGCCTCGACGCCGCCGGCGAGCCGGACTACGACGCCCCGATCCTCGCCGACGAGGCGAGCCTGCCGGTCGACCCGGCCTCGCAGGCACCGCCCGGCTTCGAGGACTCGCAGCGCGGCGAGCCCGGCGGCTTCATGGCCGATCCCGACGTCCTCGACACGTGGGCGACGTCGTCCCTGACCCCGCAGATCGTGTGCGGCTGGGAGCGCGACCCCGAGCTGTTCGCCAAGACGTTCCCGATGGACCTGCGCCCGCAGGGGCACGACATCATCCGCACGTGGCTGTTCTCCACCGTCGTGCGCTCACACCTCGAGCACGGCGGCATCCCGTGGTCGCACGCCGCGTTGTCGGGCTTCGTGGTCGACCCCGACCGCAAGAAGATGAGCAAGTCCAAGGGCAATGTCGTCGTGCCCGACGAGATCCTGTCGACGTACGGCGCCGACGCCGTCCGCTGGCGTGCCGCGGGTGCCCGTCCCGGTGCCGACTCCCCGTTCGACGAGGCGCAGATGAAAGTCGGTCGCCGGCTGGCCATGAAGGTCCTCAACGCCAGCAAGTTCGTCCTGGCGGCCGAGGAGGCGTACGGACTGGGTGCCGACGCGGCACACCTCGACCCGGTCCGGGTCACCGAGGCACTCGACCTGGCGATGCTGAGCCGCCTGCGCCTCGTCGTCACCGAGGCCACCGCGGCGTTCGAGGCGTACGACTACGCCACGGCGCTCGAGGTCACCGAGAAGTTCTTCTGGGACTTCTGCGACGACTACCTCGAGCTCGTCAAGGAGCGCGCTCGGCGTGACGACGCTGGTGGCGCATCGGCCAAGAGCGCGTTCGTCCTGGCCCTGTCGGTCCAGCTGCGGCTGCTGGCCCCATTCCTGCCCTACGTGACCGAGGAGGTCTGGTCGTGGTGGCAGGAGGGCTCGATCCACCGCGCCCCGTGGCCCGACAACGGGACCGACCTGACGACGTCCGAGCAGGACCCGACATTGCTGGCGTCCGCCGCTTCGGTGCTGGCCGACATCCGCGGGGCCAAGTCTGTGGCCAAGGTCAGTCAGAAGACCCCGATCAGTAGCCTGACGATCACAGCGACCAAGGACCGGCTCGACGTGCTCCGGCTCGCGATCGCCGACGTCGTCGCCGCGGGTCGCGTCTCGGTCGATCCGGTGTACGTCGCGGACAGCTCCGTCGAGTCGTTCATGGTCCAGGCGACGCCCGCGGCCGTCTGACATGGCTCGGCCTAGGCCTCCTGCGTCCAGCGTTCGCTCTGCGTCAGCCAGAACAGGTAGGCCAGCGCCGGCACGACGATGACCCCGGCGAGGCCGACGACGACCAGCAGCCCCCACAGGGTGGCCGGCGCGCCGGCCGCGTCGGCGATCTTCACCTCGTCGACCAGCATCCATGGATACTGCGCGACTCCCCAGCCGATCAGGACCGAGGCCACGGCGGCGGCCGCGCCCAGGCGCGCCGGACCGTAGCGGCGCCGCAGCAGCAGGACCAGGGTCGCCGAACCGGCGACCGCAGAGGCAACGATGAGCGGCGCGGCGGGGCCGAGCAGCCGGTCGCTCAGGGTCGGTGAGTCCTGCTTGATCGGCACCAGGGCTACGAACACGATGACACCGGTCGCGGCGCCCACGCCGAGCGTGCGGGTGCGCAGCGTCTCCGCCAGGACCCCGTGGCCGGACCGGGCCGCGTCCGCCGTCAGGAACACCCCGGCCAAGAAGGCACACGTGCCGACGGCGATCAGCCCGCCGAACAATGACGTGGGGTGGAGCCAGGAGTCGAGGGGATCGCCGTTGCCCTCTGCCGGCACCCGGCCGGAGGCGACGGCTCCGGCCGCGGCACCGAGGAAGAACGGCGTGATGAGCGAGGAGCCGGCGAAGACCGCCCCGAACAACCGGGCCTGGGCCAGCGTCGCGGAGTACTTCCGGAAGGCGAAGCTCGCCCCGCGAAGCACGATGCCCACCAGCGCCAGCGCGAGCGGAAGCATGAGGGTCGTGGTCGCTGCTGCGAACGACACGGGGAAACCGGTCCACCAGATCACCAGGATGTAGATCAGCCACACGTGGTTGGCCTCCCACACCGGTCCGATGCTGTGGTCGATCAGTATCCGCAGCTCGCCTCCTCGCTCCGAGCCGCCGGCGGTCAGGTCGAAGAACCCCGAGCCGAAGTCGGCGCCGCCGAACAGGCCGTAGAGCACGATGCCGGCGAACATCGCGAGCGCCACGACGACGGCCAGGCTCATCGGGACCGCGCCTGGTCCACCGGGGAGTCACCGGGCCCGTAGGGACTGGGCAGGTCCTCCTCGCCTGCCCGCCACCGCCGCGCCATGGACCGCAGCACGACGACCGCACCGATCGTCATGCCGACGTAGACCACGACGGCACCGGCATAGCTCCACCACAGCCCGGCGCTCTCGCTGGCGGCATCGGTCGTCCGCAGGACCTGCCACACGGTCCAGGGCTGCCGCCCGACCTCGGTGGCGATCCAGCCGCTCTCCATCGCGAGCACGGCGAGCGGACCCGCGACGACCGCGCCGCGCAGGAACCAGCGGTGGCCCGTCAGGTCCCGGCGGCGCCAGCGGGCGATCCAGTAGACCGCCACCGCGGCCGCCAGCAGCGTGCCGATGCCGACCATCGACTGGAACGCCAGGTGGGTGATGTTGACCGGCGGCCGGTCCCCGGGCGGGATGCTGTCGAGCCCCGGCACGGGCTCGTCGAAGGAGTTGCGGGCGATCAACGAGCCGATCCGGGGGATGTCGATCGCGCCGCGCACCTGACCGTCGACCAGGATCCCGCCGAGCCGCAGCGGTGCCGGCTGCTCGGTCGTCGTCGCGAGCTCGAACGCCGCGAGCTTCGACGGCTGCGTCGTCGCGATCCGCAGGCCCAAGACGTGCCCGATGAACGGCTGCACCAGCGCGGCGACCGTGGCGAATGCGAACGGCACGGTAAACCCGAGCCGGTGGTGCGCGTCGACCCGTCCCCGCAGCATCCCCGCGGCGTACACGCCGGCCACGACGAAGCCCACAACCATGAAGGCCGCGACCCACATGTGCGCGAACTGCAGCCAGACGCCGTCGTTGAACATCGCCCGCCACGGGTTGACGTCGGTCACCTCGCCCTCGACGAGTCGGAAGCCGGTGGGATTGTTCATCCAGGCGTTGACCGCCACGACGCAGAACGTGCCGACGACTCCCGCCACCCCCATCGGGATCAGCATCGCCAGGTGCCGGCGGGCGGGCATCCGACCCCAGCCGTAGAGGTAGATGCCGAGGAAGATCGCCTCGACGAAGAACGACAGCCCCTCGAACGCGAACGGCAGACCGAGGACGTCGCCGAACCGACCCATCAAACCGGGCCAGAGCAGGCCCATCTCGAAGCTCAGCACCGTGCCGGAGACCGCGCCGATCGCGAACAACACCGCCGACACCTTGGCCCAGCGCTTCGCCAGCGCGAGCGCGACGGCATCGTCCCGAACGATCCCGCGCCGGTGCACGACGTAGATCATGGTCGGGAACGCCACGCCGAAGCAGGCCAGCACGATGTGCCAGCCGAGCGACAACGCCATCTGCTGGCGGGCCGGCAGGAGCCCCGACGGCCCGTCGCTCGAGGTCAGGACGTGGGTGGCGACTTCGACGAAGTCCATCTCCTCACCCTACGACTGACGCAGCGCCGTGTCCGTCGGGCGCGTGAGGGCCGTCAGATCGTTCGGAAGGTGATGCCCGCCCGGTCGAGCCGTTCGATCAGGGCATTGCCCATCGCGACAGCGGTCGTGGTCTGCCCCGACACCTTCGGCAGGTCGTCGAAGGCCAGCGACAGGGCCGCCTCGCTCAGCATCTTGGCGGTCTCGGTGTAGCCGGGGTCGCCGCCGCTGACCTGGGTCGTGACGGTCTTGCCGCCACCCTCGCCGACGAGCCGGAGCGAGAACCAGGACTTGGCGCGCTTGTCCTCGTCGGGACCGTCGCCCTGGGCCTTGAGCTTGAGCAGCAGGCTCCTGGTGGGCGCCAGCTGGGCGCCTGCCAGCAGCACCGCTCCCCCGGCCAGGGTGCCGACCAGCATCGGGAGCTTCTTGAACTGGGCGAAGTGCGAGTAGGTGAACTCCGGGCCGTACCGGTCGAGGGAGCGCGCCGAGCGCAGCACGATCTGCGGGTCGATCGTCGGGAGCGGCAGGGCCCAGCCCTTGCCGTCGGCGCCGCGGCCGATCTTGCCGCCGCCGCGGATCCGGCGACCCTCGGGACGCGCCTCGAGCTTCTTGCGCTCAGCCGCGGTGCGGCCGGCCTGGCGGATGCGCGAGAAGGCGCCGACCGCCGAGTGGTAGGTCCCGCCCGAGGCGGTGCCGCCGGCGCGGATGTAGCCGCTGACCGAGAGCGGGACGCCCTCGGGGAGCTGCTGGACGGTGTAGAGCACACCGAGGTCGTACGGGATCGAGTCGAAGCCGCACGCGTGGATGATCCGGGCGCCGGTCTCGCGCGCCACGGCGTCGTACCTGAGCCACATCGCGTCCGCGAACTCCGGCTCGCCGGTCAGGTCGACGTACGCGATGCCGGCCTCGGCGGCCGCCTTGACCGCGGGCTCGCCGTGCTGGACGTACGGACCGACGGTCGTTGCCAGGACCCGCGTGCTCTTCGCGAGCGCGGCCATCGAGTCGGCGTTGCCGATGTCGGCCGAGATGATCTCGGGCCGCACGCCGCCCAGCGTCTCGACACGGTCGGCGACCGCCTCCAGCTTGGCCTGGTTGCGGCCCGCGACGGCCCACGTGGCGCCATCGGGCAGATGGGTGGCGAGATAGTCGGCGGTGAGGCCGCCGGTGAAACCGGTGGCACCGAGCAGGGCGATGTCGACGGAGGTCATGCCGATCAACCTACCGGGAGGTAACCAACACCGCCGCTAGGAGGCCTTCTTGGCGACCTCGTCGTGCGTCAGGATCTGCGGGCCCTCCTGGCCGGCGACCGTCGCGGCCGTCACGACTACCTTCGCGACGTCGTCCCGGCTCGGGATCTCGTACATGACCGGCTCGAGCACGGCCTCGATGATCGAGCGCAGGCCACGAGCGCCCGTACCGCGCGCCAGAGCCAGATCAGCCATCGCCTCGCTGGCCTCCTGGCTGAACTCGAGCTCGACACCGTCGATCTCGAACAACCGGACGTACTGCTTGGTCAGCGCGTTGCGGGGCTCGGTGAGGATCGCGACGAGCGCGTCCTTGTCGAGGTTGTCGACCGCGGCGATGACGGGCAGACGACCGATGAACTCCGGGATCAGGCCGAAC
>JAOPXL010000207.1 GCA_025965175.1 Aeromicrobium sp.
CGCGTCGACGCCGTCGCCTCGATGCTCTACCTCGACTACTCCCGCAACGAGGGGGAGTGGGTGCCCAACATCCACGGCGGGCGCGAGAACCTCGAGGCGGTGCAGCTCCTGCAGGAGCTCAACGCGACGGTCTACAAGCATCACCCGCACGTCATGATGATCGCCGAGGAGTCCACGGCGTGGCCGGGCGTCACCCGGCCGACCGGCGAGGGCGGGCTGGGCTTCGGCTTCAAGTGGAACATGGGCTGGATGCACGACACGCTGGCCTACCTCGGCCACGACCCGATCCACCGGACGTACCACCACGGGGAGATGACGTTCTCGATCGACTACGCGTTCACCGAGAACTTCGTCCTGCCGCTGTCCCACGACGAGGTCGTGCACGGCAAGGGCTCCCTGTGGGGCCGCATGCCCGGGGACGCGTGGAACAAGGCGGCCGGCGTCCGCGGGCTGCTGGCCTTCATGTGGGCGCACCCCGGCAAGCAGATGGTGTTCATGGGCGGCGAGTTCGGGCAGGAGTCGGAGTGGGCCGAGTCGCGGTCGCTGGAGTGGCACCAGCTCGACGACCCGCTGCACCTGGGCATCCTGAACCTGGTGACGGACCTCAACGCGTTCTACCGGGACACCCCAGCGCTCTGGTCGGCCGACCACCGCCCGGAGGGCTTCGGCTGGATCGACGCGAGCGACACCGCCGGCAACGTCATCGCGTTCCTGCGCATCGGCGCGGACGGCTCACAGGTCGCGTGCATCGCCAACTTCTCGGGCGAGCCGCACCGGAACTACCGGATCGGGCTGCCGTCGGCAGGGACGTGGCGCGAGGCGCTCAACACCGATGCCAAGGTCTACGGCGGCTCTGGGGTCGGCAACCTCGGCTCGGTCCAGGCCGAGGACGTGCCGATGCACGGCTTCGCGGCCTCGGCGGTCCTGCAGCTCCCGCCAAGCGGCGTGCTCTGGCTGACCCCCGACGCCTGAAGCGGTGCGCTGGCGTCCACCCGATGGGTGCGCCCTGGCGACGGTGGGCCCCAGCGCACCGGGTCAGTGCTGGTGGGCGGAGAGGACGACTCGTTGCAGGACGCGGAGCGACCCCGTCACCGAGACCTCGAGGAACTCCCCGGAGTCGAGGGCCTGGCGATAGATCCGATAGGGCGCCTGGCCGCCGTCCGCGGGATCGGGGAAGACGTCGTGGATGACCAGCGCACCCCCGAGGCGTACCCAGGGTGACCAGCCGTGGAAGTCGTTCTGGGCGTGCTCGTCTGTGTGGCCGCCGTCGACGAACACCAGGTCGACCGGCGTCCGCCACCACCGGGAGATCGCCGAGGAGCGGCCGACCATCAGGACGACGGACTCCTCGAGGCCCGCGGCCGCGATCGCGCGACGGGCGAACGGCAGGGTGTCCATCAGCCCCAGGTCGGGGTCGACGAGGGACTCGTCGTGATACTCCCAGCCGGGCTGCTGCTCCTCGGAGCCACGGTGGTGGTCGATCGTCAGCACGGTCGACCCAGTCACCGAGGCGGCGTGCCCCAGGTAGATCGTTGACTTGCCGCAGTACGTGCCGATCTCGACCGCGACCCCGCCGGAGCAGAACTCGACCGCCGCGGCGTGCAGCGCGAGGCCCTCGTCCGCGGGCATGAACCCCCTGGTCTGCGTCACGAGCCTCGCCAGCTCGTCCGGGAACCTCATCGTGTCATCGGGCACTCGTCGCTCACCTCCCACTCCAGTCGGGGCAGGCCGTCGCCGCGGAACAGCCCGCTGCCGGGGGTCGTCCGCGACAGCGCGTCGGCCGCCAGGATCACCGTCGCGGCGGTCCAGGTCGATCGCTCGACCGGCCACCGCACGTCGTCGTCATAGACCAGGCCGGTCCAGTACGACCCGTCGTCCTCGCGCAGGTGCTGCATCGCGGCGAGCTGGGCGCGGGCCTCGTCCGTCCGGCCCAGGACGTCGAGCGCCAGCACGAGCTCGCACGTCTCGGCGCCCGTGACCCAGGTGTTGGGCGTGACGCACCGAGCACCCAGGCCGGGGACGACGAACTCGTCCCACCGGGCGTCGATCCGCTCCTCGGCGGCCGGCTGCGGCAGCGCCCCGCCGAGCACAGGGTAGTACCAGTCCATCGAGTGCGGCTTCTCGGTGAACAGCTCGCCGTGGTGGTCCAGGGCGTGCCGCAGCCGCGCCGCCGACAGCTCCCAGTCGGGCCGGGTCGTGCCGACGACCTCGGCGAGGGCGACACCGCACCGCAGGCTCAGGTGGCTGCTGGCGTTGCCGGTCACGAGCGCTTCGTCCAAGGGCACACCGCCGGAGGACGCCCAGGCGATCGTCCCGTCGGGGCGCTGCATCGTGAGGGCCGCGTCGAGACCGGCCTCGACGACGGGCCACAGGGCGTGCGCGAAGGCGAGGTCCTGCGTCACGAGCCAGTGGTGCCACACGCCGGTCGCGAGGTAGGCGCAGAAGTTGGAGTCGGTGTGCGAGTCGACGACGACGTCGTCCTCGTAGCGGATCGCCCACGAGCCGTCGGCGCGCTGGGAGTCCCGCGACCACAGGTACGCCTTGTGGGCCGCATCGGTCAGCCCCGCGGCGGTCAGCCCCATCGCCGCCTGCACATGGTCCCACGGATCGGTGTGCCCGCCCTCGAACCACGGGATGGCGCCGGACGACTGCTGCACCGCCAGGATCGAGGCGGCCGTCAGGTCGATCTGATCGGCGGTCAGGATGCCCGGGACGGACGGTGTCGGCATGATCAGAACGGCTTGTGGAAGTAGAGCGCGACACTCTTGCCGATCAACGGGTCGAGGGCCCGCTCGGCCAGCCGGGTCACGGCGGGCGCCTTCATCATGTCCCAGACCAGGAGGCGGTGGTACGCCCGGACGAGCGGGTGCTGGTCGCGGTTGACGCCGACGGCGCACTTGAGCCACCAGTACGGCGCGTGGAGGGCGTGCGCGTGGTGTTGGTGGGTGAGCTCGAGTCCCTGCGACTCGACCTTGGCCCGCAGCGCGTCGGCCTTGAAGATGCGGATGTGACCGCCCTCGTTGGCGTGGTACTCGTCGGACAGCGCCCAGCACACCCGCTCGGGCAGCCAGCGTGGCACCGTGATCGCGAGGACCCCGCCGGGGGACAGGATGCGGACCAGCTCGGCAATGGCCTGGTCGTCCTCGGGCACGTGCTCGAGGATCTCCGAGGCCAGCACCACGTCGAACGACCCGTCGGCGTACGGCATGTCGAGGATGTCGCCGACCTGGACCTCGCCGGACCCGCCCGGCGGCACCTCGCCGACCTCGGCCATCGCGGCGAACATCCCGTCGACGCCCTTGAGCTCGACCTCGTCCATGTCGTACGCCGTCACGGTCGCGCCGCGCCGCAGGGCCTCGTAGGAGTGCCGACCCGCACCTGCGCCCACGTCGATGAAGCGGGTGCGGCGGCCGACGCGGAGTCGGTCGAAGTCAACTGTGAGCATGGTTCAGTCCTTCGGGTTCGTGCGGGCGAGGGTCATGGCTTCGCTGTACGCCGCGACGGTGGCCTCGGCCACCGACGTCCAGCTGTAGCGCTCGAGGGCGCGGCGACGGCCGGCGGCGCCGAGGCGCGCGCGGGTGTCGGGAGACTCGATCAGCTGACGCATCGCGGCGGCCAGTGCCTCGGAGTCACCCGGCTCGACCAGGAGGGCGCACTCGCTCTGACCGGCGGCGTCGGTGCCGACGACCTCGGGCAACGCCCCGGCCCGGCTCGCCACGACGGGGGTGCCGCACGACATCGCCTCGACGGTCGGCAGCGAGAACCCTTCGTACAGCGACGGCACGCACATGATCTCGGCGGAGGCGAGCAGCGAGCCGAGGTCGGCATCGCTGACCCCGCTGACCACGGTCACGGCGTCCGTCAGGCCGAGCTCGGCGATCCGGCGCTCGGTGGCGCCGCCCGGCTCCAGGTGGGACACGAGCTGCAGCTCGACGTCGTGCTCGGTGCGCAGCTTGGCGAGTGCCTCGAGCAGGTGTACGACGCCCTTCAAGGGACGGTCGGCACTCGCGATCGCGACGATGCGCCCCGGGACGCGCGCGTCCGACGGCGCGAAGAGGTCGGTGTCGACGCCGAGCGGCACGACCCGCATCTGGGCCGGGTCGAGGTCGAAGTCGGCGACGGAGTCGGCGGCCGAGGCGCCGGCCACCGCCAGCACGACCGGGATGCGGCGGGCCACGCGTGCCTGCATCGGGACGAAGCTGTACCACCGGGCGACCGACAGCTTCCGCCGCCAGGACGCCGCGGCCAGGTCGACCTTGCGGTCGCGGCTGATCGGGTGGTGGACCGTCGCGACCACCGGGATGTGGCGACGCATCATCGCGAGGAGCCCGTAGCCGAGGCTCTGGTTGTCGTGCACGACGTCGAAGTCCCGGGCCCGGGTCCGCATGATCTTGTTGGCACGCAACGTGAACGTGAGGGGCTCGGAGAAGCACCCCGTCAGGGTCAGGACGTACTCGAGGACGTCCGTCGCGCTGGTGAACTCGTGCAGCCTGGGCGTCCGGAACGGATCGGGCTCACGGTAGAGGTCCAGGCTCGGCACCTTGGTGAGCGTCACACGAGGATCGAGGTCCTCGGGATAGGGCTGGCCGGAGAAGACCTCGACGTCGTGGCCCAGATCAGCCAGGCCTTGGCTGAGGTAGCGGACGTAGACGCCCTGACCGCCGCAGTGCTCCTTGCTCCGGTATGACAGCAGCGCGATGCGCACCCGACCTCCTGTTACCCATCAGTAGAGGTCCATCATGCCGGGTTGTCTCAACCTGTGGCGCAGCGGTGGGGCACTCGGGGTCCGTGCACTGCGCGGGACCTTCCGGCCGGTTCATCGTTGGTCCCGTTGCGAACCCGAACGCAGGCGCCCAAACGCACGTGACACGCGTGAGGCATGGGGCATACTGAACACCGAAGTGCCCACTTGCGGTGAAGATGAAAGGGAGTCATGACCGACTCACAGTCCAACCAGCCGGTCGAGCGCCGACGGGCGGACCCGTTGCAGATCGCTGCGGACATGCTCGCGCAGGAGGAAGGCAGCGCCGCTCCGGCGCCGCGTCAGGCCCCTGCAGCCGCCGAGTCGCGCGTGACCCCGGGCGACGTCCTCTCCCGCGCCGCCGCCGGGATCGATGACGCCACGGACACCGCCGCCGACGACCCCGCGGAGTCCTCCTCCACCCGGACCGGCACCGAGCCCACATCCGACGACGACAACAGCCCGCGCGCCCGCCGCGCCGCCGCTCGTGCCGCCCGTCAGGCAGCAGCCGACAAGCGCAAGTCCGAGCGCGCCGCCGCCAGGGCGTTCGCTGCCTCCAAGCGCCAGGTCGTGCGGGGTTCGGCAGCCCCCGCGGCGGAGTCCGCTCCGGCCGAGAAGACACTGGCCGAGAAGCTCGAGGCTGCCCGTGAGGCAGTCTCGACCCCGCCGGACCAGCCCGTGCAGGCTGAGAAGCCCGCCCAGGCCGAGAAGCCCACGCAGCCCGCGCAGGCCGAGAAGCCCGAGCAGCCCGAGCAGCCTGAGAAGCGCGATCAGCCGACCGTGACGTCCAACGCGGTGCAGGCTGAGGTCCCGGTCGAGGTGCCCGTCGCGGAGCACGAGGCGCCGCGGAGCGCGTACGACTACGAGTCCGGAGCCACCGGCGCGCGCCGCCGTGACGAGCTCGACACTCCTGTGACGTCGCCGTTCGCCCGCTTCGGCGGCGCGATGACCGCTGCCCAGCTGTCCGGCGAGGAGCCGCTCAGCAAGCCCGCCCCGGCAGCTGCCGTCCCGCAGCCCAAGGTCGTCGAGGAGCCCGTCCTCGAGACGATCGTCGACGCGGAGCCCGTCCAGGACCAGCCCGCCGACGAGAAGCCGGCCGACGAGAAGCCCGCGGACGAGAAGCCGGCCGAGGACGTCGTCCAGGTCGACGACGCGCTGACCGTCCCACCCGTCGAGCCGGCGCCCGCCGTCGAGGTCGTGGCCGAGGAGGCCCCCGTCGACAAGCCCGGCGTCGAGGACAAGCC
>JAOPXL010000004.1 GCA_025965175.1 Aeromicrobium sp.
CGGGCTGCTGGCGTTCCGCAAGATCTCCGAGGGGCTGGGAGAGACACACTGGTATCTGCGCAAGCTCCGCGACGAGGGTGCCGGCGCCGAGCAGCTCGCGCACGTCCTGTCGTCGAGCCGTTACGTCACCGACCTGATCCTGCGGGCCCCCGACTCGGTGGCGCTGCTGGGTGACGACGCCGAGCTGCGCCCGCTCGAGCCGTCCCGCCTCCGCACCGAGGTCGACCTCGCGGCGCAGCGCCACGCGGACCCGCAGGATGCGATCCGCGCGGTCCGCCGGGTCCGGCGCCGCGAGCTGTCCCGGATCGGCATCGCCGACGTGCTGGGCCGGCTCGACATCACGGAGGTCGGCGAGGCGCTGACCGGCGTGCAGACCGCCTCCCTGGCGGGTGCGCTCAAGGCTGCGACGTCGGCGGTGGAGTCCGCTCGGGGCGAGATGCCGACCCGGATGTCGATCGTCCTGATGGGCCGGCTGGGTGGCGGCGAGGCCGGCTACAGCTCGGACGCTGACGTGATGTTCGTCCACGACCCGCTCGAGGGCGCGGACGAGACCGAGGCCGCCGCGGCCGCGATGGCCGTGGCCCAGGGGCTGCGCAAGATGCTGGCCGCCCCCGGTGACGATCCGCCGCTGGAGGTCGACGCCGAGCTGCGCCCCGAGGGCAAGAACGGACCGCTCGTGCGGTCGTTCGCCGCCTACCGGGCCTACTACGAGAAGTGGTCCTCGGTGTGGGAGGCGCAGGCGCTGCTCCGGGCGAGTGCGACGATCGGCGACGAGGACCTCAACGCGCGGTTCACGACGTTGATCGACCCGCTGCGCTGGCCCGAGGGTGGTGCGACCCCCGCCGAGGTGCGAGAGATCCGCCGGATCAAGGCCCGGGTCGACTCGGAGCGGCTGCCGCGCGGTGCCAACCCCAAGACCCACCTCAAGCTGGGTCGCGGTGGCCTGGCCGACATCGAGTGGACCGTCCAGCTGCTGCAGATGCAGCACGCCCACGCCGTCCCGGAGCTTCGCACGACCCGGACCCTCGACGCGCTGCACGCCGCGGTCAAGGCCGATCTCGTGTCGGTCCAGGACGCCGAGGCGCTGGAGACGGCGTGGCGACTCGTCAGCCGCATCCGCAACGCCGTCGTGCTGATGCGCGGCAAGCCCGCCGAGTCGATGGTCGAGCACGCCGGGGACCGCGCCGGCGTCGCCCACCTCCTGGGCTACGGAATGGACCAGGGCGAACGCCTCAACGACGACTACCTCCGGGCGACCAGGCACGCCCGCCAGGTCGTGGAGCGCATCTTCTACGAGTGACTGGGCACCGTTGCCGGGGTCAGCCGGCCTTCTGCTGCTGCAGGATGCTGTCGCGCTCGTTGATGTTGAGGCCGCCCCACACGCCGTAGGGCTCACGCACCGTCAGCGCGTGGTTGAGGCACTCCTGGACGACCGGGCAGACCGCGCAGAGGGCCTTGGCCGCCGCCTCACGGGCGCGTCGCCGGGGTCCACGCTCGGCATCGGGGGAGAAGAACGTCTCGGGGTCGACGTCGCGGCACGCGCCGTCGTACTGCCACTCGTACGTCTCCTGGATCGGCATCGGCAGGCGGGCGATGGAAGCCATGGCTCATGCCTCCGTCGGCCGGGTCATCTGGATCTGGAAGACGTCGATGTAGCCGACGCCGAAGCCCGCCTCGCAGTAGGCCAGGTAGAACTCCCACATGCGGCGGAACGTCTCGTCGAAGCCCTGCGCGTTGATGGCGTCCCAGCCGGCGTCGAACCGCTCCCGCCACTGGCGCAACGTGTGGGCATAGTCCTGGCCCAGCGACCGGCTGTCGGTCACGGCGAGGGTCGTGTGCTCGGCAAGCGTCTGGTCGATCGCGTCGAGCGAGGGGATCAGGCCGCCGGGGAAGATGTACTTCTGGATCCAGCCGTACGAGTTGCGGGTCGCGAGGTAGCGGTGGTGGTCCATCGTGATCGCCTGGATCGAGACCTTGCCGCCGGGGGCGAGGAGCTTGTCGATCGTCGCGAAGTACGTCGGCCAGTACTCCTCGCCGACGGCCTCGATCATCTCGACCGAGACGATCGCGTCGTACTCGCCTGTGACCTCGCGGTAGTCGACGAGCTGGAGGTCGACGTCGACGCCGGCCGCGACGAAGCGCTCCTGCGCGAGGGCGGCCTGCTCGGTCGAGATGGTGATCGTCGTGACCTTCGCGCCGCGCTGAGCGGCCCGGATCGCGAGGGCGCCCCAGCCGCTGCCGATCTCGAGGACGCGGGTGCCCGAGGTGACTCCGGCCTGGTCGAGAATGCCGTCGATCTTGCGCAGCTGCGCGGACTCCAGATCCTGATCGGGTGACTCGAACCAGGCTGCCGAGTAGCTCATCGACGGGTCGAGGAACTGGGCGAAGAGGTCGTTCGACAGGTCGTAGTGCGCTGCGATGTTCTTCTTCGACCCGGTCACCGAGTTGCGCTGGTGATGGGGGAGCTTCTTGTCCACGAACGTGCGGAACTTCTGCAGCGGGACCGGCACGATCGTGCCCATCCGCTCGGCGAACGGGCGCAGCAGGTCGGCAAGGTCGGTGCCGTGCCCCGTGGTCCAGTCGCCGGCCATGTAGGCCTCGCCGAAGCCGATCTTGGTGTCGGCGCCGAGCCGGGCGAAGAACGCCTTGGGTCGCACGATGCGCATCTCGGGGGAGCCGGTCCCACCGGCGCCCCAGGTCGTGCCGTCGGCGAAGGTCAGCCGGACGGGCACCCGGTTGACGGTGGGACGAAGGATCGCCTGGGCAGCGCGTGCCTTCATCGGGGTGCGGGGCGTGCGGGCGATTCCGGGCCAGCGGGCGCTCGTGAGCTGCTGCGTCATTGCGTGCCTTCCTGCGGTTCGTGAGCCGGGCGGGGGATGACCGGCAGTCTGCGGATCCAGAGCCATACACCCTGTATTCGGATCAGCAGACTGGTGCGATGGGTCATCAGAGGCATCTTGACGAGAAATCTTGCGAGTCGCCCCGAGGTGGCCGGACGGGGAGTGCCCCGGAAGGTCGCGCTGAACACCGCGTCGCCGCCCTGGCGCAGGATGATGCTGGACGAGACCTTGTCGGGGGTCAGCACGAACTGCAGGTCGTAGGACCCGTCGACGGTGAAGAACGGGGACACGTAGAACGCCTTGTCGACCTGGGCCCGACCGGAGTCGTCGGTCTGCAGGAGATATGCGTGCCGCTCGCCGTACGTGTTGTGGACCTCGGCCACGATGCAGGTCAACGAGTCGTCCGGCGCGATGGCCCAGAAGACGCTGAGCGGGTCGAACGTGTGGCCAAGGACCCGGGCGTTGGCCAGCATCAGGAGACGGTGACCCGTCACGTCGACACCCTGGGCGTCGCAGAACCGCTCGATGTTGGTCCGGATCGCCTCGTCGGGGTCACCGATGTGATCGGCAGCGCGGAACGAGGAGAACGCCCGCAGGGGCCAGCGCATGCGCGGCAGGTCGTCGACGTCGACCAGCCACTGGTAGACCCGGTAGGAGAACCGATGACGCAGGGGCGTGCGACGCGTGTGCGCGACGGTCCCCTCGACGAGGGCCGGCAGCGTGGGCAGCAGCGTCGTGCTCACCAGGTGGTCCCGAGCGCGGCCGCGGCCTCGACCCCGGAGCGGCAGCCGTCCTCGTGGAAGCCCCAGCCGTGGTAGGCGCCGGCGAACACGGTCTGCTGGGTGGACAGGTCGCGCAGGCCGCCCTGGGCCGCAACGGACTCGGGCCTGTAGATCGGGTGGGTGTAGGCCATCGTCGCGACGACCGAGGTGGGGTCGATGCGGTCGGTCGCGTTGAGGGTCACGAGGAACGGCTCGGCGGACTCGATGCCCTGCAGCCGGTTCATCCAGTAGGTCACGGCCGAGTGGTCGTTGCGATCGGCGCAGCCGTCCATCCGGTAGTTCCACGCCGACCTGGCGGCGGGGGCGACCGGGAGCTGTCGCGCGTCGCGGTGCAGCACGACCTCGTTGTCGGAGTAGCCGAACGCGCCGAGCACTCGTCGCTCCTCGTCGCTCGGGTCGGTCAGCAGGGCGAGGGCGTCGTCGGCGTGGGTCGCGATGACGACCGCGTCGAACCGGTGCAGGTCACCGCGCGAGTCGATCAGTTCGACGCCGTCGGGCTTGCGGGTGACCTGCCGGATGGCGGTCGACGCTCGGACACTGCCGCCACCGTGGTGGGCGATCGCGGCGGTGACCTTGTCGATGTAGGTGCCCGACCCGCCGACGACCGTGAACCACTGCGGGGAGCCCTTGATCGAGAGGAAGCCGTGGTGCTTGAGGAACTCGAAGAGATAGCGCGCGGGGTACGACAGCGCGGTCTCGTGCCCCGAGGACCAGACGCAGGACACGACCGGGATCGCGTAGTGCGAGACGAAGTAGTCCGAGAAGCCGTGGATGCGTAGGAAGTCGCCGTACGTCTGCGGGTCCGTGGGCGACTCCTTGCTGTCGAGCAGCGCGTGGGCGAGGCGACCGAATCTCTTGACCCCCACCAGCATCGCGAGGTAACGCGGGTCGAGCAGCCGCCGGCGCTGCGCGAAGACGCCCTTGCCGCCGCGGCCGCCGGCGTACTCCAGCCCGCACCCGTCGCAGTGGATGCTCATGCTCATCTCGGTGGGGTGGACCTCGACGTCGAGCTCGCCGAACAGTCGCCGCAGCAGGGGATAGGTCCGGTCGTTGTGGACGATGAATCCCGAGTCGACCCGGTGGGCCCGGTCCGGGTCCTGGACGGTGTGGGTGTGGGCGTGCCCGCCGACGCGATCATCCGCCTCGAACACCGTGACGTCCCAGTCCCGGCGAAGGACGTACGCCGCGGTCAGACCAGACACACCCGAGCCGATGACGGCCACTTTCCTCTGCATGAAAGTGGTTCGTTGCTAGTCGGCGGCCGGATGGGTGTCCTCGACGTCCTGTCCCGCTCTCTTGCTCGCCTCGGCGATCTCGAAGATCTCGGTCCCGAAGGCGCCGATCTCCGTCGTGATCTTGCGAGCCGTCTCGAACAGGATCGCCACGACGTGGCCGGCACTGCCGATCGCCGCCTCCGTGGACTGCTGCAGGACGTCCTTCGCGATTTCACGCCGGCTCAGTGCCATTGATGTCCCCTTGCTCGAAGGTGGCTAGGAGGTCAATTGTGGCGCACGCGACTCCTGGAGGCGACGCGCGGTTTCCTCCCGCTTGGCCCGGCGCAGGGCCTTCGACTCGGGGCTGTTGCCGATCTTGTACGGGTCGCTGGGCTTGTGCCCGAGCTTCGCCAGCTGGCGGATGACGCTGCCGAGCTGCTTGGACAGCCGGCCGGTGTTGTACTGCAGGCCGTACTTCTGGACGAGGAGCTTGACGTCCTCGGCAACCTCGGGATAGCGGCGGGCCGGGATGTCGGGGAACAGGTGGTGCTCGATCTGGTAGCTCAGGTTGCCGGTCATCACGTGGAACGGCGCGTGGCCGGAGATGTTGGCGGAGCCGAGCAGCTGGCGCACGTACCACTGGCCGCGGTTCTCGTTCTGCGCGTCCTCCTCGGCGAACGTCTGCACCTCGGCGGGGAAGTGGCCGCAGAAGATGATGAGGAACGTCCACACGTTGCGGATGACGTTCGCGGCGATGTTGGCGCCCAGGATCGCGAGCGGGGCCCACCAGCCGACGAACGGGACGAGAGCCAGACCGAGCACAGGCCAAGCGATGTAGTCCTTGAAGACCTGCTTGCGGATCTTACGGAAGGCGCGCTTCTTGCGCCCTTCGAAGTCCTCCTTGGTGATCTTGCCGTGGAGGTACTGGTCGAGCTCGACACCGTGGTACATGATGCCCCACTCGAACACCAGCATCAGGATGAACGCGAGCGGCAGGTTGAACCGGTGCGTCGCGTACCACGGCTGGTCCTCGTCGATGCGGAACATGTTGTAGCCGATGTCCCGGTCCATGCCGTGGATGTTGGTGTACGTGTGGTGGATGTAGTTGTGGCCGTGCTTCCAGTCCTGCGCGGGAGCGATGTTGTCCCACTCGTAGCGGGCGCCGTCGATCATCGGGTCGTTCATCCAGTCGTACTGGCCGTGCATGACGTTGTGGCCGATCTCCATGTTGTCGAGGATCTTGGCTACGGCGAGCAGCACGATGCCGGCGACGAACGCGGGCCAGAAGAACGGCATGAAGACGCCGATGCGGCCCAGGACCTCCGCGCCCTTGTGGAGGCGGATGACGCGCCGGATGTAGTCGGCGTCCTTCTGGCCGAGGTCGTCCAGCACGCGCTGACGAACGGTGTCGAGCTCACGCCCGAACTCGTCGAGCTGTTCGTACGTCATGTAGTCCAGCCCGATCGTGGCCGGCTTCTCCGAGTCCGGGTTGATCAGCGTCAGGGGCGCGGCGTTGTGCCGGCTCGCGCTGTGCGGCTTGATCGGGGCGTTCTTCTTGAACGTGCGAGCGATGGCGGTCGTGAGTGCGGCCACGGGTGATCTCCTTGGCTCAGAGGGCGACGTTGACGTCGCCGATGGGGACCTGGACACAGATCTTGATGGTCTCGTCGGTGCTGGCACTGACCTCGCCACTGACGACGTGGCGGACGGCACCGCTGTTCTTCTTGATGGCGCAGGTGTTGCAGACGCCCATGCGGCAGCCGAACTCGGGCTTCAGGCCCGCGGTCTCGGCTTGCTCGAGGATCGTGGCGCCGGAGTTGAACGCCTCCATCTTCGAGTCGTCGAAAGACAGCATGCCGGTGGCGTCGGCCGCGTCGAGGTCCACCGAGGGGACCTTGAAGTACTCCATGCGGAGCTGGTCGCGGGCGTCGAGCTCGGCGTAGGTGTCGCGGACTCCCGCGATCAACCCGGCCGGCCCGCACGCGAAGGTCAGCGTGCTGACGGGATCGACCCCGAGGTGCTTGAGGTGGTCGATGTGGAACCGGCCCGCGAGCTCGGCAGCGGGCTCGGGCTGTCGCGTGTAGACCCGCACCACCCGGAAGCCGGTGGTCGCGGCGATCTCGTCCAGCTCGGAGGTGAACATCTCGTCCTCGCGGGAGCGGGCGTAGTGCAGGAACGTGACCTGCCCGGTGTGGCGCGTGTCGCGCAGCGTCCGCAGCATCGACATGACGGGGGTGATGCCGGAGCCGCCGCTGACCAGCAGCAGGGACGCCGGGACCTCGCGGGGCAGGACGAACTCTCCCTCTGCCTGCGAGAGGTAGACGATAGTCCCCGGCTCGAGCTCCTGGTGCAGGAACTGCGACACGTAGCCGTCGGGATGAGCCTTGACCGAGACGCTGAAGGTGCCCTTCTTGGCGGCCTTGGAGCTCGAGACGGAGAAGACCCGGACGCGACGCTTGCCGTTGACCTCGACACCGAACTGGACGTGCTGGCCGGGAAGGAAGCCCTTCCAGGCGCCGTTGGGGCGCATCACGACGGTGCTGGCGGCGCCGGTCTCGCGGCGGACCTCCAAGACCCGGGCGCGAACGTTCTCGGCGGCCAGCATGGGGTGGATCTGCTCGAGGTAGTGGTCCACCGTGAAGGGGGAGGTCAGGGAGGCAATCGGCTTCGACGCTAGTGCCTTGCGGATGATGCCCATCGGGACCTCCTCACCATTGAGTGAACGTGCGTACACTCAAATACTGCCTGACGTGCGCGCTCGGTGCAACCGACACGCCGCGTGACCTGCCCCACGATGCGTACACGCGTTCACCGAAACGCAGGCACTACGCTGGGGGAATGACCGAGTCCGCTCAAGTTGCCTCGCGTCAGGCCCAGAAGGAGCGCACGCGCCACCTGATCCTGGCGGCGGCGCTGGACCTCAGCCAGACGCAGGGCTTCGCGCAGATCAGCCTGCGCCAGGTGGCCCGGCACGCCGGCATCGTGCCGACGGCGTTCTACCGGCACTTCGACTCGATGGACGAGCTGGGGCTGGCACTGGTCGAGCAATCCTTCTCGACGCTGCGACACATGATCCGGGAGGCCCAGCGCGATCCCAAGGTCTTGGACAACATCATCGACGCGGCGGCCCAGGTCCTGGTCGAGACAGTCAAGCAGAGCAAGGCCCACTTCGCGTTCGTCGCCCGCGAGCGGGTCGGCGGCTCGGAGGCGGTGCGGCGGGCGATCCAGCACGAGCTGGACCTTTTCGTCAGCGAGCTGGCGGTCGTCCTGGCCCGGCTGCCCAACATCGAGACGTGGTCGTCCGAGGACGTCCAGATGGTGTCTCGGCTGTTCGTCCGCAACATGGTCTCCAACGCCGAGGAGGTCGTGGACATGCCGGACGGGCGCCCCGACCTGGAGGAGAAGATCAAGGAGGGCGCCCGGCGTCAGATGCGCCTGATCGTCATCGGCTTCCGGGATTGGCGCAGCTGAGCGAAGCTCAGCTGCCGCTGGCGACCTGTCGCTTGCCGAAGGTGTCCTGCGCAGCGGTGGCCAGGTTGTCGAGCGCCTGGGAGAAGACGTCGTCGCCCAGCGTGTCCTCGAGCGTCGCAAGCTGCGTCGGCTCGGCAGTGAACTCGGCGAACCACGTGACGTACGACGTGGAGTCGCTGGCTGACTCGACGAGGATCGTGGCGCGGTGGTCCTTGATTGGGAACGGCGGGTCGGGCATGTGGTACGAGAGGGTCATGCCGTCCTCATCGCGCTCCACGACCGAGACCACAAGCTCAGCGGAGGCCTCGGGGCCGCCGGTGTAGATGCGGAGCTTGGGGTGCCACTCGGCGAAGTCGTCGGCGAGCGACCAGACGACGTCAGCCGGTGCGGCGACGAACGTACGGCGTGAGATGCGGGGCATGAGAGTCCTTGCGAGATGCTGAACAGGTACCCCCATTCAACCCCGCGGGACGGCCCCACGTCGCGCCGACGGCGTGAGGTATTTCTCACCCCGGCCGACCGCCGCGTGCGATGCTCGGGGTGAAAACGCTCGCCCCGTGGGAAGGATCATCCATGACCGACCGCCACCTCGTGATCGGAGCAGGCCCCGTCGGCCGGCACGTCGCCGGGCTCATCGCCGCCCGCGGGTCGGAGGTCGTCGTCGCGACCCGGTCCGGCACCGACACCGGGGTCGCAGGCGTGACCCACCTGCGGCTGGATGCCTCTGACGGCGATGCGCTGACGGCTGCCGCTGACGGCTTCACGGTGCTGTACAACTGCGCCAACCCCTCCGACTACACGACGTGGGAGGAGGTTTGGCCCCCGTTGGCGGCGGCGATGCTGCGGGCCGCCGAACGTACGGGCGCGGTGTACGCCATCACCGGCAACCTCTATCCGTACGGTCCCGTCGACGGTCCGATGCACGAAGGCCTGCCCGACGCGGCGACGGACCACAAGGGCGTGCTGCGCGCGCGGATGTGGGCCGAGGCCAGCGCAGCGCACGCGGCCGGGCGACTGCGTGCGGTCGAGGTGCGGGGCTCGGACTACATGGGGGCGGGCGTGGGCCCCAACGGGCACGTCACGCGTCAGGTCCCCGGCCTGCTGAAGGGCAGGCGCGCGTGGGTCATCGGTAGCAAATACCTGCCGCACACGTTCACCGACGTCCTCGATGCCGCCCGGCTGCTGGTGGCCACCGCCGAGGACGAGTCGTCACACGGCCGGATCTGGCACGTCCCGAGCAACCCGCCACGGACGCAGGAGCAGGCCCTGACCGACGTCATGGCCGCCATCGGCCGACCGCCGCCGAAGGTGTCGCAGATCCCTGGGCCGGTCCTCGCGTCCCTGGCGCCCGTCATGCCGGTCGTCCGCGAGCTGCACCAGCTGTCCTACCAGTGGACCCGGCCGTACGTCCTGGACGACAGCGCGGCCCGGGCCCACTTCGGCATGGAGCCGACTTCCTGGGACGAGGTCTGCCGTCGCTCCGCCCAGTCGTGAGGTCAGTCCGTGCCCATGAGCGACAGCATCTCGAGCGTCGGGTCCCAGCCGAGTGACCGGTAGAGTGCCCGGCCCGGCGCCGATGCGGCGAGCACGCCCCGCTCGGCTCCGCGCCCCATCGCCTGCCCCGTGAGGACTGCCATGACGTGGCGCCCGAGGCCACGGCGCTGGAACCTGGGGGTCGTCTCGACCGCGTCGAACGTCGCGACCGACCCGAGCACGCCGACCGTGCCCCCGGCGGCCACGGCGTCCCCGCACTCCACGGTGTACGTCACGACGTTCCCGTCGACGTCCCAGCGGAACGTGAAGTCGTCCTCCAGCGGGGGAAGCGGCCCGTCTTGCAGGACCGTCGTCATGAGGGTCTCGTCGTCGCGGTCGACCCGTACGCCGGGCGGCAGGGGAGCGATCCGATAGTGACCGACGTCCTCGGCGAGCACCGTGAGCATCCCCCGTGGATTGCCGGCGAGGGATGGCAACAGGTCGCGGAACGCGGCGACACCGGGGTCGACGCACACCAGCTCGGTCTCCCGGGTCCGTGACCCGACGTGGACGAGCGGCCAGCCGTCCACCTCCGTCGCGGTGAGGCTCCTGACGTGCATCCAGGTGTCGAGCCACTCGGCGGTGATCCGGTGCGCGGTGGTGTCGAGGGCCATGGGTCGATCATGGCAGCACGATCTCGCTATGATCGGGAGCGGTACTGAAGCTGCCACAAGGGTGACGTCCGTGTCGCCGTGATCCTGCGGATGTGTTCGGGGTGTGGAGAGCATGGCTCACAAGATGGACGTGGACGTCCGGCACGAGGACCCCTTCACAGTCATCGAGGTCATCGGCGAGATCGACATCGAATCGGCCCCGTGGCTTCGCGAGATCGTGACGGAGCTGACCGACGCGGGCGCGGACCGCTTGGTCTTCGACCTGTCGCAGGTGACCTTCGTCGACTCGATCGGTCTCGGCGTGTTCATCCTGGCCCGCAAGAAGATGTTGCTGCGCCGCCGCACGGTCGGCATCGTCGCGTCGACCCGGCGGGTCGTCGCGATCTTCCGGATCGCGGGTCTTGAGCAGCTGTTTCGCATCCGCCCGACGCTTGCCGCGGTGCTCGCCGACGAGGATCCCGCCGAGCCCGCCTAGGCGGCTGCCGGGCGGGCGGCCGCGGGCAAAGAAGTGTCCCCGCGCCGTTGGTGCGGCCGGGGACGTTGAGCCCGGTGCCGCTAGATAGGGCGGTCCGGAACTGCTCCCAGCCTACCTCGCCGAGGCTCTTGGACCGTCATCGCGTCCCGGCGCGGCAGTACGATGCCGGTTACACGAGGCGGTTGACCTGGACGGGGCCTGCCATCGGGATCGACCGAGGAGATGACGTCCATGGCGACTGCCAAGAAGTCCGGCGCGGGGAACGAGGCGTCCGCGGGATTCACCGCGGCAGAGAAGGCCGCGATGAAGGATCGTGCGGCCGAGCTCAGGTCCGGCAAGAGCGCGGCCCGCGGTGTCATGAAGGCGGCCGCCGACCTCCAGAACGTCCTGGACCGAATCGCCGAGATGCCCGAGAAGGACCGGGTCGTCGCGGAGCGGGTCCACGAGCTCGTGACCGCGGCAGCGCCGGATCTCGCGCCGAAGACCTGGTACGGCATGCCGGCCTACGCCAAGGACGGCAAGGTGCACTGCTTCTTCCAAGGCTCGGACAAGTTCGAGAGCCGCTACTGCACGCTGGGCTTCAGCGACGGGGCGAGCCTGGACGACGGCACGATGTGGCCGACGGCGTACGCCCTGACCGTGCTCACCGCGGCCGACGAGCAGGCGATCACGGCGCTCGTCCAGCGCGCCGTGGGCTGAGCCGGACCAGGTGGACTACGGCGGGCAGCCGCCGATGTCGTCGATGTCGCCGTCGGCGAGGCGGGTCTGCCCGTCCCGTGCGGTGAACCCGTAGGCCGAGCAGTAGTAGAAGCTCAGGGCGCCCTTGCGGCTGAGCGTCGTGGGCTTCCACTGGCTCTTCCCGACCGGCTCGAGGTAGGGGAACGTCGTCGCGAGCAGCGGGTCGGCACCATCGGGCCGGGCAGCAAGGCCCTCGTGCTTGAGGTAGCGGTCGAGCCAGCGCTGGACGTAGACGCTCGCCAGGTCCTGGCCGTGTCGGCTGGCCGGGAGGACCAGCGGAATGTCGGTGTACTCCAGGTGCGTCGATGCCCGCGGCACGACGAGCATCGCGTCGACGCCGGCGGCCTGCCATGCGTCGAAGCCGCTCTCCCGCTCCCGCGTCGGCCGGGGCTCACCCGGGGCAGGCAGCAGCGAGCTGCCCCCGGACAGGCTCGAGGGGGCCACTGTGAACCCATACTCGGACTGGATGGCCAGCGCCGGCACCGTGGGGACGACCTTGCCGACATCGGTCAGCTCGCCGCCCACGTCGAGTCCGCCACCCTGCAGCTTGTCGAGGGCGACGACGGCCGACACCCGGTCGTCGGTGCCCTGGACCCGGGAGACCGCGAAGGCGCCCAGCGAGTGGCCGATGATCGCGAAGCGGCTGGTACGTCCGGGGGTCGCCGTGTGGGGGTCGGGCGTGCGGTCGAACTGCTCCCAGCGCGGGTTGAACGCGTCGACCTCGGCGCTGCCCGCCCCGACGTTCGCGTACGGGTCGTCGGGGGTGGAGAAGAAGAAGTCCGTGGCGTCCTCGGTGCCCTTGACGAAGTTGGCCGGCTGCTGCGACGGGACTCCCGGGCATCCGAGGAGCTCCTCGGCCTCAGGAGCGGCGAGGGGGTTGCAGAACGGGACGTCGGAGCCGGGCTGGTGGGGGAGGGTCTCGCTCGTGCCCTGGCCCTGGACGTCGTAGACGAGGACCTCGTAGCCGCGCTCAGCCAGGTCCTGGGCGAGCCACCAGTACATGCGCTCGGACCCCTGCACCGAACCCGGCGTGATCACGACGCCGGGGAAGGGTCCGGTCAGCAGCTTGCCGGTGTAGGGATCCTTGGCGCCGGGCTTCGGCGTGAAGACGTCGCCGCGCAGCAGCGCGCCGTACCGGTTGGTGAAGGCGACCGGGGTGATGACGCCGCGCGTGCCGTCCCAGCCGACGCGAAGCGGGTTGCCGACGTTCCAGCCGGGGACCAAGTTGCCGGCGGTGAGTGCTGGACGCAGGGGGTTGGCTGCCTGCGCCACGAGCTGCGTGACGCTCGTCGCGGTGGCCTCCTGGACGAGGGCAGGAAGGTAGTTGAGGTTGCCGAGCTGTCCGCCGGGCCCGATGACCCGGCCGTAGGCGTTCGTGATGTTGCCGAGGTCCCGCAGGACGTACGGCAGGGAGCCCGGTGCCGGGGCGGTGGTTGCGCGGGCCGACCCCATGGGGCTGATCACGAGCAGGCTCGCGCAGATGGCAACGATCGATCGACGTACGTTCACTCAGGCATCCTCGAGGGTCGCCCTCCCACCGGAAACCTAGCCGATCGCCCCAGTTCGCGCCACAGGTCTGAACCTTGAGGGGAGGGCTGCCCGATCGCCCGCAGTGAGTAGGGTCGGCACCATGAGCACGGATTGGCGGACCCAGACGGTGGACAAGGTGCGTTCGCTCGTGGTGCTCGCGGAGCCCGCGATCGTCGAGGAGGCGAAGTGGCGCAAGGCGTCGAACCCCGACGGTGTGCCGACGTTCTCCAGCTCCGGACTGGTCTGCACGCTGGAGACCTACAAGGACAAGGTCAAGGTGACCTTCGCCAAGGGAGCGTCACTGGTCGATCCCGTCGGCCTGTTCAACGCGAGCCTGGATGCCGGCACCCGCCGGGCGATCGACATCCGCGAGGACGACTCGCTCGACGAGGACGCGTTCGTGGCCCTGATCCGCGAGGCCATTGAGCTCAATCGGTCCTGACTCAGGTCGTCGGCCGGTGCTTCTTGGCGCTGAACGGCGAGGTGGGTCGCGGCTGGGGCGCGCCGTCAACCGTGATGTCGACGACCTCGTTGTAGAACGCCAGTCGGCCCGCGATCTTTCCGACCGCAGGCAGCGGCGCCGAGTAGCACCAGACGATGTCGACGGCATCGGGTCGGCCGGTCACGCTCCAGTACTGGTCCGCGATGCCCTTGTAGGGGCAGCGGCTGCGATTGCTGGTCGGCGTCAGTGCCTCGAGGCGCACGTCCTCCCGGGGCAGGTAGTAGCGCGTCGGCAGGTCGGTCTCCAGGAGGAGGACCGGCCGCAGGCTGTCCGCCAGCGTGGTGCCGTCGAGCCGGACGAGGACGTGCCGGCTGCTGGCGAGCGTCTCGACCCGCTTGTGCGGGTCGCGGGGGTGGCCGGCCACGAGCTCGTCTTCCTCCATCCATCGGTCCAGGAGGCCGGGCTGCCAGCTCAGGACGAGCCGGTCGCTGAGCGCCGGGTCGTCCCGCACCCAGGCCGCGTGCGGGGCGGTGCGCCGGCCCACCGTGACGTCGTACCACTGCGACACCGGGCCCTGGGGCAGGAAGAAGAAGGGCTCGCGCGGCGGCGCCCCGTGTGACTCGGTCAGCAGGTCGGTCCGCACGTCGTTGTGGGGAAACGCGTACGAGGGGACCGGGAAGTCCTCCTCCCAGAACAGGAGTGGGTCCCGGCTCTCGACGATCGCGACGTCTTCGAGGTAGCCCCGCACCCACTTGTCGATGGGCTCGGTCCGCACCCTCACGTCACCCTCATCGGCGTCGACAGCTGCGGTGCCGGCTGCTTGTCGAGCAGGCGGTCGAGCGTCAGTGCCGCGTCGATCAGGGCGAGGTGCGTGAAGGCCTGTGGGAAGTTGCCGATCTGCTCGCCCGTGGGGGCGATCTCCTCGGAGTACAGGCCGAGGTGGTTGGCATAGGTGAGCATCTTCTCGAACGTGAGACGTGCCTTCTCCAGCTGACCCGCCCGGGCGAGCGACTCGACGTAGGCGAACGTGCACAGGGAGAACGTGCCCTCGGAGCCGCGGAGACCATCGGGGGACGCCTCGGGGTTGTAGCGGTAGACGAGGCTGTCGGTGACCAGCTCGTCGTCCATAGCCGCCAGGGTGGAGATCCATCGCGGGTCCGTGGGGGAGATGAACTCGGTGGTCGCCATCCGCAGCAGCGCGGAGTCGAGGACGTCGGTGTCGTAGTGCTGCACGAAGGCCTGTCGCTGGGGGTGCCAGCCGCGGTCCATGACCTGCGTGTAGATCGCGTCACGCTCGGCCCGCCACCGCTCGAGGGGAGCGGGTCGTCCGTTGTCGAGGGCCATCCGGATGCCGCGGTCCAGGGCCACCCAGCTCATGACACGGCCGTACGTGAAGTCCTTCCGCCCGCCGCGGGTCTCCCAGATCCCCTCCTCGGGCTGGTCCCAGTTCTCAGCGAGCCAGTCCAGCACGCTGCCCATCCCCAACCAGCCCTCGTGGCCGATCTCGAGCCCGCGCTGGTCGGCGAACCAGAGGCTGTCCAGAGCCTCGCCGTAGATGTCGAGCTGGAGCTGGTCGGCGGCGCCGTTGCCGATGTGCACGGGACCCGAGCCGCGATAGCCCTCCCAGTGGTCGAGGACCTCCTCGCTGAGGTCGCTGGAGCCGTCAATGCGATACATGATGTTGAGCGGTCCGCTCGCCCCGCCGCGCTGTTCCTGGACCCGGTCGCGGAGCCATCGCCCCAGTGCGGCGGCCTCGTCGGTGAAGCCCAGGCCGAGCAGGGCGTACACCGAGAACGACGCGTCCCGCACCCAGGTGTAGCGATAGTCCCAGTTACGCTCGCCGCCGATCTGCTCGGGGAGGGACGCGGTGGGTGCGGCGACCAGGCCGCCACTGGGCGCGTACGTCATGAGCTTGAGCGTGATCGCGGATCGCTCCACGGTCTCGCGCCAGCGCCCCCGGTACGTGGACCCGGCGAGCCACGTGCGCCAGTACGTCGTGGTGGCGTCGAACATCCTCCAGGCCTCGTCGGGAGTGATCTCGCGGGGTGACTCGGTGCTGCCCGCGGCGAGGACAAGGCCCCGCATCTGGCCAGCCTCGAGCGTGATCTCCGCATGCAGGTCGATCGCGTCGCTCACGTGAGCGGCCGCGAGCCGTCCGTCGTCGGGCTCGCGCACCAGGTGGACCGTCAGGCGGCCCGCTTCGCTGGTGAAGACGGCACCGCTGTCACTCAGCTGCACCTCGTGCCGCGCGCGCCCGTAGTCGAAGCGGGGAGCGATGTCGACGGCGAAGGTCATGCTCCCGCGCACGCACCGGACCAACCGCACGACCCAGTGCTCGTCGGTGGCCGTGGTCGGATCGTGCACCGGCATGAAGTCGACGACCTCTCCGACCCCGTCCTCGGTGAGGAACCGGGTCACGAGGGCCGCGGTGTCCGGGATGTACAGCTGCTTGCGGGTGACCTCCGCGGCGGTCGGACGGATCCGGCAGTGTCCTCCACGTTCCTGGTCGAGCAGGCAACCGAAGATGCTGGGCGAGTCGAAGCGGGGCGCGCAGAACCAGTTGATCGTCCCGTCGGTGGACACCAGGGCGGCGGTCTGCAGGTCTCCGATGAGCCCATGGTCGGAGATGAGCGGGTAGGCGGACATCGGCACTCCTTGGTCGGCGGGAGGGACCGCGTGCTCGGCCGGGAGGCCGTGGGTGCGACGGGACCCGAAGCCCAGAGTGCTGTCGGGGCGTCTGTCGGGCATCACCTGCAACGGGTGACGCGTCGGACGCCAGGCCCGGCACGCTGGTGGGCGGGGCCCGGGCCCGGGACAGGAGTCACTCGATGGTTGACACACCGCCGCCGTCCACCGCGTCGAGGAGCGCGATGCCCCGCGTCCTCGCCCCGCTCGCCCTCGCCCAGTTCATCTGCAGCTTCGCGGGCTCGAACATGAACGTCATGATCACCGACATCAGCGAGGACCTCGACACGACGGTGCAGGGCGTCCAGGTCGCGATCACGCTGTTCCTGCTGGTGATGGCCGCGCTGATGATCCCGGGCGGGAAGCTGAGCGACAAGTACGGTCGCAAGCGCTGCTTCCTCGCCGGTCTGGTCATCTACGGCATCGGCGCCGTGCTGAGCGCCGCCGCCCCGGGGCTGTGGCTCCTGATCCTGGGCAACTCGATCCTGGAGGGCATCGGCACCGCACTGCTGATCCCGCCGGTCTACATCCTCACCACGCTGCTGTTCACCGAGCTCGGCTCCCGGGCCCGCGCCTTCGGGATCATCAGCGCGCTGGGCGGCATCGGTGCCGCGGCCGGGCCGCTGATCGGTGGCCTGATCACGTCGGCGGTCAGCTGGCGGGCGGCCTTCGCGTTCCAGGCCCTGATCATCGTGGTCATCGTGCTGCTGGGACGAAGGATCGACGACCCGTTGCCTGCTGATCCCCAGCGATCGTTCGACATCCGTGGTGCCGTTCTCTCCGCGGTCGGGCTCGTCCTCCTGGTCCTCGGCATCCTGGCTGCGGACGACAACGCCCTGCTGATGGTTGCCCTGATCGTGCTCGGCACCCTGGTCCTGGTCTGGTTCTTCCTGACCGCCCGGGCCATGGAGCGGGCGGGGCGCGAGCCGCTGCTGTCGCCGAGACTGTTCCGCAACCGCACCTCCAACCTGGGCATGATGACCCAGAATGCGCAGTGGCTGCTCCTCAGCGGCATCGCGTTCGTCGTCTCGGCCTACCTCCAGGTGGTTCGCGAGTACGACGCGATCGAGACAGGTGCCATCTTCACCGCGACCACGCTGGGACTGATGGGCGCCTCGCTGGCCGCTGAGCGGCTGGCGCGCCGAGTCGCGCAGCGCAACCTGATCCTGGCCGGCTTCGTGCTCACGATCGGTGGCGTCCTGCTGCTGCTGGTCATGGTGAATGACCAGGCGCGGGCGTGGGAGCTGGTCCCGGGCCTCCTGGTCATCGGTCTCGGCATCGGCACGATGCTCACCCCGTCGGTCAACATTGTCCAGTCGGCCTTTCCGGAGGCCCAGCAGGGCGAGATCTCGGGTCTCTCACGCAGCGTGTCCAATCTGGGCTCGTCCCTGGGGACCGCGGTGGCCGGCACGATCCTGGTCGCAAACATCACGGCCACCCCGGGGCGTTCCTACGCGCTGGCGCTCGTGGCGCTGGCGGTCATCGGCGCGGCCGGCCTCGTGGCGGCCGCGTTCCTGCCGAACGAGAAGCCTCGACAGGTCGCGCACGGGAACTAGGACCGGCGGCGGACCTGTCGGGCGGCGAGCCAGGACGAGAACCGACCCGATGCCGTGGCAAGGTAGCAACTCACCTCCACCTCCAGCTGCGCGATCTCGTCGCGCAGACCGAACATCTCAAAGTCGGTCCGGCGTTCGGGCAGGCACTCGTGCCTCGGACGGCCGCTTCGATCGACGGACGCTCCGCACGCTTGACAGGGCATGAACCGGGACTTGAACATGTTGCCACCTCACTTCTGCCAAGTGCTGTACCCCATTCGGGCGATCGGAACTCCCCCTCAGGCCTGTTGACCCTCACTGACCCCGGGACTAGCGTTTCCGATGGTGGGCAGGTGCCAGAGCGGAGGCTCAAATGGCAGAGAATGCAGACCTCGCACGCAGGGTGCACGAGGCATGGAACGAACGGAACTTCGACGAGATCGCCGAAGTGACAGCACCCGACGCAACCATCACGATCGTCGGATCGGGCGACATCTTCACGGGTGTCGACGGCGCACGCGCGTACAACATGATGTGGGCCAACGGTTTCCCTGACGGGGAGGTGACCGTCGACCGGGTCATTGAGTCGGGCGATCACGTGGTGGTCGAGTTCACCGGCCGGGGGACGCACACGGGGACCCTGGTGACGAGCATGGGGGAGATTCCGGCGACCGGCCGGTCGCTGACGTTGGAGCTGTGTGACGTCATGGAGTTCAAGGACGGCAAGGTCCGGAGTCAGAAGACGTACTTCGACACCGGATCAATGATGGCTCAGCTCGGCCTCGCAGCCGAGCAGACGGCATCTCAGGACAAGTAGGCATCTCGGGACGACAGGTGCCGGCCCACCATCGAACAGGCCGCGTCGCTGGATCTTGGGCGCGGACGTCCGGCGCGGCGGCCCCCACCGCGATCTGGCGCAGGAACCGCTGAACGACGGCAGCCTCAGCTGCCGCCGGCCGGCAGCTCGTCAAGCAGGACATCCGGGTTGTCGCGTGCAGCGTTGTTGGCCCGCCACTTATCGACGAACAGCGCCAGGTACGTGCCGTCCGTGCGCTGCAGGACCTCGGCGCCGCGTACGCCACGCAGCGCCAGCGCGCCGTCCGCATCCGTACGACGAGCGACCTGGTAGTCCAGCCGGGTGAGCCGGATCGGGGAGTTGAACTCGTGCGTCATGCGCTCCTCGACGACCTCGAACTGCAGCGGACCGACCGCCGCGAGGACGGGGCTCTGGTCGCCGCGCAGGTCTGACCGCAGCACCTGGACGACGCCTTCCTGGTCGAGCTGCTCGATGCCGCGACGGAACTGCTTGTAGCGTCCGATGTCGCGGGCGGTCGCCGTCATGAAGTGCTCGGGGGCGAAGCTCGGGACGGGGGGAAAGTCGATCGGCTTGCCCTCGTAGACCGTGTCGCCGACCCGCAGCGCCTGGGCGTTGACGAAGCCGATGATGTCGCCCGGCGAGGCGTGCTCGACCGCGCTGGTCTCGCGACCGAACAGCGACTGGGCGTACTTCGTCGCGAAGGGTCGACCGGTCGAGGCGTGGGTGACGACCATCCCTCGTTCGAACGATCCCGACACCACACGGGCGTACGCCATCCGGTCGCGGTGGGAGCTGTTCATGCCGGACTGCACCTTGAAGACGAAAGCGCTGAAGTCGTCCTCGACCTGGCGGACCGAACCGTCCACGCCGGCCGTCGCGCTGGGGGCGGGAGCCAGGTCGAGCAGCAGGTCGAGCAGCTGGGCGACGCCGAAGTTCTGCAGTGCGGAGGCGAACATGACCGGCGTGGTCTCGCCGGCGAGGAACCGGTCCTGGTCGTGGTCGGCGTCGTCGAGGGTCAGGAGCTCGTGCTCGTCCACGGCGGCGGACCAGGCCGAGGCGTCGACCTCCTCGACGTCGGACGCGGCCAGCCGGCGCTCGGGTGCCCGGGTCGCACCACCGGCGGTGCGGGTGTACTTCACGAAGTCGCCCGTACGACGATCCAGGACGCCCCGGAAGTCACCGGCCTCGCCGACCGGCCAGGTCAAGGGAGTCGGGCGCAGCTTGATCTGCTTCTCGATCTCGTCCATCAGGCCCAGCGGCGACAGGCCCGGGCGGTCCCACTTGTTGATGACGGTGATGACCGGGATGCCGCGCAGCGCGCACACCCGGAAGAGCTTGAGCGTCTGTGGCTCGAGGCCCTTGCCGGCGTCGACCAGCATCACGGCCGAGTCGACCGCCGACAGGACCCGGTAGGTGTCCTCGGAGAAGTCACTGTGACCAGGCGTGTCGACGAGGTTGATCACGTGGTCGCGGTAGACGAACTGCAACGCGGCGGACGTGATCGAGATGCCGCGGGCCTTCTCCATCGCCATCCAGTCCGAGACCGTGGCGCGACGGTCGCCCTTGCCGTGCACGGCACCGGCCTCGGTGATGACCCGGGCGTGCAGCGCGAGCGCTTCGGTGAGTGTGGACTTGCCGGCATCGGGGTGGCTGATCACGGCGAAGGTGCGGCGGGGGCGTTTGTCGGACACCTGCTGAATTTACCGGGGTCAGTGCAACGCGGCGGAGGCGGGATCCGTACTGAGCACCCGGATCGCGAGTGATGTCGTCGTCTCGACGTTGAGGAAGCCCACGACCCTGTGGACGCGGTCTGGGTCCAGCGGGAGCAGGCCCGGCGTGCCGGGGACGTCGGGGGTCAGGCCGAGGTCGAGGTCGTCGTGACCTGACATGATCCGCACGTTGAAGTCGTAGCGCTCGCGGGCGTCGGGGGCGCTGAGCCGCCGGACGACGGTTGCCCCCATCCGTCGCGAGCCCATCTCGGTCGCCCACGAGTCGAGGGTCGCGGCGACGACGCGTCCCGCGTTGTGGTCGATGTCGGCCCATACGCTCTGCATGGACCCGACCTGGGTGAGAAGGATCGCTGCGGTCTTCTCGCCGATGCCGACGACGCCGGGCAGGTTGTCGCTGGCATCCCCGCGCAGGGCGGCGAAGTCGAGGTAGTGCTCGGCCGCGACGCCGTACAGGGCGATGAGCCGTGCCGGGTTGAGCAGGG
The DNA here is from genome assembly GCA_025965175.1 of Aeromicrobium sp. Classification (GTDB taxonomy): domain Bacteria; phylum Actinomycetota; class Actinomycetes; order Propionibacteriales; family Nocardioidaceae; genus Aeromicrobium. The sequence goes on from JAOPXL010000004.1 coordinate 20,889, forward strand.
GGGACGCACCGATGCCGCCGTTGATCAGTCGGAGCACCTGGGTGTGGTCGCTGATGTGCGAGAAGGCGTCCCGGTCGGAGGTGATGATGACGCAGTCCCAGTCATGGTCAACCGCCCACCTGGCGCCAGAGGCGCTGACGTCGTCGGCCTCTAGGCCCGGGGGAGTGAGGGTAGCCAGGCCGAGGGCATCGAGTAACGCACCCGCGCGCTCGAGCTGGTCGACCAGCGCCGCGTCCTTGTCGGCTCTCCCCGCCTTGTAGGCGGGATAGAGGTCCGAGCGCACGGAGGCGGTCCGGTCGTCGAGCCCGAAGATCACGGCGTCGGGTGCGAATCCGTCGATCGCCTCGAGGATCTGGCGCAGCATGCCGTGCAACGCCCAGGCAGGTCGCCCCGACCGATCCGTGATCGCGGTGTGTGCCCGGGCGTGGTGGTTGCGGTGCAGGAGCGAGGGAGCGTCGACCACGAGAAGCAGCTTGCGGGGGCGGTCTCTTGAAGCAGGCATGGAGGTCGCCATCGTACGGTCCGGGCACCCGCCCTGGCGCGCGGCGTGCGATCAGCTCTGGCGGCTCGAGCTCATGTCGGTGTCGGCCCAGGCGGCTCGAGCGCCGCTGTGCCCGATCCGGGCGATCTGGACGCCCGTGCCGCTCGCGGCCAGGACCGACAGGACCGCCACTGTGATGACCGCCGCCCTGCGCGCCGCGTGGCCCCGGCCGTGACGCCAGTGGATGCCGTACCCGACAACCGAGGTGACCAGCAGCGCGATCGTCCAGGGCAGGAGCCCGTCCGCGAGCTGCGTGTGCTTCTCGAGCAGCGCGGATCGCTCCACGTGTCTCTCCAAGGTCTCGCCGGTCGACGTCGAGAGCGGGATGAGGATGAGTGCGGCGGCACTGATGCCCACGGGCAGCGGACCCGCCCACGACCTGAACCTGGGCCAGGCGGCGGAAAGGACCACGGTGAGCGCAGCCAGCGGGACCATGACCACCGTCGCGTGGACGATCAGGGGGTGGAGGGGAAGTCCCAGGAGCTCGTTCGGCATGGTGGCCTTTCAGGTGGGTCTCGGGGGACTACGACACGGTCGTGCGTGCTGGGATGGAGCGCCGGGTGGAGCGGTTCCGTCCGAAGGCGATGAGTGCTGGGACGACGGAGCATCCGGCGAGGCCGATCGTGATCAGCTCGATGTGGTGCGCGACGAAGGGGATGCCTGCGAAGGAGAAGCCTGCGGCGACGATGCCGATCGACCACACGGTCGCGCCGATGACGTTGTACGTCGTGAAGCGTCGGCGGTCCATCGCGCCGACGCCGGCGGTGGCGGGCACGAACGTCCTGACGACCGGGACGAAGCGCGCAAGGATCACGGCCTTGGGACCGTGGCGGACGAAGAAGCGTTGGGCGCGGTCCGCGTGTGCCGGGGAGAAGAAGCGGGATTCGGGTCGGGCGAAGAGTCGTGGCCCGAACCGGCGGCCGATCAGGTAGCCGACCTGGTCCCCGGCGACGGCCGCGACCAGCACGCCGGCGGCGAGCGCCCAGATCGCCACGCCGATGACGTGGGAGGCGACGAGGGCGCCAGCGAGGAACAGCAGGGAGTCACCAGGGAGGAAGAACCCGATGAGCAGGCCGCTCTCCGCGAACACGACTGCCATGACTAGCAGGATCGCCGCAGGACCCAGCGAGTAGAGGAGGGGGGTCAGCAGAGCGATCATGGGTCGATGCTCCTGCCGGGCACCTGACTGCCGCCTGACTGCCGACGATCGACCAGCGCGACGCTCGCTGCGTGTGCCGCGGCGAGCAGGACGATGGCCAGCAGCCAGGAGGCGATGACGTCGGTCGTCCAGTGGTAGCCGAGATAGACGCGGCTCCCGCCGATGCTCGCAGCGAGCAGCACGCTCACCACGATGACCGCGCGCCGAACCGGGGGACGGGCCAGGGGCAGGAGCAGCAGGCACACCAGACCCAGCAGCACGGCCGAGTTGAGCGTGTGACCGGACGGGAACGAATAGCTGGTGTCGAGCGCGCCGAGCCGGTCCACAGCACCCGGTCGGTGGCGGCCGAAGACCAGCTTGATCGTGACGGTCAGGAAGGCGGACGAGGCCATCGTGACCGCCGCGATGCCGGCGCACCACGGACCGCGACGCTCGAGGAGCGCGATCACCAGCAACAGAGCCAGGATGCCGACGACGGCTTCGCTGCCGGCGAGGCTCAGCACGTGTGCCGCATGGGTCAGCAGCCCTGTGCGGTGGTCGACCACGTCCTCGGCCACGTGGGGGTCGACGGCCGTGATGCCCGAGTGCTCGTGCACCGAGACGGCCAGGGCGGTGAACCCCCCGACGGCGACCCCGGCGACGGCCATGGGTGTGGCAAGACGGGTGCGGGGCAGCTGGCCGGTGGTCATGCTGGGGGCTCCTGGTGATGGTAGATGAAGGCCCGCCCGGACGCGGGGACATCCGGACGGGCCGGCTGGTGGAGGCAGCGTCAGGCTGCCTGGAGACGGAGGTCCTGCTGACGGGCCCGGACACTGAACCAGACGACGCACCCGACGATCACCGCGAGGAAGATCGCGCTGGTGCCGTTCGTGCCGAGGCCGAGGCCGCCGTGCTTCGTCGAGGCGGTGAGGTAGTCGCCCATCGAGGCGCCGAACGGGCGCGTGATGACGTACGCGGCCCAGAACGCCACGACGGCGTTCGTCTCCAAGCCGTAGAACGCGGCCGTGATCGCAGCGATGATCGCACCGAAGATCAGGGCGGACGGCAGGTATCCGACCGCGAGCTTCTCGGCGACCAGGTCGCCGGCAGAGGTGCCGAGGGCGAACGTGAACAGGATCGTCAGCCAGTAGTACGCCTCGCGGCGGCGGGTCACGATCGTGTGGATCGACAGCGTCCTCTCCGAGCGGTACCACGCCACGAACGAGGTGACGAGCCCCACGACGAAGATCGCGCTCGTCGTCCAGAGGCTGACCCCGAGGTTGTCCACCAGGTTGTCCGAGAACAGGGTGCCGACGACGCTTATCAGCACGACGGCGAGCCAGTAGATCCATGGGACGTACTTCTTGGCGCAGATCTGGACGATGAGCACGGCCACCAGCAGCAGCGCCATCAGCGCGGTCGTGGCGGACAGCCCCAGGCCCACGTTGTCGTTCAGGAAGTCGGCAGCCGTCTCGCCGACCGTGGTCGACAGGATCTTGACGACCCAGAACAGCACCGTGACTTGGGGAACCTTGTTCAGCAGGACGCGCGTCCACGCGCTGTCCTCGACGTACGTCGTCGACCGATCGGGCAGGGGGACGTGGGAGGGACTCATGCAGACACCGTGCCGGCGCGAACCTGCCAGGAACCTGACTGACAGCCCTAGTAGCGCGGAAGGGTCAGCGTGAACGTCGTCGGCTGGGCAGCGGACGTGACACCCACGTCCCCGCCGAGGCTGCGAGCCACCCGCCTGGCCAGCGCCAGGCCGAGTCCCGCGCCGGCGCTGCCGATCCCGCGGCGGCCCGACTCGAACAGCAGTTGCGGGTCGTCGGCGCCGACTCCCGGTCCGTCGTCGGTGACCGCGATCTCGAGGCTGCGACCGGTGGCGGTGACCGCGATCGTCACCTGGGAGCGCGCGTGCTCGACCGCATTCTCGACGAGGGGCGAGAGCGCCCGGGCAGCCAGGTCGAGCGGCGCGGGCACCTCGATCCGAGCATGATCGAGGACGATATCGACGCCGTCGCGGCGGGGACCCTCGTCGGTCACCGCCGCGAGCAGGTCGGTTGACGTCGTCCGGGCAACTGCGCGGGCATCCCCCCGCGCGATGGCCAGCAGCGACGCGATCGTCGTGCCCATGCGGTCCACGAGCGCCATGACCCGCTCCAACCGGGCGTCCGCCTCCGGGCTCAGCCGGGCCATGCGGGCCAGCTCCGCCTCGCCGCGGATCGCGGTCAACGGGGTCCGCAACTCGTGGGCCAGCTCGGCCGTCAGCCGCTGCTCGGTGCGCAAAGCACCGGCGACCCGGTCGAGCAGGACGTTCAGCGTGCGACCCAGATGGGCGAGCTCGTCCTTCGTGCCGGTCGCGTCGAACCGGGCATCGAGGTCGTGCTCGCTCCAGTCCTCGGCCCGGCTCACCATCGACTCCACCGGGGCCAGGGTGCGGCGCACGGCCCAGGCCGCCACGGCTGCCGAGCCGGCCGTCACCGTGACCCCCAGCGCGAGCAGCCCGATCAGAACCGCGTTGCGGGTCGACTCGTACGGCTCCCGCGAGGCCTTCACGACGACCACGGCCTGCCGCTGCCCGGCCGCCTCCACGGGGGCGGCGAGATACACCCGCTCGTCCTTCTCGACCCGGGTCCGCGTGCCGACCCGGGCCAGCGAGTCCGCCACGGCACTTACCTTCGGCCCGACGTGGGGACCCTCGACGAGGTCTCCGTCTCGGTCGTACACCCAGGTCGTGTCGTCGATGGCGTCGTTGGGGGTCTCCAACGCGGTGACCGTCCCGTCCGGAGCCACCCGGACAGTCGTGGAGACGGCCGACACCTGGTCGCGCAGCCGTCGGTCGATGTTGGTGGTGGTGAACGCCGCAAGCGAGAGCAGGACCGTCCCGATCATGGCGGCCATCGCAAGGGCGGATGCGATCGTCGTCGTCCAGACGATTCGGGACTGCAGCGTGCGGCCGGACGTCCTCATCGCAGGCTGAACCCGACACCACGCACGGTCGTCAGCTCGACCGGCGCGTCGATCGTGGCGAGCTTGACGCGGATCCGCCGGACGTACGAGTCGATCGTGTTCTCGTTGACGATCGCGCCGTCGGGCCAGGCGGCCGCCACCGCCGTGCGGCGTCGGACGACGTTGCCGGCCTCGGCCGCGATGGCCCCGAGCAGCCGGAACTCGGTCGGCGTCAGAGCGACCTCCCGGTCCCCGACGCGTACGGAGAGGCGCTCGGGGTCCAGGGCCAGCCCGCTCGTGCTGGCCGGCACCGGACGGGACCGGCGCACGAGTGACTCGATGCGGACCAGGACCTCGGCGATGGCGAACGGCTTGACGACATAGTCGTCGCCGCCCGACCTGAAGCCCGAGACCCGGTCGTGCACGGCGTCGAAGGCCGTGAGGAACAGTGCCGGTGCGTGCTGCCCCCCGGAGCGGAGGGCCTGGCAGACGTCACGGCCATCCGCGTCGGGCAGCCCGATGTCCAGCACCAGCACGTCGACCCCGCTGTGGCGACCGAGGTTCTCGACCGCCTCGCGACCGTTGCGCGCGATGACGACGCGGTGCCCGTTCATCTTGAGGGCGTCCGTCAGCACCCGGCGCACGTCCGGGTCGTCCTCGCAGATGCCAACGACAGTCATGACGCCATCGTGCCGCATGGTCCCGGGAACGAGGGAGTTCCGGGACCACGCAGTCAGGTCCGTTGCAGGTTGTCTGCCAGATGGTGTGCTCATGACTGCTCCGGTCGCCTCGGTGACCCGCTTCGCGGGCCGGCACCGAGATCTGCCGAGGTGGACGGTCCCGGTGGCCGTCGCAGCGGCGGTGCTGGGACGACTGCACTTTCTCGGGCACGCTCCGGGACCCGACGAGTCGGGATTCCTGCTCGTCGGTGGGCAGTGGGACGGGCGGGGGTCGTCGCTCTACGGGAGCTACTGGGTCGATCGCCCGCCGCTGCTCATCACGATCTTCCGGCTCGCGTCTCGCAGTGGTGGTCTGACCTCGCTCCGGCTCATCGGGTGCCTCGCGGTGCTGCTGATCGTGCTGGGCTGCGCGCAACTTGCCCGGACGATCGGGGGTGCCAGCGCGTCGCGATGGGCCGCGGTTGGTGCGGCCGCGCTGTGCCTCTCTCCGCGCCTCGGTGGCTACGAGGTCAACGGCGAGCTGCTGGCCGCCCCGTTCACGCTCGCCGGGATGCTGGCTGCCGCCTCTGCTGTACGGGCCGCCGATCGCCGGCTCGCTCTGCGTTGGTCGGCGCTCGCCGGAGCACTCGCGGTGTGCTCGTTGCTGATCAAGCAGAACCTGGCAGATGTCCTGGTGTTCGGCGCGGTCGCCTACGCGGTGTCGTGGCTGCGACGTGACGTGACGCGTCACCGGCTCGTCGACCTGGTCTGCGCCGCGATCGGGGGTGCCTGCGCGATGCTGCTCGGGATGGCGGTGTGGACCGCGGCGCACGGGACGTCGCTCCCCGGTGTCTTCGACGCGATGTACCCGTTCCGCTTCCGGGCCGATCAGGTCATCTCGGCCGGCGGAGGGCCCCACGTGACCTCCCGCCTGCACGGGCTCCTGGCCGCGGCGGTCCTGTGCGGCCTGGTCGGCATGATCCTCGTGCTGGTCGCGGATGTGGTGAGGCGCCGCGCGACGGCGCCGGTCGTGTGGGCGCTGATCGCGACGACCGCCTTCGCGGCGGTGTCGGTGCTGATGGGTGGCAATTACTGGCACCACTACCTCGTGGAGCTGGTGGCTCCGCTCTCGGTCGCCGTTGGAGTGGTGGCGAGCACCCACGCTGCAGCGCGGGTGGCGATCGCGTACGCGTGCGTCGCCGGCGTCATCTTCTGGGGCGTTGCGCTCAACGCGCCACAGGGCGGGGGCCCGCAGACGGTCGGCCGCGCCGTTGGCGCCGTCGCCGCGCCGACCGACACGATCGTCAACGCCTGGGGGAGCCCCGACGTCGTGGCCGCCTCCGGGCTGTCCTCGCCGTACGAGCACCTGTGGAGCCTCCCGGTCAAGACGCTCGACCCGCGACTCGACGAGCTGGACCGAGTCCTCACGAGTCCTGACGCTCCCACGTGGCTCGTCACCCGCCCCACGGTCCGGTCGTGGGGGCTCGACACCGCCCGTACTCAGGCGATCATCGTCCACGACTACCAGCACGTGCAGACCGTCTGCGGTCGGTGGGTCTACCTGCATGCCGGGCTCGTGCGAGACCGCCCGTCCCCACCATCCACCTGCACCGGTGCTCCGTCCGCCGTGGCACGACTCCGGGAGATCGCTCCATGAGCACCATCGTCATCATTCCGACCTACGACGAGGCGGCCGGCATCGAAGCCGTCCTCGACGCGGTCCTGCGGCACGCGCCGTCGGCCGACATCCTCGTCGTGGACGACAGCAGCCCGGACGGCACGGCGGCACTGGTGGTCGGCCACCCTGCCTTCCCGGAGCGAATCTTCCTGCTCGGTCGTCCGGAGAAGGACGGTCTAGGAGCCGCCTACCGGGCGGGCTTCGCCTGGGCGCTGGACCGCGGCTATGACGTCATCGTGCAGATGGACGCCGATCTCTCGCACCCCCCGGCCAAGATCCCAGAGCTGATCGAGGCCCTGCGCGCCAGTGACATCGCGATCGGTTCCCGCTACGTCCGCGGCGGTGGGGTCAGCGACTGGGGCCTGGGTCGCCGGTTGATCTCGTGGGCGGGGAACACGTACGTCCGGACTGTCCTGGGTCTGTCGATCCGTGACACCACGGCAGGCTTCCGCGCCTTCCGCCGGGACGCCCTGACGCGGATCGGGGTCCTGGACTCGCAGTCCAACGGTTACTCGTTCCAGATCGAGAACAGCTGGCGAGCGTCCCGTCTGGGCCTGACCACGACGGAGGTGCCCATCACCTTCACCGACCGCACCGCCGGGACGTCCAAGATGACTACCGGCATCGTGCGGGAGGCGCTCGCCCTGGTGCTCGTGTGGCGGTGGAACGAGCTCCGTCGCGGCCGCCCAGAGGGCTCGACACCTCGATCGGACTCGGTCGATGCTGCGACGTGACCTCAGCTCCCGGTGGCTGAGCCCGGAGGTGCTGACCTTCCTGGCGGTCGGCGGGATGGGCTACGTCGTCGACGTGGGCGCGTTCAACCTCCTGAGGTCGGTACCGATCTTCAGCGATCACGACCCGGCGCTCGCCAAGACCGGCGCGGTGTGCCTCGCCATGGCGTTCACCTACCTGGGGAACAGCGCCCTGACGTGGCGCGGGTCGGCCTCGGCCGACAGACGCCGCGAGGTGCTCCTGTTCGTCCTGTTCAACACGATCGGTCTCGGGTTCTCGATCGTCACGCTGTTCGTCTCGCGCCACCTGCTCGACCTCACCAGCGGGCTGGCGGACAACATCTCGGCCAACGTCGTCGGGATCGGGCTCGGCACGATCTTCCGCTTCTGGTCATACCGACGGTTCGTGTTCACTGCACGGAGTCGGGACCGACGTGAGTCGGGCCGGACGGTGCCCGCCGGATGATCCCGGGTGACGCCGACGCGCAGAGAGCGACGACCCCTGAACCTCTGGGGGTCTCTGCGGATCTTGACGCTGCACGAGGTCGAGGATCTCGGTCAGCACGAGTAGTGCAGGAGCCCCTGATCCTGGCGGATCAGGGGCTCCTCGGTCGTCATATAGCCTCATGACCCTTGCGTCACGGCATCGTGACCGGTGCTTCGGTCCGGTCCAGGCGAGCGACGACGGGGTCACCCCGTGACGTTGTCCCTCCTCGGCTGGTCCACCGGTCGAATGTCGGAGGTGTGAAAACTTCGAAGAGCTCGATGCGGCCGCGGCGGCCCGGTTGATGCAGGCCCGCGGCGGTGGCTGGGGCAGTCGCTGGCTCTGCCAGGAGGTCAGCCCCGCCGCGGCTGGGGGGCATCCGGCAGCGGGGGGATATAGCACCCCTCCCGCTCGGCCCGGACCGCGGCCAGCGTCCTTGTCGGCGCCTCCAGCTTGTGCAACAGGTGCTCCACGTGCGCGGCGATGGTGCGTACGGCCACGGCCAACCGGCTGGCGATCTGCTGGTTGGAGAGGCCGTCGACCAGCAGTCCCAGCACCTGGAGCTCGCGGGATGTGAGGCCTCGGCAGTCGACATCGGGTGTCACCAGGAGTGTGCCCAGCACGAAAGCCGGTGCCTCAGTCGCAGTCAGCACTGTGATGCGCACGTGACCGCTGTCGCCGGAGCCGTTGCGCGCCGGCCACATGAACGACCGGTAGACCTCGCCCGCCAAGAGATTCCCCCGGCCGACCTCCACGACTGGCGAGTTCGAGATCAAGAGCGCGTGGTCTTCGAGTCCTGGAAGCGGGCGGGCGGTGCCGTCCTGGAGCAGGACGGCACCCGCCGTGGCGCCTTGCACTATGCGCGCGGTAGCGAGCAACGAACGCACGGGGGACACACCCCGGGCCATCAGCGGCGAGAGCCGCGCGACGCAGGCGCGCATCGAAGCCGACGGTGGCTCGCCGCTGGCGAACAACAGGTTGAGGATCCCTACGTGAAGGCCACCGGGTTCGAAGAGCCCGATGCTCAATACTTCCCGGAAGCCGGCCGGAATGAGGCACTCGGCCCATGTGGGCAGTTCCTCAATGGCTGCGGGGAGCTCCGCCAGGCTGACCGGCGGCTGGTTGCGGTTGAGTCCGGTCAACTGGATCTCGTGCGCAATCGTCGGCCGGTTGAGGTAGTCGATGGCGGATTGGTCCAGCCCTGTGCTGCTCACGGTCGCGTAGAGGTTCGACCGAGGATAGGTCAGAGCCAGCCATGCGGCTTGGAATGGCACGCTTCGGTTCAGCCTCTCCAAGAGGCCTTGTGCTCGTTCCGGGAGAGGAGCGGTGGAGGCAGCGATCTCGATCATCTCAGCGACGGACGAATCGTCCCGCATAGGGACTCCCTACGGCGATGCGAATCGGACGCGCCGGGATCTCAAAGAAGATCGGACGCTGGTGATCGGTAAAGACCCCGGCCAGCGGGTCGGCGACCGTTCCTGCCTTTTGGCAGAGCAACTTATTCTCTCGACTAGCGTACCCCGTCATGCGATCGGAGGCGATTGCACCGGCGTTCTTGCGGAGCCGGGGTGCGCCGGGCCTCGCCGCGTCGGCTCCCCGGAGAGCGGTATCGGCATTTCTGCCAATACCGATCTCGCGCCGCACCGCGTGTAATGGAGTGGCGAGCCCGGATGGGCCGCCATCCGGGACGAGGAGGCAGCATGAAGGCATTGGTGTACGACGGACCACGGCAGGTCAGCGTCAAGGAGGTACCGGACGCGCGGATCGAGCGGCCGACCGACGTCCTGGTGAGGGTCACGTCGGCGAACATCTGCGGCTCGGACCTCCACATGTACGAGGGTCGGACCGATTTCGAGACCGGCCGCTGGTTCGGGCACGAGAACTTGGGTCAGGTGGTCGAGGTCGGCGACGGGGTCGACAAGGTCCAGGTGGGTGAGTACGTCGTCCTGCCGTTCAACATCGCTTGCGGTCACTGCAAGAACTGCGAGCGCCAGCTCACGAACTACTGCCTGACCGCTCAGCCGGACCCGAAGATGGCCGGCGCCGCGTACGGCTTCGCCGACATGGGGCCGTGGGCCGGGGGTCAGGCCGAGCTGCTGCGCGTGCCCTGGGGTGACTTCAACTGCCTGCGTCTGGGGGAGGATGCCGAGGAGCGCCAGACCGACTACGTGATGCTCGCCGACATCTTCCCGACCGGCTACCACGCCACCGAGATGGCCGGCGTGAAGCCCGGCGACCAGACGGTCATCTACGGTGCCGGCCCGGTAGGGCTGATGGCCGCCCTCTCGGCCACCATCCGGGGGGCGAGCAAGGTGATGGTGGTCGACCGGCACCCCGACCGGCTGCGGCTGGCGGAGTCGATCGGCGCGATCGCGATCGACGACTCGAAGGTCGATCCGGTGCAGGTCGTTCTTGACCAGACGATGGGGCTGGGCGCGGACAACGGCTGCGAGTGCGTCGGTTATCAGGCGCACGAGCCCGACGGCCAGGAGCGGGCCAACCTGACGATGAACCGGTTGGTCGCCTCGGTGCGCTTCACCGGGCAGATCGGGTGCGTCGGCGTCTTCGTGCCCGAGGACCCCGGGGGCCGCGACGAGCTGGCGAAGCAGGGCAAGCTCGCCTTCGACTTCGGCATGTTCTGGTTCAAGGGTCAGCACCTCGGCAGCGGCCAGGCCCCGGTCAAGAAGTACAACCGGCAGCTGCGCGACCTGATCGCCGGGGGCAAGGCCGAGCCGTCGTTCATCGTCAGCCACGAGCTGCCGCTGGGCCAGGGACCGGAGGCCTATGAGCACTTTGACAACCGCGACGACGGTTGGACGAAGGTCGTCCTGCACCCGGCGATGGCTGGGAGCTGACATGGCCGGGGAGCTGAACGGAAGGCGGGTTGCGATCCTGGCCGCCGACGGCGTGGAGCGCGTGGAGCTGGAGCAGCCTCGCCAAGCCCTCGAGGACGCCGGTGCCCGCACAGACGTCGTCTCCATCAAGAGCGGCGAGATCCTGGCGCGCAACCAGGACCTGGAGGACGCCGGGACCTTCGGCGTCGACCGGCTCGTCGGGGACGCCTCGATCGATGACTACGACGCCCTGCTGCTGCCTGGGGGGACGGTGAACCCGGACAAGCTGCGGATGGAACCTGCCGCCGTGCGGTTCGTCCGGGACTTCGTGCAGTCGGGCAAGCCGGTCGCCTCGATCTGCCACGGCCCGTGGAGCTTCGTCGAGGCCGACGTCGCGCGCGGCCGCCGGCTGACCTCGTGGCCGAGCGTGCGCACCGACCTGCGCAACGCCGGGGCGGAGGTGGTCGACGAGCAGGTCGTCACCGACGGCAACATCACGACCAGCCGGTCACCCGACGACCTGCCGGCGTTCTGCGAGCGCATCGTGCAGGAGTTCGCCGGCGCCCCTCAGTCCGCCGGTGTGGGCGGTGGCTCGTGACGAGTGCGCCGGGGAGCGTGGCGTCGCTGGCCGCCCGGGCGGTGGCACCGTCGTCCGCCGAGTCCGCTCGGTCTTCGAGCACGGGAGTGGCCCCGGCGCGGCGAGCGCTCCGGCGTCCGGATGGCTGGTGGTGAGCACCTACCGCGAGTCGACTCAGATCGACGCCACCTCGCTGCCGGCGCCGCTGGCCGCGTACGGCGACCGCATCGAGACACGGATCCGCCCGGCGCCCGGCGCCCGGCGCCGGGCGGCAAGGGCACCGAGCTGGCCGCGCGGTTGACCCAGCGGTCCTCGGGGAGCGCCTCCGGTCCAGCGAGGCAGACGGGCAGCGATCCGCAGGGCGACTTGCGCTCCGCGCTGCGCAAGGCCAAGCAGCTGATCGAGGTCGGCGAGGTGCTGGCGGTCGACCCCGCCCCGCACGGCAAGCGGAACGCCACGCCGGCCGGCGCGGCGCTGGAGGCGGCCACGAAGCGGGCGCCCAAGGGGGGTGCTGTGAAGGCGGTGACCTGCGGGGCGTCAACGAGGTCGGGGTGGAGGACGTCCCGGAGCCGAAGATGCTCAACGACCACGACATCATGCTCGAGGTCAGCCTGTCGGTGACCTGCGGCTCGGACCTGCACCTGCTGGGCGGCTACATTCCCGCGATGCGCGCCGGTGACGTGCTTGGACACGCGTTCATGGGCACGGTGGCCGAGGTGGGCAAGAACGTCACGAAGCACAAGATCGGCGACCGGGTCGTGGTGGTCTCGTTCATCGGCTGTGGGCAGTGCTGGTACTGCCGGCAGGGGCTGTGGTCGCTGTGCGACAACGGCAACCCCAACCCGGGGATCACCGAGGCGCTGTGGGGTCAGGGGATCGGCGGCTGCTGCGGGGTACTCCCACGCGTTGGGCGGCTGGGCGGGCAGTCACGCCCCCTACATCCGTGCCCTACGCCGATCAGGGGGCGTTCGCGATCCCGGATGGCGTCTCCGACGAGGGGGGGGCCGGCCCATCGAAGCAGCCCACTACCCCTGCGTGCGTGCGGGCCGGCCATCGGCGTCCGGCGTGCCGCTGTCCAGGCGCACGGCGGTGGTGACGTCGGCTCCGGACCCGATGCCCTCGGAGTCGGGCGTGAGGGCGGCGACGATGTCCTCCTCGTCCTCGTAGGCCCGATGGACGGCGGCGGTCAGCAGCCGCAGCTGGCGGTCGAGCGGGGCCTGTCGGTCGGGCGGGGCGACGCTCTTGAGGTCCTGCAGCGCCCCGGACAGGCGACGGGTCACTTGTGGCGAGGCCGCGCCGGCCAGCCGAATCTCGTCGAACGCAAGTCGCACGTAGCCGTCCCAAGACAGCGTGCGCTCGACCAGACGGACCACCCCGTCCTCGTCCGGGTGCTCGCCTGCGGGGAGCGGGCGGGTTGCGAGCTGGCGCAGCAGGTCGTGCAGCCGGTGCAGCGCCTGCAGGGTCGTTGTCGGGTCGTCGAACGGCTGAGCGATCGACCGCTCGGCGATGTCAACCAGCTTCCGCAGCCCGTAGGGAGGGTCCTCCGTGTGCACGCGCTCGGGGCCCACGAGAACCAGTCGCGCGATCTCCTCGACCCGCAGCCGCGTGGCCGGCCCGGCGACGTCCGCCGCCCGTCGGGGGCCGGGGTGCACGCGGAACAACGGTGCCCCGCCCGACACGAAGTCGCCGACGACGGGCACCAGCTCGAGGACGCAGTCAGCGCGGCGCGCGGCGGCGACGAGCCCGGAGCGGTCGACCCGGACGACATTCCCCGGCTCCTGCGCGGTTATCACGTCGGGGTCGGCGTCCGGGAGGGGCGCCGCGGGGAAGGACGACTCGATGAGGTCGCGGGTGCGGTCGCCGACCAGGTCGATCAGCCCAGTCGCCCGCATGGTCTGCCCGGAGTGGTGTACGAAGACGATCAACGTCACGAGGCTGGCGAACATCAACAGGTAGGCCAGCAGCACCGACAGGCCGGGAACGGTGCCGGTGTCCGAACCGCGGAGCTCGCGGAGAGTGAGCACGGCGACGACGAACGTCCCCGCGAACAGGCCGATCGCCAGCTGGCTGAACCGGTCTGACAGCAGCGCGCCCACGATCCGCGGGGAGAACTGCCCCATCGCCAGCTGCACCACCACCAGCGTCACGGTGAGCACGAGGCTGATCAGCGAGGCCATCGCGGTGGCGAACACCGACAGGCTCGTCTGCACGCCGCTGGGCGTTCCCGTCACGCTCTGGGGGACCAGGGTGTAGCCCGACCGGCGGTCGAGCCAGAGCGCGCCGATGACGATCAGCACGCCGGCCAGGACGCACAGCAGGGGAATCAGCCACAGGCTGGTCCGTAAGGTGTGCACGAGGCGGGTGAGGCGCATCGGGCCCCCCTTTAGGGCTCGGTCCGGGGGCCGGTGGGTGTGATCGGGAGGGCGTGGTCTCCGTCGTGCCGGCTGCCGGAGTCCGACGTCCTCCACGTCTTCGGCCCGCCGCGGCCTGCACGACCCGGCAGTGATGCAGTCATCGTTCAGCGATGGCCTGAACCCACCATATCGAGCCCGGGAGACGCCGCCTATCGGCAGATCTGCCGATCTCGCGCGGTGGGACAGCCGGCGCACGCCGACGAAAAACGACCGCTGAGGCTGGAAGACGTCGGAAGACGTGTCACAGTCAGCGGCCGTTTCGGCACCTGGCACGTGGGTCTGAACCCACGCTCAATCAGATGTCGTAGTAGAGCTCGAACTCGTGCGGGTGCGGCCGCAGCTGCACGGGCAGGATCTCCTCGGTGCGCTTGTAGTCGATCCACGTCTCGATCAGGTCGGGCGTGAACACGTCACCGGCGGTGAGGAACTCGTGGTCGGCCTCGAGGGAGTCGAGGACGGCGTTGAGCGAGGTCGGGACCATGTCGATGGCCTCGTACTCCTCGGGCGGCAGCTCGTAGATGTTCTTGTCGATCGGGGCCGGCGGCTCGATCTTGTTCTTGATGCCGTCGATCCCGGCCAGCAGCAGCGCCGAGAAGGCGAGGTACGGGTTGGCCGACGGGTCGGGGCAGCGGAACTCGATGCGCTTGGCCTTGGGGTTCGAGCCCGTGATCGGGATACGGACGCACGCCGAGCGGTTGCGGGCCGAGTAGACGAGCGCGATCGGCGCCTCGAAGCCCGGGACCAGGCGGTGGTAGGAGTTGACCGACGGGTTCGTGAATGCCAGCAGCGACGGCGCGTGCTTCAGGATGCCGCCAATGTAGTGCCGCGCCATGTCCGACAGTCCGCCGTAGCCCGACTCGTCGTAGAACAGCGGCTCACCGTCGTTCCAGATCGACTGGTGCACGTGCATGCCCGAGCCGTTGTCACCGAAGAGGGGCTTCGGCATGAAGGTCACGGTCTTGTCGTTGGCCCACGCCGTGTTGCGCACGATGTACTTGAACTTCATGACGTCGTCCGCGGCCTTGAGCAGAGTGTCGAACCGGTAGTTGATCTCGCCCTGACCAGCGGTGCCGACCTCGTGGTGGCCACGCTCGAGCGTGAGGCCCGCGTTGGTCAGGTTGGTCATCATGTCGTTGCGCAGGTCGGCCGTGCGGTCAGTAGGCGCGACCGGGAAGTAGCCGCCCTTGTAGCGGACCTGGTAGCCGCGGTTGCCGTCGACCTCGTCGCCCGTGGACCAGGCGGCCTCCGACGACGTGATCTCGTAGAACGACTTGTTGGCGCTGGTGCCGTAGCTGACCCGGTCGAAGATGTAGAACTCCGCCTCGGGGGCGAAGAACGCGGTGTCGCCGATGCCGGTCGTGGCGAGGTACGCCTCGGCCTTGCGAGCGATGTTGCGCGGGTCGCGGGAGTACGCCTCACCCGTGATCGGGTCGTGGACGAAGAAGTCCATCGCGATGGTCTTGCGACGCTTGAACGGGTCGACGTACGCCGTCTTGACGTCGGGGAACAGCACCATGTCGGACTGGTCGATCGTCTGGAAGCCGCGGATCGAGGAGCCGTCGAACGCCACACCGCTCTCGACCATGCTCGCGTCGAACGTCGAGGCAGGAAGGGTGACCTGCTGCTGGATGCCCGGCAGATCGGTGAAACGGACGTCGAGGTACTCGACGCCCTCGTCCTTGATGAACTTGAACAGCTCGTCGGCATTGCCGAACATGTGGCCTCCTCGACCGCGGGGGGTTGCGGCCTTCGTTTGTCGATACGGCAGGTAAGTGCGTCACTGCACCGTATCGTCGAGCGTAGAAGGGCGCAGTTTCCCACCCGTCTCCGGATTGTTTCGAGCATGTTACAAGTGGCTGCCCGAGGCGCGAGGGGCACCCATCGGTACGCTCGCGAGGTGGAGATCCCCTCGCTCGGCCGCCGTCTGCTCGCGCTGCTCATCGACTGGGTCATCGCGGCGCTGAGCGCCGTGGCGCTCGCCGGTGTCGACTACCCGCCGAAGAACATCGAGCAGAACCTCATCATCACGGCGTTCTTCATCGCCGAGGTCACTCTGCTGACTGGGCTGGTCGGCATGTCGATCGGCAAGCGGCTGCTCGGGATGAGGGTCGAAAACCCCGACGGCCGGCCGATCGGCATCCCGCGGGCGCTGGTGCGCACGCTGCTGCTGAGCGTCGTCCTGCCGGCGATCATCATGACCGACGACAAGCGTGGGCTGCACGACCTGGCGGCCGGATCCCGGGTCGTGCGGGCCTGATCAACGCCCAGGGCGGTGCACCAGTCGCCTTTCGCCGGCGTCGGCGGTGCACCAGTGGGCCGATGTGCGCGGGTGAGGCGACTCATGCACCGCCCACGGCGCGGCCTGGCGGGGTTGGGCGACCCGTGCACCGCCCCGACCTGGGTTTCGGGGCAGGATCAGCCGCGCATGGCCTTGCGGGAGCCCTTCATGCTGGTCGGCACGGGGCCGCGGGGCATGGGGGCGGCCGGACGCATGGCGTCGAGCGCCTTGATCTTGTAGAGCACCGCGGTCATCTGGGCGGGCTTGATCTTCTTGGGCAGCTTCTGGATGTGCTTGACGAGCTTGGTCAACCGAACCTCGCCCTCACCCGTGCCGACGACGATCGACGTCACGGGGACGTCGTCACCGCCGATGCGCGCGTGCTTCTTGACCTCGGAGGCGAGCAGCGCACGAACCGCGTTGGGGTTGCCCTCCCCGATGAGGATGATGCCGGGACGGCCGACGACGCGGTGGATGACGTCCTGGTTCTTGTTGAACGCGACGGCGGGCTTGGTCTCCCAGCCACGGCGCAGCATCTGCAGCGCGCCGGCAGCGGCACCCTTCTGGCCCTCGACCTGGGCGTAGGCCGCCTTCTCGGCGCGGCGGCCGAAGACGATCAGGACTCCCAACAGCCCTGTCAGCAGGCCGAACAGGATCGTGACGATGAGTCCGAACGTGCCAGTCCCGAACAGGAAGTGGCCCAGCGTCGCGAAGACGCCTCCCACCACGAGGAAGGTGAGCAGCAGGATCAGGCCGATGTTGCGATCGCTGCGCTTGGTGATCGTGTACGCCTGGCGCATCTGACGGATGCGGCCCTTGGCGGGTTCAGGAGCGGTGTTGGACATGAGGGACAGTCTACGGCGCAGCGTGGGCTGCGCCCATGCCGCGTCCTGACTCGATGGCCTGCTTGTAGAGCGTTCCGGCCCGGTACGACGAGCGGACGAGCGGTCCGGACATGACACCGGCGAAGCCGATCTCGTCGGCCTCGGTCTTGAGGTCGACGAACTCCTCGGGCTTGACCCAGCGCTCGACGGGATGGTGCCGCACCGAGGGGCGGAGGTACTGCGTGATCGTGATGAGGTCACAGCCGGCCTCGTGCAGGTCGACCAGCGCCTGGGAGACCTCCTCGCGGGTCTCGCCCATGCCGAGGATGAGATTGGACTTGGTCACCAGGCCGAAGTCCCGGGCCTGGGTGATGACGTCGAGCGACCGCTCGTAGCGGAACGCCGGGCGGATGCGCTTGAAGATCCGCGGGACGGTCTCGACATTGTGGGCCAGGACCTCGGGGCGGGACTCGAAGACCTCGGTCAGCAACTCGGGGATGCCGTTGAAATCAGGGATGAGGTTCTCGACACCCGTCCCAGGGTTGAGCTCGTGGATCTTGCGGACCGTCTCGGCGTACAGCCAGGCCCCGCCGTCGGGCAGGTCGTCGCGGGCGACACCGGTGATGGTGGCGTAGCGCAGCTCCATCTTCTGCACCGACTCGGCGACCCGACGGGGCTCGTCGCGGTCCAGCGGGTCGGGCTTGCCGGTGTCGATCTGGCAGAAGTCGCACCGACGCGTGCACTGCTCGCCCCCGATGAGGAAGGTGGCCTCGCGGTCCTCCCAGCACTCGAAGATGTTGGGGCAGCCGGCTTCCTGGCAGACGGTGTGCAGGCCCTCGCCCTTGACGAGCTTCATGAGCTCGTTGTACTCCGGTCCCATCTTCGCCCGGGTCTTGATCCAGGTGGGCTTCTTCTCGATCGGCGTCTCCGCGTTGCGGACTTCCAGACGCAGCATCTTGCGTCCCTCAGGTGCGATGGTCACCCGGCCAGCCTACGCCTGTGCCCCAGCGCTCAGACCGAGCACCGGAACGGCGGGACGATCGTCGTGGACCAGGTCGGGGGAGGGCGTGTACGGCTGCCACTCCAGCAGCTCGACGAGGTGCGAGGCCACCGCGGCGGCGGCCTCCGGCACCGTGACGTCACGGCCCAGCTCGGCACTCAACGAGGTCACGCCGGCGTCGGCGATGCCGCACGGGACGAAGCGTTCGTAGTAGGCCAGGTCGACGTCGGCATTGAGGGAGAAGCCGTGCATCGTAACTCCCCGCGACACCCGGATGCCGATCGCGCCGACCTTGCGCTCCGGACGACCGGCGGACGCTGCCAGCCAGACCCCGGAACGTCCCTGCACCCGTCCGGTGAGGACCCCCAGGTCGGCGGCCGCGCGGATGACGGCCTCCTCGACCCGCCGAACGTAGTCGACGACCAGGACGTGCGAGGGAAGCTTGGTGATGGGATAGCCGACCAGCTGCCCCGGTCCGTGGAACGTGATCTTGCCGCCGCGGTCGACGTCGACGACGGGTGTTCCGTCGAACGGCCGCTCGTGCGGCTCGGTGCGGCGGCCCGCGGTGAACACCGGCGGGTGCTCGAGGAACAGCGCGGTGTCCGGGATCTCGTCGGCGACCCGCTGGGCGTGGATCTCGCGCTGGAGCGCCCACGCGTCCTCGTAGTCGATCGCGGCGGAGCCGTACCAGTCGTCGACGATCTGCAGGGAGGTCACCCGGCCAGCGTATCCCCGCGCGCCAGCCTGTGGACGAGCGGCGACGCCGGGCGCGCATCGGCGGCACAGTGGCGTCATGGACTGGCTCTGGGTCGTCGTGATGGCCGTGCGCGCGGCCTCGCCTGCCGCCGACGACCGGTGGGCCGTGACCCTGGCGGGGCTCGACGAGCAGCGGGCGGTCGCGTTCGCGCGGGCCGAGCCGCGCCGGCTCGAGGGGGTGTACGCCCGGGGGAGTCGTGCGCTGTCGGCGGATGCGCGGACTATCAGCGGCTACGCCACGCGGGACGCCCGCGTCGTCGGCGCCCGGCTGCGGATCCTGTCGTGCCGTGTCATCGACTCGTCGTCGCGGCAGGTCCGGCTCGACGTCGTCGACCGGCTGGGCCCGGCCCGCATCGCGTGGGGCGACGGCTCGACGACTCCGCTGCCCGACGACGAGCCGTCCCGGCGGGTCGTGACGCTGTCCCGCACGGATCACGGGTGGCGGATCAGCGCGTCGGCGGCGATCCGGGCGGGGTGAATCAGGCCTCCGTGATCAGCTCGTGGGCGATGTCCAGGTGGCCGGCGTGGCGGGCGTACTCCTGGAGCACGTGGAACAGGATCGCGAGCAGCGTCGGTCGCTCGTCACCGTCGGCGAACTGACCGCCGGTCGAGGAGAGCGCCGACGGGTCGTGGGTCGCGACGATCTCGCGGGTGCGGACACCACCGGCGTCAAGCGCGTCGAGCAGCTCGTCCAAGGGCCGTCGGGTCACGAACCGGCCGTCGGTGTCGCGGTCGGCCTGCGGATCGGGCACGTCCTCGCCGAGGAATCCCCACACCAGCCAGCGACGCTCCATGTGGACCAGGTGCCCGACGAGCTCGGGGACCGACCAGCCCGACGGGGCGACCCGACGTTCCAGCTGCTTCGCGGACAGGCTCGTGGCGAGCCGGCGGACCTCGGACCGGAAGTGGTCGAGGTACCCCACGATCCGGGCGACCGGGTCCGTCACGGTGGCGTTGGGCTCCGGGAGCGGGACGCTCATGACAGGGCGGAGGCCAGGGCCGATCGGAGGTCGGGGGTCTCGAACTCGAAGCCGGCGTTGAGCAGCGCGACGGGGGACACCCGCAGCGAGCCCAGCAGGTCCTCCGAGATGCCACCGAGGGCCGCCTTGACCGCGAAGCGCGGGGCGGCCAGGAACGTCGGCCGGTGCACGGCCTCACCGAGGGCGTCGGTGAACTCCGCGTTGGTGACCGACTCGGGCATCGCGAAGTTGAACGGGCCGGCGGCGTCGTCGCGCTCAACCAGGAACGTCACCCCGCGTACCCAGTCGACCAGGGAGATCAGTGACATGTACTGACGGCCGGTGCCCAGCCTGGCTCCACCGCCGAGCTTCCAGACGGGGGCCATGAGCTTGAGGACGCCGCCGCTGCCGTCCAGCACCAGGGACGTCCGGACGAAGCAGGTCCGTGCGCCGGCCTCGAGCGCGGCCGCCGCCGAATCCTCCCACTGCCGGGACACCTCGGCGAGGAAGCCGCTGCCGGTCGAGCCGGCCTCGGTGAGGATCTCCCCACCACGGTCGGTGCCGTACCAGGACATGCCCGATCCGGAGATCAACGTGGTCGGGCTGCTGGAGGCCGCGACGGCCTTGGCCAGCGTGCTGGTGGCCATGACCCGGGACTGCAGGATCTCCTGCCTGCGGGCCTTGGTGCGGGGCCACTTCGAGATCGGGGAGCCGGTCAGGTTGACCACGGCGTCCGCGCGATCGACGAGCTCCTGGTCGACCCGGCCGGCGTACGGGTCCCAGAGGGACGCGTCCGCAGCCGGCTCGCCGGAGCGCACGAGGCGGGTGACCTCGTGGCCCTGGCGACGCAGGTGTGCCGTCAGCGCGGATCCGAGGAACCCGGAGGCCCCACCGATCACGACGTGCATCAGGAGCCGAGCTCTGCCTCGAACGAGCCGGTCTCGAGGCGCTGCTTCATGGCTGTCAGGAACCGACCTGCGTCGGCTCCGTCGACGATGCGGTGGTCGTACGTCAGCGCCAGGTAGGCCATGCTGCGCACCGAGATGCTGTCGCTGCCGTGGGCGTCCGTCACGACGACGGGACGCTTGACGACGGCGCCGACACCCAGGATCGCGACCTGCGGCTGGTTGATGATCGGCGTGTCGAACAGGGCACCGTTGCTGCCCAGGTTCGTGATCGTGAAGGTCGCGCCCGACAGCTCGTCCGGCGTGATCTTGTTGGTCCGGGTGCGCTCGGCCGCGTCGGCGATCTTGCGCGCCAGCCCGGCGATCGACAGGTCGCCGGCGTCGCGGATCGTCGGGACGATCAGCCCCCGCTCGGTGTCGACCGCGATGCCGAGGTGCTCGCCGGCCGGGTAGGTGATGGTGCCCGCGTCGAGATCCAGGGCCGAGTTGACCTTGGGGTACGACTTGAGCGCCTCGACCGCGGCCTTGGCGAAGAACGGCAGGAATGTCAGCTTGACGCCCTCGCGCTCCAGGAACGCGCCCTTGTGGAGGGCGCGGAGCCGGGCCACCTCGGTGACGTCGACCTCGTGGACCTGGGTCAGCTGCGCCGAACCCTGCAGCGACTGCACCATGCGGGTCGCGATCGTGCGACGCAGGCGGGTGACCTTCTCGGTCTTGCCACGCAGCGGCGACGGATCGGACGACCGGTCCGGAGCCGATGCCGCGGCGGCTGCCGGGGCGGGCTCGGCGGGCTTCTCCGCGGCGGCAGCGGCGTCGAGGACGTCCTGCTTGCGGATGCGGCCCCCGACACCGGTGCCCGACAGGGCGGCCAGGTCGACGCCGTGCTGCTTGGCGAGCTTGCGGACGATCGGGGTGACGTAGGAGTCGCCGTTGCTGTCGGAGGACTCGGCGGGCGCGGGAGCCGCGGCCGGGCTGGCCTGGGTCTCGGGCTGGGCCGGCTCCGGGGTGGGCGCCTGCTTGGCGGCGGGCTCGGGCTCCGGTGTCTTCTCGGGCTCGGGCGCCGGCTCCGGGGCCTTCTCCGCCTCGGGCTCGGGTGCCTTCTCGGCGGGAGCAGCGCCCTCCGCACCGATCACCGCGAGGACGGCGCCGACCTCGACGGTCTCGTCCTCCTCTGCCCGGATCTCGAGCAGCTTGCCCGCGACGGGCGACGGGATCTCGGTGTCGACCTTGTCGGTCGAGATCTCCAGCAGCGGCTCGTCGACGGCGACGTCGTCACCGACGGCCTTGAGCCACTGGGTGACGGTGCCCTCGGTGACGCTCTCGCCGAGCGCGGGCAGGGTCACCTCGGTGCCACCGCCGGACGCCGGAGCGGTGTCGGCCTGCGGCGCTGCCGCGGTCTCGGCGACGTCGTGCTCGGCCTCGGCGCTCTGCTCGGGGGTCACCGCGCGCTCCTCGGCCTCCGCGGCCGGCTCGGGCTCGTCGCCGGAGGCGGGCTCCGCGGCCGGCTCGGGGGCGGCCTCGGCGGACTCGGCGGCGGGGGCGTCTCCGCCCGCGCTCTCACCCTCGTCACCGATGACGGCCAGCACCGCGCCGACCTCGATGGTGTCGTCCTCCTCCGCCTTGATCTCGAGCAGCACGCCCGCGACCGGGGAGGGGATCTCGGTGTCGACCTTGTCGGTCGAGATCTCCAGCAGCGGCTCGTCGACGGCGACGCTGTCACCGACCTGCTTCAACCATTGGGTGACGGTGCCCTCGGTGACGCTTTCGCCGAGTGCGGGAAGGGTGACTTCGGTAGCCATAGTGTCCTCTAAGTCGGGTCAGGCGTGGGAGTGGAGGGGCTTGCCGGCGAGGGCGAGGGCAGCCTCGCCGAGCGCCTCGTTCTGGGTGGGGTGCGCGTGGATGAACTGGGCGACGTCCTCGGGATAGGCCTCCCAGTTGACCATCAGCGAAGCCTCGCCGACCTGCTCGCCGTAGCGGGCGCCGATCATGTGGACGCCGACGATCGGGCCGTCCTTCTCACGGACCAGCTTGATCGAGCCCGCCGTGCCGAGGATCTGGGACTTGCCGTTGCCGCCGAGGTTGTACTCGACGGTCTCGATGCCGTCGTCGCCGTACTTCTCCTTGGCCTGCGGCTCGGTGATGCCGACCGACGCGATCTCGGGGTCGCAGTACGTCACGCGTGGGATGCCCGAGTCGACGACCGGCTGCGGCTTGAGGCCCGCGATCTCCTCGGCCACGAAGATGCCGTGGGCGAAGCCGCGGTGCGCCAGCTGCAGGCCCGGGACCAGGTCGCCGACGGCGAAGACGCCCTCGATGTTGGTCGCGAGCCGCTCGTTGGTGGGGACCCAGCCACGGTCGACCGTGATGCCGGCCTCCTCGTAGCCCATGCCGGCGGAGTTGGGGCCGCGACCGACGGCGACGAGGACCAGGTCGGTGTCGATCGTGTCGCCGTTCTCCAGGGTCACGGTGACGCCGGAGTCGGTCTGCTTGACCGACTCGAACTTGACGCCCGTCTTGAAGTTGATCTTGCGCTTGCGGAACGCCCGCTCGAGCTGCTTGGACAGCGAGGGGTCCTCCAACGGGACCAGCGACGGCAGGCCCTCGATGATCGTGACGTCGGCACCGAACGACTTCCAGACGCTCGCGAACTCCACGCCGATGACCGAGCCGCCGATGATGACGACCTTGTCGGGCACCTCGCTCATCGTGAGCGCCTCGGAGCTCGTGATGACCCGTCCGCCGATCTCCAGGCCCAGCGTGCGGGACACCGAGCCGGTGGCCAGGACCACGTTGGTGCCGGTGTAGCGCTCGCCGTTGACCTCTACGGTCTTGGTGTCGACGAGCCTGCCCTCGCCCTCGACGACCGTGATGCCGCCGGACTTGATGAGTCCCTGCAGCCCCTTGTAGAGGCGGTCGACGACGCCGTCCTTGTAGGAGTTGACGGCCGTCATGTCGATGCCCTCGAGGGTCGACTTGATCCCGAAGTGCGCGCTCTCGCGGGTACTGTCAGCGACCTCCGCGGAGTGCAGCAGCGCCTTGGTCGGAATGCAGCCGGTGTGCAGGCACGTGCCGCCCAGCTTGCCCTTCTCGATCAGGGCGACTGACTTGCCCAGCTGCACGGCGCGGAGCGCGCAGGCGTACCCGCCACTGCCGCCGCCGAGAATCACGATGTCGAAGTTGTTGCCGGCGACGTCCGCCACGGTGTCCTCCCAGAGAAGATGTGC